>NZ_QKSL01000005.1:0-234731 GCF_003234615.1 Curtobacterium sp. MCPF17_001
CCTGTCGGTGCTGCTCGTCGTCCTCGGCCTGCGGACCCCGTGGCGGACGACCGCGGTCGCCTGGGGTGCCTCGACGGTCCTGACCCTGGTGCTCGTCGCCGCGACGCCCAGCCGGTGGGACCAGCCGGACGTTTGGGTGAGCACGCTCGTGGTGTCCGCGGGCAGCGGGCTGCTCATCGGGGCGGCCGCGGTCCTGCTCGGCCAGCGCCGGGCAGTGGGTGCCGAGCTCGTCGCCGCACGGCAGGACGCCGAGCAGCAGGCCGGTGCCCGCCGTGCCGTGGAGGAGCGCGCCCGGATCGCCCGGGAGCTGCACGACGTCGTCGCGCACAGCATGTCCGTCGTGCACATGCAGGCGGAGTCGGCGCCCTACCGCGTGACGGACCTGCCACCGGCGGCGCGGGAGGAGTTCGCGACGATCGCCGCGACCTCCCGCACCGCACTCCGGGAGATGCGACAGCTCCTCGGCACGCTGCGCGGCGACGAGGACGCCGAGCGTGCACCGCAACCGGGCCTGACCGACCTGCCGGCCCTCGTCGGCTCGACGCGCGCCGCCGGGCTCGCGGTCACCCTCGACGTCCGGGACGACGCAGCCACCGACGACGCAGCCGTCGACGACGCAGCCGTCGACGACGCAGCCGTCGACGACGCAGCCGTCGACGACGCAGCCGTCGACGTCGGGGCCGTCGGCAGCGTCACGCAGCTGACGGTGTACCGCGTCGTGCAGGAGGCCCTCGGCAACGTCGTCCGCCACGCCCCCGGTGCCGACACCACCGTCATCGTCCAGGTGTCCGTCGCCGCCGTCGCGGTGGTCGTGACGAACGCCCGGGCCCCCCTCGCTCCCCCGCCCCCGGCCGACGACGGCGGGTACGGCCTCGCCGGCATGCGCTCCCGCGTCGCCGCGCTCGACGGGACGCTCGACGCCGGCCCCACCGCCGACGGTGGCTTCCGTGTCGCCGTGACCCTGCCCCGCCACCCGGACGGAGACCCCCGATGACCCGAGTACTCGTCGTCGACGACCAGGCCGTGTTCCGCACGGGACTCGTCGCGATCCTCGGCTCCCAGTCGGACCTCGAGGTCGTGGGCGAAGCCGGGGACGGTGCCCAGGCCGTCGCGCTCGGCATCGACCTCGAGCCCGACGTCGTGCTGATGGACGTGCGGATGCCGGTCCTCGACGGGATCGAAGCGACACGGCGGCTCACGGCAGCGCCGCGCTCGGGGCCGAGTCCGACGCCGGTCCGCGTCCTGATGCTCACGACGTTCGACATCGACGACTACGTGTTCGACGCGCTGCGGGCCGGGGCGAGCGGCTTCCTGCTCAAGGACGCGGGCGCCGAGGACCTGATCGCCGCCGTCCGGACCATCGCGGCCGGGGACGCCCTGCTCGCGCCTCGCGTCACCCGACACCTGGTCGAGGCCTTCATCGCGGGACCCCGACCTGCCGCTCCGCAGGCGGACGTGCTCGCGGTCCTGACCGGCCGCGAGCGGGACGTCTTCATGCTCATGGCCCGCGGGCGCTCGAACGGCGAGATCGGACGGGAACTGTTCATCGCCGAGCAGACCGTCAAGACACACGTCGGCCGGGTGCTCGCGAAACTGCAGCTGCGGGACCGCGTGCACGCCGTGGTCCTGGCGTACGAGTCGGGCCTGGTCACCCCGGCCGGTTGAACCCGTCATCGGCGCCGCGGCCGTCCGCGCGGCGGCTGACAAGAGCACGGCCGTGCGGCAGGATCGACACAGCAGGCGGATCGGGGCGGCAGCGGTCCCGACGCCGGTGACGACAGGAACGAGGACGCGATGGCCAGCTTCACCCGCGGGTTCGGCGGACGCCGCCGTGATGTCGACGACAGCAAGATCCCGCCCGGGCAGACACTGGTGCACGACTGGCCCGTGCTGTCGGCCGGTGCGACGCCGGAGATCGAACCGTCCGAGTGGAGCTTCTCGATCCGCACCGAGTCCGGCCTGCACTCGTGGACGTGGGACGAGGTACGGGCACTCGGGCTGGACGACATCACCGTCGACATCCACTGCGTCACGCACTGGACCAAGCTCGGCATGGGTTGGCGCGGTGTGCCGCTCGACAAGCTGTTCGCCGACATCGAGACGTCGCTCGACTTCTGCATGGTGCACAGTTTCGGCGGCTACACCACGAACGTGCCACTCGACGAGCTGCTCGAGGGGCAGGCGTGGATCGCCTTCGAGGCGGACGGCGAACCCCTCACCCCCGAGCACGGCGGCCCCGCACGGCTGCTCGTCCCGCACCTGTACTTCTGGAAGAGCGCGAAGTGGGTCCGCGGCATCGTGATGCACGCCGAGGACGAACCCGGGTTCTGGGAGAACGCCGGCTACAACATGCACGGCGACCCGTGGAAGGAAGAGCGGTACTGGTGACCCTCTCCACAGCCGACGACGCCCCCGGCCTGGAGGCCCGTCCCCCGTCCGCCCCGTCGGACCGGCCCGGTGCGGCACCGGCCGGGTCCGGTGCGGCACCGGCCGGGTCCGGTGCCGCACCGGCCTGGCCCGGTGTCGCCCCCGTCCGCCCGCTCCGGCGTCCCGCCTGGCACGCCGCCACGGTGGCGTCGGTGTCCCCGGAGACGCCGAACGCCCGACGCCTGGTGCTGGACGTGCCCACCTGGCCGGGCAACGACCCCGGGCAGCACCTGGACCTGCGGCTCACGGCGGAGGACGGCTACCAGGCCACGCGCTCCTACTCGATCGCTTCCTCCGGCGACGACTCCCGGGTCACGCTCGCGGTGGACCGGGTCGAGGACGGCGAGGTGTCCCCGTTCCTGGTCGACGCCGTCGAGATCGGGGACGCGCTCGAGGTGCACGGGCCCCTCGGCGGGTGGTTCGTCTGGCGTCCGGGCCCCGCGGCATCCGAGCCGCGCCCGGTGCAGCTGATCGCCGGCGGGTCGGGCGTCGTGCCGCTCCTGCCGATGGTCACCGCGCACGCAGCCGCTGGCGATCCGTCACCGTTCCGGATGCTCTACGCCGTCCGGACCCCGGAGGACGTCTTCTTCCGGCCGGAACTCGACGCAGCGGTGAGCGCTGCCGAGCACGCACCGTTCGTCCTCGACGTCGTCTACAGCCGCCGGACGCCGGACGGCGTGACGACCCCGGCCGGACGACTGACCCGGGAGCGGCTGGCGGCGTCGGTCCTGCCGCCCGAGGCCGGGGCCCTGGTGTACGTGTGCGGCTCGACACCCTTCGTCGAACAGGTGCTGCGCTGGCTCGGTGAACTCGGCCACGACACCACCGAGGTGCGTGCGGAACGGTTCGGAGGCTCGTGATGACGCTCGTCGACGGCAACGCCCTGGCCGGGGACCTCGCCGAGGTGCTCGGGGTCGACGCGACGTCCGCCCGGTTGCGCTGTTCCGGCTGCGGGACCACGGGCCTCCTGGCGGTGACCCGGGTCCACCGGACGGCGATGGGCAGTGTCGCCCGCTGCCGTGGGTGCGACACGGTGCTCGTGACCGTCGTCGACACCGGCGCGTCGCTGTGGGTCGGCATGCCGGGCACGAGAGCCGTCGCGACAGCCTGACCCCGTCGCCGCAAGTCGACAGGCCGACGGGCGGCGGATCGTGCGGGAAACCGCACGACCCGCCAGCGGGGCCTCCCGCTGGCCCTGCTGCTCCGAACAGATCCCCGGGCCCGCGTCCGGACGACCCATCCGGGGGCCACGACGAGGCGACGGCGCCTCCACGCCGGTGGGCGCGGGGACCCGAAGCCTGCGCCCGCCGACGTGCTCGTCGCCCGCCGGCGTGCTCGTCGACCACTGACGTGCTCGTCGACCACTGACGTGCTCGTCGACCACTGACGTGCTCGTCGACCACTACGTGCTCGTCGACCACAGACGACAGAACCCCCCGGCCGATCGGCCGAGGGGTTCTGGTTCCTGTGTTCTGTCCTGAGCGGATGACGAGATTCGAACTCGCGACCCTCACCTTGGCAAGGTGATGCGCTACCACTGCGCCACATCCGCACGCTGCCCACCAGGGTGACCAACATCCACCACTGTACCCGACGACCGACGCGATCCGGGCCTCCCGTCCGCATGTCGGGCGCGCCGGACGTTGCCAGCGACGACCGGACTAGGGTCTGCTCCGTGACGACGACGTTCCGACGCAGCACCCCGTCCGCCCTCGGCATCGACGCGACCGGGCTCGACCGCCTGGTCTCCGCGCTGGAGGGCGCGGACGGCGTTGAGCCGCACAGCGTCATGGTCCTCCGGCACGGCGCGGTCGCGGCCGAGGGCTGGTGGGCCCCGTTCGCCGCCGACCGGGTGCACCTGCTCTACTCGCTGAGCAAGAGCTTCACCGCCGCGGCCGTCGGCATCGCCGTGCGCGCGGGGCTGATCGACCTGGACGACACCGTCGTCAGCCACTTCCCGGAACTCGACGCCGAGGTGACCGACGAGCGCACCCGACGGATGCGGGTCCGGCACCTGCTGGCGATGGCGAGCGGGCACCGCACCGAGACCATCGACCGGGCGGAGGCGATCGACCCGAGGGACACCGTCCGCGGGTTCCTGCTCCTCCCGCCCGACGAGGAGCCCGGCAGCGTCTTCGCCTACAACCAGCCGTGCACCTACACCCTCGGCGAGATCGTCCGGCGGGTCAGCGGGACATCGCTCCTCGAGTACCTGCGTCCGAGGCTGTTCGCGCCGCTCGGCATCGACGACTTCGCGTGGCGGCGGGACGACTCCGGCGCGGAACTCGGGTACAGCGGCGGCTACACGACCACGGAAGCGGTCGCCGCACTCGGCCAGCTGTACCTGCAGCGCGGGATGTGGGACGGGCAGCGCCTGCTCGACGAGGACTGGGTCGAGACGGCCACCAGCGTCCGGGTCGCCAACCCCGACGAGGAGAACCCGGACTGGTCGGCGGGCTACGGGTTCCAGTTCTGGATGGCGCGGCACGGCTTCCGCGGCGACGGCGCCTACGGCCAGTTCTGCGTCGTCCTGCCCGAACACGACGTCGTGGTGGCGATGACCGGTCAGAGCCTCGACATGCAGGCCGTCCTCGACGCGGTGTGGGAACACCTGTTGCCGGCGATCGACCGGCAGGGGGCCGAGACCGCCGACCCGGCCCTGCGCGAGCGACTCGCCGGGCTGGCACTCCCCCCGCTCGCCGGTGACGCGCTCGGAGTACTCACCCCGCTGCCCGAGGGCGGGTTCTCCGCCGCGTCCGGGTCGACGGGCATCGGAGCCGGACTGGAGGCCCTGCACCTGACCCAGGGCACCGAGCGCGGGTGGGTGCTCACCCTCCGCGACGCCTCCGGCGAGGTCGCGGCCCCGGTCGGCGACGGCACGTGGGCGGTGTCCGGTGCGACGGCGACCAGCGGCGCACGCGCCGGTGACGTCGTGTCGATCGACGTCCGGTTCGTGGAGACCCCGCACCTGCTGCACGTCCGGTGCGACCTGGCTGCGGGCACCGCCGCGGCGACGTGGGAGACGGAGCCGCTCCACGACGGCATCGCGACGCTGCACCGCCCGGTCGACTGAGCAGACCTCCGGCCGAGGTCCTGTGTGCGCGGATCCGGAGTCGCCTCCGACCGTCCGGTCTCTACGGTCGGACTGGTGGAACACGGAACGGACAGCGGCGGGGCGGACGTCACCACGAGCCTCCAGGCCGCGCAGGACACGATCATCGACCAGTTGTCGGAGTGGGTGCGGATCCCGTCCGTCGCCTCGCAGCCGGAGCGGGCGCTCGACGTCGAGCGCTCTGCGCGGTGGCTCGCCGGCGCGATGCGCGAGGTGGGGCTCCGGACCGAGGTGCTGCGGGCCGGGCCGTCACCCGCGGTGTACGGCGAGTGGCTGGTCGACCCGTCGCTGCCGACCGTCCTGGTGTACAGCCACCACGACGTCCGGCACGCGAAGCCCGAGGAGTGGATGGAGACGGCGCCGTTCGCACCCGTGCTCCGCGACGGCCGACTGTACGGCCGCGGCGCGTCGGATGCGAAGGGGCAGGTCATCGCACACCTCTGGGCGCTCCGGGCACACCTGGGGACCCGGGACGACGGCCAGCCTGCGGTGAACCTCAGGTACCTCGTCGAAGGTGAGGAAGAGCTCGGGTCGTCGCACTTCGCCGCGCTGCTCGAGAGCGACCCCGAGCGGTTCGCCTGCGACGTCGTCGTCTTCTCGGACACCCTGCAGTGGAAGAGCGGCAACCCGGCGGTCGTCACCTCGATGCGCGGCATGACCGGAGCCACCCTGACCGTCACCGGCCCGGCTCGGGACGTGCACAGTGGGGCGGTGTCCGGGCCGGCGCCCAACCCGGTGCACGCGCTCGTCTCGGTGCTCGCGGCTATGCACGACGACGAGGGTCGCATCGCCGTCCCGGGGTTCCTCGACGACGTCGACGAGCTCACCGAGGAGCGGCAGCAGGAGCTCCGTGACCTGGACTTCGACACCGACGTGTGGCTCGAGCGGACCGAGACCCGGAGCGTCGTCGGCGAGCCCGGACACACGATCGAGGAGCGACTCTGGGCGCGCCCGTCGATCGAGGTCCTGACGCTGCTCGCCGGTGACCCGACCGGGTTCCCCCGCGCCGTCATCCCCAGCGAGGCCACCGCGGAGATCAGCATCCGGACGGTCCCCGGTCAGCACGTCGACCGTGTCGCCGAGCAGATGCGGGCCTTCGTCGCCGAGCAGATGCCCGACGGGGTGACCTACCAGCTCGACATCCCGGAGGAGTCCGGCCAGGACCCCTACGTGACACCCCCCGGTCCGGCCGCCGAGGCCCTTGTCCGAGCGATGGAACGGGGGCACGGCACCGAGACCGCGGGACGGATGGGGAACGCCGGCGGCGGGCCCGCGGAACTGCTCGGGCGGGTGCTCGACGCGCCGGTGCTGTTCATCGGGACGGGGCTGCCGGAGGACCACTGGCACTCGAGTGACGAGAGCATCGAGGTGCAGATGCTGCTGGACGGGGCGGCCTCGATCGCGTTCCTGCTCGAGGAACTCGCCGACGCGTTGCGGTGACGCGTGCCGCCGCCGTCGGTGCCGCTCCGCCTGCTCAGCGTGTCGCGCCGCCTGCTCAGCGCGTCGCGCCGGTGACCACCGCGTGCGCGAACGACCACTGCGCGTCCCGGACCCCGGAGCACATGTAGGCGCCGATGGACGGGTTGCAGGGCTGGTCGCGGGTGGCCTCCCAGTAGGACAGCACCTCGATGCCGTTCGCGACCGACCAGGCCGCCAGGTCCTGGGCGTCCGTGCGGGTGAACACCTCGCCGGTGTCGTTCAGACCGACCATCGGGGTGATGCCGATCATCGACAGTCGGGCCGAGGCGCTGAGTCCGGCGTAGGCGGGGATCGTGGCGAGCTGACTCGCGGTCGCCAGGGCGGCGGACCTCGCGGCCGGACCCATCGGCTGGGCCCCCTGTCCGTAGTCCATCGCCATGAGGTTCACGGCGACCGGACGGACACCGGCGACGGTGAGTCCCCGGACCGCGGCGACGCCCTCGCCGAGGAGTCCGGTCGGCATCACCGGCAGGGTGAGCGAGACGTCGAGGTGGCGTCCCTTCGCCGCCTGCGCGGCGACGACCCGGGCGATCGCCGTCGCGCGGCGCTGGTTGGCTGCCGTGTCGCCGAGCGCCGTGCCCTCGATGTCGAGGTCGATCCGGTCGACGCCGAACCGGTCGACGACCTGCTGGTAGGCGGCCTGCAGCTTCACCGGGTCGGTGCACCGCAGGGCGAGCTCGCTGTTCACCGCGCCGCCGAACGACACCACCACCTGGCCGCCGCTCGCCTGGAACGCGGCGATGTTCGCATGGAAGTCCTGCGGACCGCCGATCCGGTAGGCGTCGAAGCCGGCCCAGGCCGGCGTGCAGGCACTGCCGCCGTTGTCCGACACGACGAACGCCAGCGTGAAGGCACGCATGCCGGTCTGCTCCGCGAAGGTCCGCAGGTCCGCGGTCGGCCAGAGCCCGAGGTCGACGTACGGGGCGATCAGGGTCCGACCGGCACGGGGCTCGGTCAGGGGTGCCGGGACCGCGATCGGCGCAGGCGCGGGGGTGCTCGTGGCCGGCGTGCCGGACGGGACGCCGCTCACCGTGCAGGCGACGTCCGTGCCGGTGGGCAGGTCGAGCACGGTGCACGCGGTCGGGAGGACGCCGGCGCCCCCCGCGGTCTTCGAGGTGAGCCCGAACGACGTCGCAGCACCGGCGTCGAGCGAGCCGGCGTAGGACGGGGCGGACGCGATGAACCCGCCGGGCGTGGCACTCGCGGTGGCGTCCCAGATCGTGTCGACGGTGGCGGCGTAGGTGAACCGGATCCGCCACGGAGCCAGGCGCAGCGCGGTCCGGTTCGTCACGCTGACCGAGGACTGGCTGCCGGTCGCCCAGGTGGCGTTGTCGAGCCAACCGACCGCGACCGTGCCGTCGCGCCCGGTGGCCGGCTTCGGCGTGGGAGCGGGCGTCGCTGCTGGCGTGGGCGTCGGTGCTGGCGTGGGCTTCGGTGTCGGTGTCGGTGTCGGTGTCGGCGTTGCCGGGGGTTTGCCCGGCGTCGCCGCTCCACCGTTGACCGAGCACGGCAGGGCCGCTCCGACGACCGTGCACGAGGTCGGCACCGTCTTCGCCTTCGCGACCTTCCGCGAGTCGATCCGGAAGGACGCCGTCGCCCCCTTGGCGATGTCCGGTCGTGCCGTCACCCCGGCGACCGTGAGCGACCCCTTCGCGCTCGAGACCTTGCGGACGTCGCGGAACGTCCGCGCGTCGGACGCGTACGCGAACTGGATCGTCCATCCACGCCAGGCGGCACCGGACCCGTTCGTGACACCGACCGTGGAGCGGAAGCCGGTGGCCGTCACGGCGCTGTTCTTCCACGACACGGAAACTTTCGGACTCGCCGCTGCGACGGCCGGCACCGCGGTGACCGTCGTCGCGCTCACCGTGGTCGCGAGCATCGCCAGGAGCACCGCCGCGGGCAGGAACCGTCGCATCGGGGTCGGACGCCGCATGGTGCCACTCCTCGGGTCGGGAACCGCCCGCCGCCCCTCGGGCCGGGCGTCACGTTCCGTCAGCCCCTATCGGCAGTCCCCCCGGATCCGTCGGCGCCAGCCGCAGAGTTCTCCGGACGGGTGCGGCCGTGCGGGACCATCGTCGTCTCGCCCCTCGCCCCTCGAACCTCGCCCCTCGAACCTCGTTCCGAGCCGACGCGGTCGCACGAGGTGTCCCGACGGCGGGAACGACGAAAGCCCCCGGCATTCCTGCCGGGGGCTTCTTCGTGGTGGGCGATACTGGGATCGAACCAGTGACCTCTTCCGTGTCAGGGAAGCGCGCTACCGCTGCGCCAATCGCCCAGATGAGTTCCGCCGGAGCGGACTGGAGGTGGGGACGGGATTCGAACCCGCGTGGACGGCTTTGCAGGCCGCTGCCTCGCCTCTCGGCCACCCCACCATCAAGGTCCACGTCTGGCGTAGTACCCGATCGGTGGGATACCTCTTCTGGAGAGTTGCTGTCTTCCAGAGAAGACAGGCACCTCGAGCGGATGACGAGATTCGAACTCGCGACCCTCACCTTGGCAAGGTGATGCGCTACCACTGCGCCACATCCGCATGGTCTGACCTGAGTCACACCGGTGTTGTCCGACCCGCTCTCGCGGCGACTCGTAAACTGTACCCAGTTCACGCTGTTTCTCCAAAACCGGTTCCGTTCACCGGGCGTGTCCCCCGGGTTCATGCGGATCGGCGGGGTCACCACGGGCCTCCAGTGCGCCCGCGAGGCCGGCGACGCGCGCGACGAGCGGCCGGTGTTCCGACCACGGCCGGACATCCGCTACTATCGTTCCGCACGCAAGTGCGAGGGGCGATTGGCGCAGTTGGTAGCGCGCTTCGTTCACACCGAAGAGGTCATCAGTTCGAGTCTGGTATCGCCCACGTGCCCGTTCCGGGCAGCAGAACACCCGAAGAGCCCGACGCCACCGCGTCGGGCTCTTCGCATCCCACGAGCCGTCCGAGCACACGACCCGTTCAACCACACGACCCGTCCGACCACCAGGGGCAGCATGACCGACGTCGACCTCGAGTTCGCCCGGGTCCGCCAGGTGCTCGACCGTCCGACGCTCCGCCTGATGTCCCGTCCGACGAGTGCCGCGGTCGTCTCGGTGTTCCGGACGGTGTTCGACCGCGACGTGCAGTACGTCCCGGCTGACCGGATGCACCTGCAGGTCGAGGAGCACGTCGCCCGACTGCAGGCGACCGGTGCGCGGGTGCCGGCGGGCGACTCCCCCAGCGGGGACCTGCCGCCGGGCGAGGCGCCGCGTCCCAACGGTCGGTCGCTCTGCCGCGAGTGGGTGGCGGCACAGTGGCTCGTCCGCTCGAACTCCCCCGACGGCGACGAGCAGTACAGCCTGACGAGCCACGCCCTCGAAGCGCTGAGCCTCATCGACGCGCTGTCGTCCGAGCGCGCGCTGATCAGCGAGAGCCGCCTGGCGATGATCGTCGACGCCGTGCACCGTTGGGCCGCCCGTGCCGAACCCGACCGGGACACCCAGGTCCGCCGGCTCGACGCCCAGATCGCGGAGCTGCAGGCCGAGCGGGACCGCCTGGCCCGCGGCGACGAGGTCGTCACGGTCGACGAGGACCGGATGCGCGACGGCTACACGAACCTCACCGACCTCATCCGCCAGCTCCCGAGCGACTTCAAGCGCGTCGAGGAAGCCGTGGCGACGATGCACCGCGAGATCGTCGAGGACTTCCGCCAAGAGGTCCGTCCGATCGGCGAGATCCTGGACGACTACCTGGCCCGGACCGACAACCTCATGGAGTCCACACCCGAGGGCCGGGCGTTCCAGGGGGCCTTCGAGCTCCTGCGCGACGACGCGCTGCTCCTCCGGCTCCGCGACGACATCACCACGATCCTGGAACACCCGTTCGCGAGCTCGCTCAGCGCGACCGAGCGCCGGACCTTCCGGGGCACGGTCGGCATCCTCCGTCAGGGCATCGAGGACGTCCTCGCCCAGCGCCGGATGCTCACCGCCACGCTGCGCGACCAGATCGTCGCGCACGACGTGGTGCGGGACCGCGAACTCGACGCCGTGCTGCGTTCGGTGAACCGCGGACTCGCGGCCTGGATGGACACCGGCTCGGCGCGCGACCGGGTCCCGCTCGGCCTGCTGCCCCCGTCCGCCGCGGTCGGGACGCTCCGCGAGAAGTTCCACGACCCGGATTCCGAGTCCGTGCCACCGCCGATCGAGGAACCCGACGACGACGTGTTCGAGGACATCGACGTCGAGTCGCTCCGCCGCCACGGCGGTCCGCTGCTCGCCGAGCTGCGCGACGCCCTGGGGCACGCCGCGACCGGCTCGAGCGTGGAGGCCTTCCACGCGCTGCCCGCCGAGCAGCGCCGCCCCGTCGAGCTCTTCGGACTCGCCCACCTGCTCACCGGACACCCGGACTTCGAAGCGGGCACGGCCTCCGCGCCGCACCACACCGTCCGCCCCGACGGTGAGCCGGTCACCTTCCACATGCCCACCGCAGCACTCGCCCCCGCGGGCGATGCACCGGGCCCCGACGACGAACCCGGCCAGGAGGCACGGTGAGCGACACGACGCCAGCACCCGTCCACGACGAGGTCGCGTTCGAGGACGCCTCCGGCGTGGACGCCGACGGAACCGTCGACTTCGCCGGCGACTTCTCCGGCGACGCACTCGCGGAGCGTGACGAGAGCACGTTCGCGCTGTTCGAGGGCGACGAGGGCCGCCTCGACGAACCGCAGCGCCGCGCCCTGGTCGCCCTGCTGCGGCACCCCTACGTCAGTGCCCGCACGCACGTGGACGAGTGGCGTGCGGTCCTGGACGCCGAGCACCAGCTCCGGTCGCGACTGAACGACCTGTTCCTCGAACTCCACGTCGACCGGGACCGCGAGGTCGCCTTCAAGCGCCAGGCCCGCTCCGAGAGCACCCGGCGTGGCTTCCCGACCCTGCTCCGCGACGCCCCGTACACCCGCGAGGAGACGATCGTCCTCGTCTACCTGCGGATGCGACTGCGTGCCGACGCCCGACCCGGCCCCGACCAGGTCGTGGTGGACCGGACCGAGATCCTCGGGCACGTGTCCGGCTTCCGACCGGCGACCGCGACCGACCGCACCCGTGACGAGGCCCGCGTGGCGAAGGCGGTCGAGCGACTGGTGACGGCCCGGGTTCTGCTGAAGACCTCCGACCCGGACCGCTTCCGGATCGCGAGCGTCGTCGAGGTCCTCCTGCCCCTCGAACGACTGGTCGAGCTCGACACGTGGTTGACGAGCACCACGCTGCGGAACGCGACCACCGACGGTGGTGCGGCGTCCGACGAGGGTGATCCGACACTCCTGACCGATGACGACACGGACACCGACACCGACGAGACCGAGGAGGACCGCGCGTGAGCACCGTCGACATCGACACCACGGGCATCCCCGCCCTGTTCGACACCGTCGCGCAGTGGCGCGCCGAGTCCATGCAGGTCGTCAACTGGGGCGGTTTCCAGGGCCACCGCCAGGTTGAGCTCTCCGGGACGGCGACCCTGATCTCGGGTGCCTCGGGGACCGGCAAGTCGACGCTGATGGACGCGTACCTCGCGGTGATGATGCCGTCCGACGTGCCGTTCAACGGCGCCTCGAACGACGCGACGACCGGCCGGGCGCGCAGCGCGGACCAGCGCAACCTGCTCACCTACCTGCGCGGCAAGGTCGACACCCGGCGTGACCCGGAGACCGGTGCGCTCAAGGACGTCACGCTCCGCGGCGACGAGCAGACCACCTGGGGCGCCGTCGCGGTCACGTTCCGGAACGACGACGAGCGGCGGTTCACGGTCCTCCGCGCCTACATCGTGCCGCGCCGCGCCCGTGGTGTGGCGGACATCCAGATGACCATGGCGACCGTCGACGACGTGTTCGACCTGCGCCGACTCGAGGACTTCGTGCCCTCCCGGTTCGCGCACCTGGAACTCACCGGCCGGATCCCGGGGCTCGTGATCCGTGACACCTACCAGGAGCTCGCGTACACGCTGCAGACCCGACTGGGCATCGGCGACTCCGGCGGCGGGAACCGCGCCATGCGCCTGCTCGCCCGCATCCAGGCCGGTCAGCACATGCCGACCGTCGATGCCCTGTACAAGTCGCTCGTGCTCGAGACCCCCGGCACCTACGAGGCGGCGGACCGCGCGCTCGCCCACTTCGCCGCCCTCGACGAGGCGTACGAGGCGATGGACACCGAGGAACGCAAGGTCCGCATCCTCTCCCCCATCAGCGAGCTGCACGACGAGATCGAACGGTCCCGGGCGGCAGCGGCGGCGCTCGACGGCATCGCCACCGGCGCGGACGTCTCGCCCTTCGCGCACTGGACGGCGTCCCGCAAGCGGGAGCTGCTCGACCTCGAGGTCGAGCGGAACACCCGCGAGCGGACCGCCACCCGCGCCGAGGTCGAGGCCGCCTCGGCCCGGCACGCCGCGGTCGAGGTCGAGCTCCGCGACGCGGAGGCCCGACTGCGCGACTCCGGCGGCAACGCGCTGGCGCAGCTCGAGGACCGCATCGACCGCGGCACCCGGGAGCGCGCCGCCGTCGCCCGCGCCCGCGAGGTCTTCGACGAGCGCACCGCGCCCCTCGGCGAACCGTTGTCCACCGAGGCCGAGTTCACCGAGGCCCAGCGCGCCAGCCACGAGTTCATCGGCACCTACCCCGCTCGGCGGGACGACCTCGACAGCCGCCGCGACGCCCTGACCCGCGAGGAGTACCCGCTCCTCGACCGCGAGCGGACCCTGCGTCAGGAGCGTCGGTCGCTCGAGCACCGCCAGGGCGCCATGCCGCTGCCGATGCACGAAGCCCGCGTCGCGATGGCCCGCGCAGCCGGCATCGACCCCGCGGCGGTGCCGTTCGTCGCCGAACTCCTCGACGTCCTGCCCGCCGAGGAGCAGTGGCGCACCGCGATCGAGTCCGTGCTGGCCCCGGTCGCCCGCACCCTGCTCGTCGACGAGGACCGCTTGGACGACTTCAGCGCCGCGATCGACGCGCTGCGTCTGCCCGTCCGGGTGCAGTTCGAGGGCGTCCCGATGGGTCCGCACATCGACCTGCCCGGCGACAGCTCGATGGTCTCCGGCAAGCTCGCGATCAAGCCGTCGCCGTTCAGCACCTGGGTCCGCGAGCGCATCGAGTCCGACCGGATCGACGCCCGCTGCGTCGAGGACGCCGCCGACCTCGGCGGGGGTGGCCGACGCGTCACCGTCGCCGGGCAGCTCCGCGACGGCCGCCGCGGCGCACACGGCGACCGCCGCCAGGCGAACGTCATCGGCTTCACGAACGAGTCCCGGGTCCGCTCCGTCGAGACGGAGCTCGCCGAGATCGCCGCCGACCTCACCGCCCTGGAGGCCCGCCGCACCGACATCGCGCAGGACCTGGCCGCCCTCGACACGCTCCGCACCGCGCACCGACACCGCGTGGACGTCACGTGGGACGCCGTCGACGTGGCCGGCGCCGACGCGTCGCTCACCCGACTGGAGGACGAACGCCAGGCGCTCCTGGCTGCCGACGACGGACTGCGGACTCTCCGCGCGTCCGTCGCCCGGCTCCGCGCGGCACTCGACGACGCCGCCGACCGTCGCGCCGCCGCACGGCTCAGCGTCAAGCGTCTGGAGGAACGACACGCGGTGCTCGTCGACGGCCAGGACGCCGCCAGCGAGATCCTCGAGCGGTTCACCGACGCGCCCGAGCGGCTGCCGGACGAGCAGCAGGAACGTCTGCTCGCCGAGGCCTTCGACGAGGTCGGGGCACCCGAGGGCGTGGACGGTTTTGACGACGCGACCAAACGCCTCCGGCGGCGACTCGAGGAGCGCCTGTCGCAGGCCCTCGACGGTGCCGCGACCGCCTCGGTGGCACTCACCACGACGTTCGAGCGCTACCAGGACGCCTGGCCAGACCCGAACCTCGGCACCGGGGTGGCGTCGTACCCCGACTACCGCGCGATCCTCGACAAGATCGTCGCCACGGGCCTCCATGCGCGACGCAGCGAATGGCGTCGACGGCTGTCCCAATGGAGCGGCGAGGACCTCGTGCCGCTCTCCGGCGCGTTCGACCGCGCGGTCGTGGAGATCGAGGAGCGCCTCGAACCGGTCAACGAGATCCTGCGCGACCTGCCGTTCGGTGCGAACCGCGACCGGCTGAAGATCGTCATCCGCCGCGTCACGCGCGAGGACGTCACCCAGTTCCGCAGGGAGCTCCGCGCCCTGTCCGCCTCGGTCGACACCGAGCTGACCGACGACGTCCTCGAGACACGGTTCCGACGCCTGCGCCGGTTCATGGCCGTCATCCGACCCGACCCGGAGTCCCCGCGCGGGCGCACCACGCAGCGGGACGCCGTCCTGGACGTCCGTCGGCACATGGAGATCACGGCCGTCCGTTACGACACGGCGGGTGACGACCTGGGCGTGTACTCGTCCCTCGGTGACAAGTCCGGTGGCGAGACGCAGGAGCTCGTGGCGTTCATCGTCGGTGCGGCGCTCCGCTACCAGCTCGGCGACGAGACCCGGCCCCGACCGCGGTTCGCGCCGGTGTTCCTCGACGAGGCGTTCATCAAGGCCGACTCGGAGTTCGCCGGCCGTGCGGTGACCGCGTGGCTGCGACTCGGCTTCCAGCTCGTGGTCAGCGCGCCGCTCGACAAGGTCACGGCCCTGGAACCGTCGATGGAGCGGCTGCTGTCGATGCGGAAGCACCCGGACACCGGCTACTCGTCCGTCACCCAGATCCGGCGGGACTGAGCACGGTCTAGGCTCGCTGCCGGGGGTCCGGCGGTAGGGTCGTGGCGTGTTCGGACGTCGCGCTCCCCGCCCTGCTGCTCCCGACGACTCCGCCGGAGCGGTGCCGCCGGACGTCCCGGTCCTCGGCATCGGTGCCGTCGTCCGGGTGGTCCCGTCGGACCGCGGCGACCAGTGGGCGGACGACCCGATCGGGTTGATCGTCGCTCCGGGAGGCGCGCAGCTCGCCGGGTACGCCGGTGCCGGGGTCCGCGTGGCCTGGGTCGTCGAGTTCGACGAGCCCGCCTACACGACGGACGGCCGCGGCCCGTTCGAGCGCGCGACCGTCCAGAGTCGTCAGTTGGTGCCGGTCCCGATGGAACCGGAGACCGTGGACGCCGGAGCGTCCTGACCGGTCAGTACTCTTCGGAGCCGGACTTCATCATGGCGGCGAAGGCCAGGCAGGTGCCGAACCCACCGAGGACGCCGATGCCGATGATGATGCCTGCGATGAGCTCGAGCATGGGGGTGACTCCTCGTGATCTGGTGCCGGTCTGGCGGGGCCGGTCTGCTGCGCTCCAGGCTACCGGACCGTGCCCGTCGGACGTGCGGTGCCGCGCGTCAGCTAGCGGATGCCGCGCATGAGTTGCAGCACCGGCCGAGCGATCACCAGCAGGACGACACCGACCACGACGGCGACCAGGCCGAGGACCGTGAAGTACGGCGCCTCGTGCTCCGGGTCGTAGTACCGGGAGAGCACGCCGGTCAGCGCGGTGCCGAGCGACACGGACAGGAAGAACAGCGCCACCATCTGCGTCTGGAACTTCGGCGGCGCGAGCTTCGTGGCGACGGACTGCCCGGTCGGTGACAACAGCAGTTCTGCGACGGTGAACACGAGCAGGATGCCGACGAGGGCGAGCAGCGGCGTGCCGTTCTCACCGGTGCCGACGAAGGGCAGGAAGAGCAGGAACGCCACGCCCATGATCCCCGTCCCCAGGCCGAACTTCGTCGGCGTGGACGGTTGGCGGTCGCCCAGGTGGGTCCAGAGTGCGGCGAAGAGCCCCGACAGCACGATGATCATGACCGGGTTGATCGACTGCGCCCACGACACCGGCATCGTGAAGCCGAACAGGTCACGGTCCAGGCGCTGGTCCGCGTAGACCGTCACGACGGTGAACTGCTGCTGGTACAGCGACCAGAACACCGCGCTGCCGATGAACAGCGGGATGAACGCGAACACCCGGGAGCGCTCGTCGGGGGTCAGGCCACTGGACAGGATCACGACGAAGTAGGCGATGGTCGCGACGACCACCACGACCACCACGACGACCGGCAGCGTCGACACGGTCAGCAGTCCGGTGAGCACGGCCACCGCGATGACGACCAGTCCGGCGACCGCCACGACGACGGCCAGCGGGTAGCGCGAACGCGGCAGCGGGTTCGTCACCTTCTGCACGGCGTCGGGCAGGTTCCGTCGGCGGATCGCGTACTGCACGAGTCCCGCGGCCATCCCGACCGCGGCGAGCCCGAAGCCGTAGTGGAATCCGAGCGTCGACTGCAGCAGTCCGGTGAGCAGTGGCCCGGCGAAGGCGCCGAGGTTCACACCGAGGTAGTACAGCGAGAAGCCGGCGTCGCGCCGCGGGTCGTCGCGCGTGTAGAGCGAGCCGACGATCGTCGTGGCGGTGGCCTTGAGGCCGCCGGAGCCGAGCGCGATCAGCACGAGCCCGACCCCGATGCCCGCGACCCCGGGGACCAGTGCGAGCGCGATGTGTCCGAGCATCACGACGACGGCGCTGCCGAAGAGCGTCCGGTCGGCGCCGATCAGGCGGTCGGCGACCCACGCGCCGAGGATCGTGAAGAGGTACACCGAGCCGCCGTAGGCGCCCATGATGCCGCTCGCCACCCCCTGGTCGATGCCCAGGCCACCCCGTGTGAGCGAGTAGTACATGTAGAGCAGGACGATGCCCTGCATGCCGTAGAACGAGAAGCGCTCCCAGAGCTCGACGGCGAACGGTGTGGACAGCTCGAACGGCTGCCCGAAGAAGGTGCGTCCGCTGCCGCGCCGGTCCGGCTCCGTGGTGCTCGACATGCCGGCCAGTGTGCCCCCGGGACGAGGTACACGCCGAATCCCCACCAGGGTCCCCACGGATGTCCCGGGCGGGTCTTGGAGGGTTCCCACCAACGACGAGGATCAGCCGACCGGACCGGTTGTGGCCCTGGCACGGCTGTCATGCCATCCGCAACACGGGTGCCTACGCTGGCTTGGTCGGACCGCCCTGCAGTGACGCGGTCCGTCCACCGTGCAGTTCAGGAGGCACCCGATGGTCGACACCGCACCAGTCCGCAGCAACACCGAGCGCCGTCCGAGCAGCGCCGGTCCGACCGGCACGCCGGGTTCGGACACGCGAGCCTCCGGCAGCGCGCCGAAGGCCGACGCCACGGGCGACCCGGCAGCCGGCACCCCGACCGGCGGCACGGACACCGACGTCCGGATCGACGTCGACCTGCTCGCCGAGCACCTGCTCGGTCGCTGGGCCGAAGACCGCCGGATCTCCCGCCGACTGGCCCGCGACCCCGCGCTGCACAAGATCGAGGGACAGCCGATCGCCGAGCACCGTGCCCGGGTCTTCGAGCAGCTCCGCATCCTGGTCGACGCCGGGGCGATCCAGCGTCCCTACCCGCCGGAGTTCGGCGGTCAGGACAACCACGGCGGCAACCTGGCGGCGTTCGAGGAACTGACCGTCGCCGACCCGTCACTGCAGATCAAGGCCGGCGTGCAGTGGGGTCTCTTCGCCTCGGCCGTGCACCACCTGGGCACCGAGCGGAACCACCGCGAGTTCCTGCCCGGCATCATCGCCTTCGACGTCCCCGGCTGCTTCGCGATGACCGAGACCGGCCACGGCTCCGACGTGCAGAACATCGCGACGAGTGCGACCTACGACCCGGAGACGCAGGAGTTCGTCGTGCACACGCCCTTCCGCGGTGCGTGGAAGGACTACATCGGCAACGCCGCCCTGCACGGCAAGGCCGCGGTCGTGTTCGCCAAGCTCGTCACGCAGGGCATCGACCACGGTGTGCACGCCTTCTACGTCCCGCTCCGCGACGACGACGGCTTCCTGCCCGGGGTCGGCGGCGACGACGACGGGGTCAAGGGCGGACTGAACGGCATCGACAACGGCCGGCTCTGGTTCGACCACGTCCGGATCCCCCGCACGAACCTGCTCAACCGCTACGGCGACGTCGCCGAGGACGGCACGTACTCCTCACCCATCGAGTCCCCCGGCCGGCGCTTCTTCACCATGCTCGGCACGCTCGTGCAGGGCCGGGTGTCGCTCGACGGCGCCGCGGTCGTCGCGCAGAAGGTCGGGCTGCAGATCGCCCTGACCTACGCGATGCAGCGTCGGCAGTTCCCCACCGGTGACGGGCAGGAGGGCGTGCTCCTCGACTACGGCCGGCACCAGCGCCGTCTCATCCCGCGTCTGGCGACCGTGTTCGCGCAGTCCTTCGCCCACGAGAAGCTGCTGCAGACCTTCGACGACGTGTTCAGCGGGCGAGCGGACACCCCGGAGCGTCGTGAAGACCTCGAGACCCAGGCAGCGGCGTTCAAGTCCATGTCCACCTGGTCGGCACTCGACACGCTCCAGGAGTGCCGCGAGGCGACCGGCGGCGCCGGGTTCCTCGCCGAGAACCGCATCACGGGCCTCCGCGCCGATCTCGACGTCTACGTGACGTTCGAGGGCGACAACACCGTCCTGCTGCAGCTCGTCGGCAAGCGCCTGCTCACCGACTTCCGCAAGGCCGCACCGCGCGATGCCGCGTCGACCGCGAAGTTCGTCGCGACCCAGGTCGGGTCGAAGCTCGCCGATGCCACCGGCCTCCGTCGGCTGGGCCAGACCGTGTCCGACCGCGGTTCGCTCGCGGCCTCGGTGGCCGACCTGCAGGACAGCGGGACGCAGCGCGCGCTGCTCGCCGGGCGCGTCGAGACCATGGTGACCGAGATCGGGATGCGCCTCCGCACCGCCGGCAAGGACCGTGCCCGCGCGGCCGTGCTGCTGAACCGGTCGCAGCACGAGCTCATCGAGGCGTCGAAGGCGCACGCCGAGCTCATGCAGTGGGACGCCTTCACCGACGCGATCGCCGACGTCCCGCCGGGTGACACCCGGACGGTGCTGGTCTGGCTGCGCGACCTGTTCGCCCTCGGGCTGATCGAGCAGCACCTCGACTGGCACCTGCTGCACGGTCGGCTCTCGGCGCAGCGTGCCCGAGCGGTCTCGGCGTACGTCGACCGGCTCGTGGCGCGGATCCGTCCGGTCGTCCCGCAGCTCATCGAGTCCTTCGGGTACGAGCCGGCGCACGTCCGCTCCCCCATCGCTGCCGGTGCCGAGCAGGCACGGCAGGACGAGGCCCGCGCGTGGTACGCCGCCGAGCGTGCTGCAGGTCGGCTCCCCGAGCAGGAGAAGAAGCCCCGGCCGTAGGCGCGGCGCGGCGCGCGGCGTCCGGCGTGGCGCGCGCGGCGCTTGGCACGGCGAGGACCCGCACAACAGGAACCGGCCCGAACCGCGCTACACCGCGGTTCGGGCCGGATGCCGTTGGGCGCAGCCGAACGGCGCCGCGCCCGGCCGGGCGCGGCGGGCGGCACTGCCGCCGGGGTACCGCCGGGCTGCCGCCAGCTGGCGCGGCGAGGACCCGCACAACAGGAACCCGGTCGAACCGCGGGACACCGCGGTTCGACCGGATGCCGTTGGGCGCAGCCGAACGGCGCCGCGCTCGGCCGGGCGCGGCGGGCGGCACTGCCGCCGGGGTACCGCCGGGCTGCCGCCAGCTGGCGCGGCGAGGACCCGCACAACAGGAACCCGGGCGAACCGCGGGACACCGCGGTTCGGGCCGGATGCCGTTGGGCGCAGCCGAACGGCGCCGCGCTCGGCCGGCCGGCGGGCGGGCGGCACTGCCGCCGGGGTACCGCCGGGCTGCCGCCAGCTGGCGCGGCGAGGACCCGCACAACAGGAACCCCGGCGAACCGCGGGACACCGCGGTTCGGGCCGGATGCCGTTGGGCGCAGCCGAACGGCGCCGGGGCAGCAGGCCGCAGCGCGGGCGGCGCAGCCGAGCGGCGCCGCGGCAGCAGGCCGCAGCGCGTCAGTCGGCAGCGGTGGGCCGCGGGGCGCCGAGTGCGGCCCGCAGGCGTGCTTCGGCGTCGTCATCGGCGCCTGCGGCAGCGGCGACGTTCGCCTCGGCGACGGCACGGACGACCTCTTCGCGCTGGATCTTCACGCCACGAGGGGCGTCGATCCCGATGCGGACGCCGTCACCGCGGGAGTCGAGCACCGTGATGACGATGTCGTCACCGATGAGGATCCGCTCGCCGACCTTCCGCGTGAGTACCAGCACCGCGCCAGCCTAGCGACTCCCCCGCCGCCAGCCCGGCAGCGACGAGCACCAGGCGGCTGCGAGGATCGGTCAGAGCGTCCGGACCGGGACCCCGAGCAGGCGGACGGTCTCCGGCGTGCTCGTCTCCTCGGCGCCGATCGCCAGGACGCCCGCGATCGGGACACCCACCTCGACCACGGCCCGGAGCATCGTGACCGCGTCCTCGTGCTTCCGCCCGACGTCGACGACGACCCACACCTGGTCCGGCGCGAGGGACGTGGTGGTCGCGACGTCGGTCCACGCCGCGACCGCGAGCAGTGCGGCGCCGTCGCGTACGGCGTCGGCGCGGGCGAGGATGCCGCTCCGCCGGTCCGAGGCCGCTGTGGCACGCAGGCCGTGCCGGCTCGCGAACACCCCGGCGGCGGCGTCGACGTCGGTGGCGCGGCCGACGAGCAGGACGAGGTCACCGTCTGCCGAGCGGACCGCGGGTGCGGGCGCCGGAGCGGCGGGGACGCCGCTGGTCGCGGGGGCGAGCATCTCGGCGCGCAGGTCGGCCCAGGGGTCGGTGTCCGGGCCTCCCGGCAGGCTGGTCACGGACGGGACCGCACCGTCGGTCGCGGACGGGAGGCCCGGCTCGACCCCGGCGGGTCGGGCGGCGGCCCGGCGCGGCGGGGCCAGTCCGTCCGCGGCGAAACCGTCGAGGACCGACGCGAAGGCGTCCGCCCGGACGGTGGCGGTGCCGTCGGAGCCGGCGATGCGGGACTCGGCTGCCTCGGCGTCGGCGAGGAGCGCCGCGATGCCCACGCGCTTGGCCGGGGAGGAGGCGATCGCGACGCGGGCGGTCGGCGGGTCGAGCGGGTCGGGGACCTCGATGACGGCCTCGACATGGGCCTTCCGGAACAGCCCGGCCACGCCGCCCGTGGTGACGCGTTCGGCGGAGACGATGCGCGCGCCGGGGCCGAACTCGGCGAGGACGCCGGCGCGGACCTCGTCGAGCGTCGCGCCGCTACGCTGCGATCGGATCGGCGGCACGGACCACCCCCACGGTCTCGATGGTGGAGCCCGCGGCGGTCGCCTCCTGGTACGACAGCACCGGCAGCCCGTTCGCCTGCGCCGACACCATGCGGTGCACGGCCGGACGGAGCTGGGGTGCACAGACCAGGACGGCGGACAGCCCCTGGTCCTCGACGGCGCGGACCGAGTCCCGGACGGAGCCCAGGACCTGTTCGATCCGGTGCGCGTCGAGGAGGATCTGGCTGCCCTGCTCGGACGGCCGGAGCCCCTCGAGCATCGCCTGCTCGAGCACCGGGTCGATCATGATGACACGGAGCACCGTGCCGTCGAGGTGTCGGGCGGCCAGTGCCGGACCGAGCGAGGCGCGAGCCGACTCGACCAGGCCCTCGGGGTCGGTGGAGACCTTCGCGCGGAGGGTCAGCGCCTCGCAGATCCGGCCGAGGTCGTTGATCGGCACCCGCTCGGCGAGCAGCCCCTGCAGGACGCGCTGCAGTTCGGCCATCGAGAGCATCCCGGGGACGAGCTCCTCGACGGCGGCGGGGTTGACCTGCTTGACCCCCTCGGCCAGGACCTTGACGTCCTCGCGGGTGAGCAGCCGGGCAGCGTTGTCGCCGATCACGGCCTGCAGGTGGGTGACCAGCACGGACACGCGGTCGATGACGGTCGCGCCGGTCATCTCGGCGGCGTGCCGGAGTTCCGCGGGGACCCACTTGCCAGCGAGGCCGAACACCGGCTCGACGGTGGGGTCACCGGGCAGGCCGTCGAGCTGTTCGCCGAGGGCCAGGACGCTCCGCGCGGGCGCGGTGCCGCGACCGGCCTCGACCCCGGCGATCCGGATGGCGTAGGTGGAGGGCGGCAGGTCGATGCTGTCCCGGGTCCGGACCGGCGGGACGACGATCCCCATGTCGATGGCGATCTTGCGGCGGAGTGCCCGGACCCGGCCGAGGAGGTCGTCGGAGGCGCCGGAGACCATGTCGACGAGGTCGGGGGCGAGCAGGATCTCGAGGGCGTGCACGCGCATCTGCTCGAGGAGGTCCTCGGGGGTGTCGCTCGCCGGTGCGGCGGCCGCGAGTGCCTGCTGCTCGGCGGCCGTGGCGGCGGCACGCTTCGCGTTCTGACCGATCCGCCACCCGGTGAAGAGCAGGGTCGCGCCGATGAGCAGGAACGGCAGGATCGGCATGCCGGGGATGAACCCCATCGCGATCGCGGCAGCGCCGGCGATCATCAGGGCGGTCCGGGACTGCGACAGCTGGTCGGAGGCCGACGTGCCGATGTCGGACTCGGCCCCGGAGCGGGTGACGATCATGCCGGTCGACACGGCCATCAGGAGCGCGGGGATCTGTGACACCAGGCCGTCACCGATGGTGAGGATGCCGTAGTGCGACAGCGCGTCCGTGATCGACATGCCGTTCTGCAGCATGCCGATCGCGATGCCGCCGACGAGGTTGATGACGAGGATCAGGATGCCGGCGATCGCGTCGCCCTTGACGAACTTCGACGCGCCGTCCATCGCGCCGTAGAAGTCGGCCTCGGCGGACACCGACGCGCGGCGCTCCTTGGCCTGCTCGTCCGTGATGAGTCCGGCGTTGAGGTCGGCGTCGATGGCCATCTGCTTGCCGGGCATCGCGTCGAGGGTGAAGCGCGCACCGACCTCGGCGACGCGCTCGGCGCCCTTCGTGACGACGACGAACTGGATCACCACGAGGATGAGGAAGATGACCGCGCCGATGATGACCGAGCCGGCCACGGCGACGTGCCCGAAGGCCTGGATGACGTCGCCCGCGAAGCCCTGCGCGAGCACGAGGCGGGTCGAGGCGACGTTGAGCCCGAGCCGGAACAGCGTCGCGACGAGCAGCAGCGACGGGAACACCGAGAAGTCGAGCGGCTTCTTCACGAACAGCGTCGTGAGCAGGATCACCAGCGCCAGCAGGATGTTGCAGATGATCAGGACGTCCAGCAGGAACGGTGGCACCGGCAGGATCAACAGCAGGATGATGCCGACGATGAGCACCGGTACGGCGAACTGCGGCAGGTCGGCGCGCTTCATGCGGGGAGGGCCTCTCCGGGAGTGGGTTCGGTGACGGGACGCGGAGTCCGGAGCTTGCGGGGTCGGACGTCGCCGCTGAGCGTGGTCGGGTCGAGCACGGTGGCGACCTCCTCCGGGGTGGTGGGGCGGGGCGGGGTGTGCGTGCCGGCGGTGGCACCGCGGGCGGCGAGCGTCATCACGAACGACAGGACGCGGGCGACGGGTGTGTAGAGGTCGACGGGGATCTCCTGCCCGAGCTGGCACGCGGCGTGCAGGGCACGGGTGAGCGGGATGTCCTGGACCATCGGCACCCGTTCCTCGGTGGCCTTCAGGCGGATGGCGTCGGCGACGGGTCCGGCGCCCTTCGCCACGACCCGGGGTGCGGACTTGCCGGCCTCGTACCTGATCGCGACGGCGTAGTGCGTCGGGTTGGTCATCACGACGTCGGCGGTGCCGATCGCGGCGATCATCCGGTTCCGGCTGGCGGCGAGTTGGCGGGAGCGACGCTGCGACTTCACGAGCGGGTCACCCTCGGCCTGCTTGTTCTCGTCCTTGACCTCGCGCTTGGTCATCATCGTCCGCTTGCGGTTCCGGCGGATGACGACGAACACGTCGAGCGCGGCGAGGACGAGCCCGGCAGCGATCGCGGCACGGAGCAGGGTGCCCGCGCCGGCTCCGGCAGCTTCGAGGACGCTCGTCAGCGGCAGCGAGCCGCTCGACATGAGCACGGGGACGAGTCCCTGCACGGCGAACCACAGCACGAGACCGACGACCGCCGTCTTCAGCAGTGCCTTCACCCCGTTCCAGAGCGCCTGCGTACCGAACACCCGCTTCACGCCGGCCACGGGATCGAAGTGGTCCGGCTCCGGGGTGAGCTTCTTGATGTGCACCCCACCCTGGGCGACCGCGACGGCGAGCACCGCGACGGCGACGACGGCGAGCATCGGGCCGATCGTGCTGCCGATCGAGGCGAGGGCGTCGTCGAGGACGTGCCGCATGGTGCCGATGCTCGGGTCAGCGATGACGAGGGTCACGGCGTGCAGCTGCTGCTGCCCGGCCGCCGAGGCGTGCCCGATCGTGGACGGGACCATCAGCGCGGCGACGGCGATGCCGATCCAGGCGCTGAGGTCCTGCGACCGGCCGAGCTGCCCCTTGCGGTGCACCTCGCGCATCCGCTTGTCGGATGCCTGTTCGGAGCGTTCTCCACTGTCCGACATGCCGTCACCCCCTGCCCGTGATCGCCTGGACGGCGTCACCCGTGAGGGACGACACGACGCTCGGCAGGGCCATGAAGAGCGCGCCGGCGAACAGGACGGTGAGGCCGATCTTGATCGGGAAGCCCATCTGGAACGCGTTCAGGGCGGGGGCGACGCGGGTGAGCAGGCCCAGGCCGACGTCGGCGAGGAACAGCACGACGACGAGCGGGCCGGCGATCTGCAGTGCCGCGAGGAACATCTGCCCGAACGCCGCGACGAGCATCGGCGCGATCCCGTCGATCGGGAACCGGCCGTCCACGAGCGGCACACCGTCGAAGGACCGGACCAGCCCGCCGATGATCAGCTGGTACCCGCCGGAGGCGAACAGCAACGCGAGCGAGGCCATCTGGAACAGCCGGGTGAACTGGGCGCCGTTCACCTGCGACTGCGGGTCGTACGCCTGCGCGAGCGTGAACCCGCCGAACAGGTCGACGAGCGCGCCCGCGGACTGCACGGCCGCGAACACCAGGTACACCATGAAGCCGAGCACCAGTCCGACGAGCAGCTGGGTGACGAGGGCGACGAGGAACGCGGCCGTGTCGAGCTGCTCGTACCCGGCGGTGACCTTCGGGGCGACGCCGATCGCGAGCCCCAGGCCGAGGATCACCTTCACGACGCCGGGGAACGCCTTGTACGAGAACGGCGGGGCGACCACGAAGAACGCGACGAGCCGGACGCCGGCGAGCATCGTGCCCTCGAGCCGGGCGGCGTCGAAGACCAGGTCCATCAGCCGCTCCCGAGCAGCTTCGGGATCATGTCGAACGCCACGTGGGTGAAGGCGATCATCTCGGAGATCATCCAGTTGCCGCAGACGACCAGGGCGATCGCCACGGCCAGGGCCTTCGGCACGAACGAGAGCGTGACCTCCTGGATCTGCGTCACCGACTGGAACAGCGAGATCGCGAAGCCGACGACGAGCGAGGTGATGAGCACGGGTGCCGCGAGCTTGCCGGCGACGAGGAGCGCCTGGAGGGTGAGGTCGATGACCGCCTGCTGGTTCACGCGTGCCTCCCGGGCAGTGCTCCGCCGAGCAGCGAGGTGCGGCTAGACAACGTGGTAGCTCTCGATCAGCGACGTGATGATGAGACCCCAGCCGTCGACGAGCACGAAGAGCAGGATCTTGAACGGCAGCGAGATCATGACCGGCGGGAGCATCATCATGCCCATCGACATCAGGGCTGCGGAGACGACGAGGTCGATCACCAGGAACGGGATGAAGATGACGAACCCGATGATGAACGCACTGCGGAGCTCCGAGATGATGAACGCCGGGATGACCGTCGTCATCGGCACGGCGGACATGTCCTTCGGGTTCGCCTGACCGGCAGCCCGGGTGATGAGGGCGACGTCCTCGTCGCGGGTCTGGTGCAGCATGAACGTCCGGAGCGGCTTGGTGCCGATCTCGACGGCCTGCTGGAAGTCGAGGTGCCCGGCCAGGTACGGCTGCAGGGCGTCGTCGTTGACGTGCCCGATGACGGGTGCCATCACGAACAGCGACAGGAACAGCGCGAGTCCGGCGATCACCTGGTTCGGCGGGATCGACTGCAGGCCGAGCGCGTTCCGGGTCATGGCGAGGACGACGAAGATCTTGGTGAACGAGGTCATCATCAGCAGCAGCGCCGGGGCGACGCTGAGCAGCGTGATCCCGATCAGGGTGACGACGGCGGAGGACGGCGTGCCGTCGGGGCCGTTGACGTCGACGCTGAAGCCGCCGGTGGACGGCGTCGGCGGGGCGGTCGGCGCCGCGGGGGCGGTTGGCTGGACCACACCGGCCGCGTGGGCGCCGGTCGTGGTGAGCATCAGGAAGCCGGCCACCATCGTCAGTCCGAGGAGGACGAAGAGCAGCACCCTGCCCGTGCGGGCCGCGCTCACCCGGTCCGCCGGGAGCGGAGCGCCGACGCCGCCTGGCGCCAGGTGTCCGCGGAGAGGACCGAGCCCTGCAGCTGCGTGGCGGTCGGGACGACCGCGTTCGTCCGCGGGGCGGCACGTCGGCCGCGCGGCCGCAGCGGCAGCGACTCGGCGGCGTCGGTGTCGGTGTCGGTCTCAGACTGGAGGCCCGACCGGCCCTCGTCCTGTCGGTCCAGCTCCGCACGGAACGCGTCCGCCGTCGGCAGCGCGACCGGACCGGTCACGATCGTGAGCTCCGGCGCGGGTGCCTGGCCGCTCGTGAGGAGGGTCACACCGTGCTCGGCCACGCCGAGGACGAGCCGCTCCCCGTCGACGTCGACCACGACCACGCTCGCCTTGCCGCCGATGCCCTGACGGGCGACGACCTCGAGTGACGCCGAACGACGCCCCCGGGTGCGTCCCGCGCCGAACTGCCCCTTCTGCATGCGGCGGTGCAGCACCCACATGAGGGCGAGCACGACACCGAGGGAGAGTGCGACGCGGAGTGCGATGACGAGCGTGTCCACCGGGTCAGACCGTCTCGGCGACGTCGAGGATCTTGGTGATGCGGACGGCGTAGTCCTGGTCGACGACGACGACCTCGCCGTGCGCGATGAGCCGTCCGTTGAGGAGCACATCGGCAGGGGCACCGGCGGAGCGGTCGAGTTCGACGACGGCACCGGGCTCCATGCCGAGCACGTCCCGCACCGACATCCGGGTGCGACCGATCTCGACCGTGAGGGTCATCTCGACGCTGTTGATGCGGCCGAGGTTGCCGGCGGACAACACCGGCGCGGCCGCGATCGGCTCGGCGACGGTGCCGTTCTCCCGGATCCGGATCGCGATCCAGCCCATCGGCTGCCCGGCGGCGGTCAGGGCGAACACCACGGCCTCCGGGTCGGCGACCAGGGCGACGGCGGAGTCGCGGCGGCCCTCACCGAGCACGCCGGCACCGAACGGGGCGACCGCGGCCTCGAGGGACGGGCGGAGGACGTCGGCGACGGACACGAGGCCGGAGTCGACGCCGCCCGCTGCCGTGATGGCGGCGAGGTCGAGCAGCACCACGGCGAGGTCCGCGGAGACGCCACCGACGAAGGAAGCGACCACGGCGTCGGCGGCACGTGCCTGCAGGTCGGCGGACGGGCCTCCCGGCTGGGCGACGGCCACGAGCGGGACGGCGGTGGGCAGTGCGCTGGCGAGCGCCTCGGCGGCGGTCGTGTGCAGGGTGGCGGTGACGACGGTCATGCGGACGGCTCCGATGCGGTGGTGGTGACGACGACGCCCGCGAGCCGCGAGCCGTTCGCGCCGACGGCGGCGGTGCCGACGGGTTCACCGTCGACGGAGATGGTGAGCGGGCGGTGCTGCGGGTGTGGCAGCGGCAGGACGTCGCCGACGGCGAGGCCGAGGACCTGTGCCGGCAGGACGGTGGCCGGGGCGAAGCGGAGCGAGACGCCGACCGGCACCGACGCGAGCTGCGCGTCGAGCAGTGCCTTCGCGTCGGCGGTCGAGACGTCGGCCGGGCGGTCGACGAGCTGGGGCAGGACGGCCTCGGCGGGCAGGGCGAGTGTGCCGGCGGCGATGCGCTCCCCCACCCGGATCTCGAACGACGCGACGATCATCAGGTCGGACTTCTGGGCGGCCTGGGCGAACTGGCTGTTGAACTGGAAGGCCCCGGCGGTGACGGGCTGGTCGAGCAGCCCGCCGAGGGAGTAGCGGAGGTCGTCGAGGGCGTCCTCGACCAGGCGGCGCACGAGGGCCTGCTCGATCGGGGTGAACGTCCGCTCGGGTGTCGGCAGCGGCTTCGAGGCGCCGAGCGAGTGTGACACCCAGGTCAGGGCGGCGTCGAGCGGGACCTGCAGGACGCCCTTGGCGGTGACGCCCTCGATGGGCAGCAGCACCATCCCGGTGAGCGCGGGCAACGACGCCGCGTACTCGTCGTAGGTCATCATCGCGACCTGCTCGCACGCGACCTGGCTGAGGACACGGACCTTCGCGGTCAGCTGCGTGCCCCACTGCCGCGCGAAGGTCTCGAAGGCCAGCTCGAGGACCCGGGCGTGCTCGCGAGCGAGCGTCGACGGGCGCGCGAAGTCGTACACCTCGGGCGCGGTCAGGGTCTCGGTCACGAGTCGTACTCTCGGCCGCCGGGGGACGGCCGTCAGCTCTGGCCCCTCTTCTGGGGCGACGGTCGCGCCTACCCGGAGCGGGCTCCGTCCTGCGCCTTCGCGAGGCTCGGCATGAGGGCACTGACGTCCTGGTCGGCGTTCGACAGGACCACGATGTCGACACGGCGGTTCAACGCGAGGTCGGTGTCCGTGGAGCCCTTCGCGAGCGGCCGGCTGGACCCGAAGCCGACGGACTGGATCCGGGCGGCCGGCATCCCGCCCCGTTCGACGAGGTCGCGGAGCACCCCGGTCGCGCGGGCGGCGCTGAGCTCCCAGTTCGTGGCGTACGGGGCGGTGGAGTTCCGGCTGTCGGCGTGTCCCTCGACGCTGACGTCGTGGTCGGCGCCGCGGAGGACCGGGGCGATGGCGTCCATGATCCGCTTCGCCTGGTCCGACAGGTCCGCGCTGTTCGTGCCGAAGTACGTCTCGCTGCCGATCAGCCGGACGGTGAGTCCGCGGGCGTCGACCGTGAACTGCACGTTCGAGCTCTGACCCGCCTTGTCGAGGTTGCCCTTGATCGCGGCCTCGATCGCCTCGAGGTCGTCGAGCTCCTCCTGCGCGGCCTTGACGTCCGCCTCGGTCGCGGTCTGCGGCACGACGGTGGACGCCGGGTCGACGTTGGTGTCCTTCGTCCCCGAGGCCGCGGTGGAGTGGTCCGCCTGCGCCTTGTCCGTCGCGTAGCCGGAGCCGTCCTCGACCTGGTCCTTCGTGACGACGGTGCCGGAGGCGGTGTCGACCTTCTGCGACTTCACCTCGCCGAACCCGGTGGCGAGCGAGTTCTTCAGCGCGATGTACTTCTCCTGGTCGACGGTCGACATCGCGAACAGCACGAGGAACATGCACATCAGGACCGTGATCATGTCCATGTACGAGGCCATCCAGCGCTCGTCGGGGTGTTCGGCCTCGTCGTGGCCGCCCTTCTTGCGACCGCGCCCGCGCCCCCGGGGGTTGGCGCTCATGCTCAGGCCGCCAGCTGCTGGTCGTCGGCGCCGGCTTTGACCTTGGCGCTCTTGCCCGAGGCGCCACGGGCACTCGGCGGCACCATCGCGGTGAGGCGCTCGCCGAGGAGCCGTGGCTGGCTGCCGGCCTGCACGGCCAGGAGGCCTTCCATCAGGAGTGTCTGCCGGTCCGACTCGAGCTGGGCGAGCTTCCGGAGCTTCCCACCGATCGGCAGCCAGAGGAAATTGGCGGTGAGCAGGCCCCACAGCGTCGCGACGAAGGCGCTGGCGATGAGCGGGCCGAGCTCGTCCGGCTTGCCGAGGTTCGCCAGGACGTGGGTCAGCGAGACGACGGTGCCGATGATGCCGACGGTCGGGGCGAAGCCGCCGAGCCCCATGAAGAACGCGCTCGCGCTCCGCATCGGCGCGGCGTTCGACTCGATCTCGTCCTCGAGCAGGATCCGCAGCTCGTCGCCGTCGGTGCCGTCGGCGATGTTCTGCAGTGCCTTCTTCATGAACGGGTCGTCGTGCTTGTCGGCCTCCTGCTCGAGCGCGAGCAGGCCGTTCGAGCGGGCGGTCTCGGCCAGTCCGACGACGTCGTCGATGACGGCCTGCGGCGGGGTGACCTTGCCGGTGAACGCCTTCGGCGCGGACGTGAACGCCGAGAGGGCGTCCTTCAGCGTGGTGCTCGCGATGCCGCAGCCGATGGTGGCGCCGAACACCAGGAGCATCGGCGCGGGGAGGAACAGACCGCCGAGTTCGACGTGCTCCATCTCGACCATGCCGAAGAGTGCGCCGAAGGCCAGGAGGATGCCGATGATGGTCGCGATGTCCACGTCAGCGACCTCCGTCCTGGATGCGGAGCGGAGCGACCGGGGCGAGGGTCGGCTGTGGGCCGGTGCCGTCGCGGCCGACGGGCAGGTCGGTGCCGTACGCCATGCTGACGATGCGTGCTCGGTACCCGGCGATGCGGTCGATGACCTCGGCCAGCGACTCGCGGACGATGTACTTCGCCCCGTCGACCATGATGAGCGTCGTGTCCGGCGTCTCCTGGATGCGCTCCACGAGATCGGGGTTCACAGCGAATCCGCTGCCGTTCAGTCGCGTGACGACGATCATGGCCCGTCCTGGTTCTCGATCGACCCGCCGCCGTCCGTGGGGCAGGTGTTCGACCGCCCGTCCGTGGGTGGTCAGTACGCACTATCGGCGGACGCCCGCCAGCCGTAAGGAGGCGGACGGATCGTCAGCCGCGCTGGTCGAGCCGGAGCAGTCGGGTCTCCTCGGCATCGTACTCGGCGCGGACCTGCCGCAGCACCAGGTCGTCGATCTCACCCTGGTCGCGCAACCGCAGGACCGTCGCCGCCTTCAGCCGGACGAGTGCGAGCTCGAGTTCGACCGCCGCGCCGCGCTGGACCAGCAGCGGGTGCTCGTCGTCCTCGCTCTCCTCGGCCTTGACGAGCGCCAGGTGACCCTCGTAGTCCTCGCGGATCCGGTCGACGATCTCCGCCTCGGCACCGGTCTTCCGAGCCAACCGCGGCAGCGCGTCGAGGGCTTCCTCGAGTGCCGTGCGCTCAGCGGATCGGCGCTCCTCGAGGACCTCGCCGCTGCCGTCGAAGGACGCCCAGCGCACGACGGCCGGCAGCACGAGCGACTGCCCGACGATGGTGACCACCACGACGCCCGCGGTGACGAACACGATGAGGTCGCGGTCCGGGAACGCGCCACCGCTCTCGACCAGCCGCGGGACGGCCACGGCGGCGGCGAGCGAGACGGCGCCGCGGAACCCGGTCAACCCACTGACCAGCCGGTCGCGGTGTCCTTCGCGGGGCGACCCTCCCGTCCGCAGCGTGACGAGACGGATCGTGCCCCACGAGAGGTTGAGGAACGCGAACCGCAGCACGACGACGGCGACGGAGACGGCGCCGATGAGCCCGAGGCCGATCACGATCTCACTGCCGGCGAGTTCCCGGACGGCGATCGTCGCCTCGATCCCGACCAGCACGAACAGGGCGCCGTTGAGCAGGAAGGTGCTGAAGGACCAGAACGACCGCACCTGCTGGCGCGTCTCGGCCCGGTCGAGCTTCGGCGCGACCTGGCTGACGACGAGCCCTGCCACCACGACCGCGAGGACGCCGGAGGCACCCACCGCCTCGGCGGCGAGGAAGGCGGCGAACGGCACCAGCAGCGTCAGCAGGTTCTCGAGCACGACCGCGTGGATCCGACGGAGGACGAGCATCCCGAGCCACGACGTCACGAGTCCGGCCGCGATCCCACCGACGTAGGACAGGAGCAGCATGCCGGACACGTTCCAGACGGTGAGCTCCTGCTCCCCCGCCGTGACCGCGACCGCGATGCCGTAGATGACGAGCGTCGTCCCGTCGTTCACCAGGGACTCCGCGCGCAGGACGGTCGTGTTCCGACGTGGCAGCGACCGGGTCAGCGCACCGACCGCGGTGGCGTCCGTCGGCGCGACCGCCGCACCGAGCACCCACGCCGGGCCCCAGGGCATCCCGAGCAGGTGCAGCAGCGTCGCCACACCGCCGGCGGTGAGCACGACCAGGAGCGTGCCCATCAGGACGATGCCGCGCAGGTTGTTCCGGATCTCCCGGAGCGAGATCGTCAGGCTCTCCCAGTAGAGCAGTGCCGGCAGGAACAGGAAGAGCACCACGTCGGCGGGCAGCTCCAGCTTCCCGAACGCCGGGATGAAGGCGATCGCGGCCCCGAAGGCGAGCAGGAGGACCGGGGGCGCGACGCGCAGCCGGTTCGAGACGGCGGTGGCGACGGCGATCGCGACCACGAGCACGACGACGAGTTCGGGCGCGATGAGTTCCATGGGGAGTACAGCCTGACAGGGTGCGGGTGGACGTGTGCGCGGTCGTCCGCTCAGCGTCCCCGCTCGGCCCGCGCCGTGAGCACCAGGAAGGTGACGTGCCCGAGCAGGGCGATGCCGAAGAACACGAGCGCGACCGCGTAGACCCGGTCGAGCGTCCCGTCCCCGGTCAGCAGGAGCACGATGCACCCGACCACGGCCGCGGACAACACCCCGACCTGCACCGTCGACCACGTCTTCCGCCATCGCGGCTGCTGTCCCTGACCGTCCACGGGCTCATTCTCCCCCGGACCTCGTGGACATCGGACCGCCGACCCCCGACGACGCACCACCAGCGCCGCGCAGTCACGGTGCTCGCTTCCGTCGTCGATGCCGCAGCTGCTCCTACGATCGTCTCCGCGCCGCACCTCGCCGGGCGGGACCGGTTCGGCCGGGTGCGGGTCAGCGCGGCGGCGGCACGCTGACCGTGTGGACGCGGACGCCGTGCCGCCGGATGCGGTCGAGTTCGTCGGGATCCGCCGCGTCGTCGGTCACCAGGTCGTCCACGTCGCCGAGGTCGGCGACCCGGGCCGTGGTGACCCGGCCGATCTTGGATGAGTCGGCGACCACCACGACCCGGTGAGCCCGACGCGCCATGACGCTGTTCGTCCGCGCCTCGGTCCCGTCGTGCGTCGTCGCCCCGCCCGCGACGCTGACACCGTCCATGCCGAGGATCGCCGTCCCCACGGTGACGGCGTTGAAGGTGCTCTCCGCCAGCGCACCGACCAGTTCGAGGGAGTGCCCGCGGACGACGCCGCCGGTGACCACCACCGTGAGGTTCGGCCGGCCGCCGATCTCCGACGCCGTCGTCACCGAGTTCGTGACCACGGTGAGGTCTGCCCGGAACATCAGCGCACGCGCGACCCCGGCGGCCGTGGTGCCACCGCCGATCGCCACGGCGCAGGGCCCCTCGGGCAGCAGGGTCGCGGCGCAGCGGGCGATGAGCAGCTTCGCGTCGCGGTACTGGGAGTCCCGCAGCCCGACGGGGACCTCGGACGCCGGTGACAGGGTCCGCGCTCCGCCGTGTGTCCGGGCGAGGAGCCCCTGGTCCTCGAGGTCCGCCAGGTCTCGCCGGATCGTCGCCGCGGACACCCCGAACGCCCGCACCAGGTCGTCGAGCCCGACGCTCCGACGTTCGCGAACGGCCGTGATGATCGCGATCTTGCGGCTGGACCGCTTCGACGACCCGGTCCGGAGGATCGGGGCGGACTCGAGGAAGTGCGTCACGGATTCCCTTTCGCTCAACTGGACTGCGCGTTTCTGGTCGTTCATTGCGACAACTGCTCAAAACCACACAGTATGCCTCCACGACCCATCCCACGGTTCGATCACGAAGGAGTTCTCGGTGCCGACACGACGACGGACGTCCACCCTCCGACCATCGACCAGACGGCTGAAGGGCCTCGTGCTCGGTGTCGCCCTCGCGGTCACGACGACGATGGTCGCCGGCTGCGCTTCCCCGGGGGCGACCGTGCTCGACACCGACGCACCGGTCACCATCACCATGTGGTCCGGCCAGAGCGACCGGGCCGAGAAGCTCCTGCAGCGCCTCGTCGCGGAGTTCGAGGAGGAGCACCCGAACGTCACGATCGACATGTCCTCCGGTGCCTCGTCGACCGAGGAGCTCCTCCAGAAACTCGCGGCGTCGTTCGCCGGCCACGACTCCCCCGACATCTCCTACACGTTCGGTTCCTGGGCGAGCCAGCTCGAGCGCTCCGGTCGGACGCTCGACCTCCGGGACGTGGTGTCCGATCCGGAGGTCCGTTGGGACGAGTTCTCGTCGGCGGCCCGGGAGACCGCGCAACCGACCGGCGGCAAGGTGATCGGGTTCCCCGCCGTCGTCGACAACATCTCGCTGCTCTACAACACCACCGTGTTCGACCGGGCCGGCGTCGCGTACCCGACCGCGGACTGGACCTGGACCGACTTCCGGCGTGCGGCGAAGCGACTGACGGACGCGGACAGCCACACCTACGGGTACGGCTACTCGGTCTCCGGCAGCGAGGAGACCACCTGGCAGCTCTGGCCACACCTCTGGCAGAACGGCGGCGCGATCCTCAGCGAGGACGGCGAACAGTCCGCCTTCGACTCGAAGGCCGGGGTCGAGGCGGTCGCGTTCCTCCGCGCCATGGCGGTCGACGACCGCAGCGTGTACCTCGACCAGACCGACACGAAGGCCGCGCAGCTGTTCGCGAGCGACCGGATCGGGATGATCACCTCCGGCCCGTGGCAACTCTCGGCCCTGCAGACGGCGAAGACCTCGTACGGCGTCGTCCAGCTGCCGGGCACCGACGGCGACCACCAGACCGTGTCGGGCCCGGACCTCTGGACGGTGTTCGACAACGAGGACGTGAACCGCGCGCACTGGGCGACCGAGTTCACCCGGTGGTTGACCTCGGCGGAACAGGACGAGTGGTTCAACGTCGCCGTCGGCAACCTGCCGCTCCGCTCGAGCGAGACCTCCAGCGCCGCGTTCCGGAAGCAGGTCGCCGCGTTGCCGGGGCTCGACGTCATGCAGGCGAACTCCGCCAACGCCGAACAGGCGCGACCGACGGTGCCCGGCTACAACGGCCTGTCCGAAGCCGTCGGCAACGGGGTCGCGCGGGTGCTCCAGGGCGAGGGGACCCCGGCCGAGACGCTGCGGCAGGCGACCGTCGCCGCCGACAAGGCACTGCGACAGGGCTAGGAGCCACGACATGAGCACTTCCACGATCCGGCCGCCCCGGCAGCGGGAGCAGACGCCCGCGAAGGCCGCAGCCCGTCGGCGGTCCGCCCGGTCCCGGCGTGAGGCAGCAGCCGGCTGGGGCTTCGTCGCCCCCGCGCTCGCCATCGTCCTCGGTCTGACGATCTTCCCCGGCGTGTGGGCACTCGTGCTCTCGTTCCAGAGCTGGGACGGGTTCAGCCCGGCGACGGCCGTCGGCACGCAGAACTACCAGGACCTGGCCACCGATGCCTCGCTCGGAGCGGCCGTCCTGCACACCGGGCTCTACACGGTCCTCTTCGTGCCGGCGTCGCTCCTGCTCGGGCTGTTCCTCGCGGTGGCACTCAACCGCAAGATCCGGTTCATCGGGCTCTACCGCACGGCGGTCTTCGTGCCGTTCGTCGCATCCGCGGCCGCCACCGGGATCCTCACGACGTACCTGTTCAGCCCGCAGTTCGGCATCGTGAACAACGTCCTGCGGGTCCTGCACCTGCCGCAGCAGGGCTGGCTCGAGGACCGGAGCGAGGCGATGCTCGTCATCATCGTGATGTCGCTCTGGGGGCAGGCGGCGTTCACCACGGTGATCTACCTCGCCGCACTGCAGGACGTGCCCGGCGAGGTCATCGAGGCCGCCCGGATCGACGGCGCGAACTCGTGGCAGACCTTCTGGCGGGTCGTCTGGCCACAGCTGCGGCCGGTCACCTCGTTCGTCGCCGTCTACCAGACCCTGCAGGCGGTCCAGCTCTTCGACCTGGTCTACGCGACCACCCGCGGAGGGCCGCTCGACGCGACGCAGACGATCGTCTACCACCTCTGGAAGGTCGCGTTCCAGAACCTCCAGTTCGGCTACGGCTCCGCCATCGCCTACGGCCTGTTCTTCCTCACCCTCGTCACCACGGTCATCGTCACGGTCGCGCAGCGACACGCCGGAAGGAGCACGCCCTGATGTCCACCGAGACCCGTGTCCCCGTCCTCGTACCCGGTCCCGACCGCGCCGACGCCGTCGGGGCACCCACCTCGCGGCGACGGCGACGCCTGCCGTTCAGCCCCTGGCACCTCCTGCTCCTGCCGATCTCGCTGCTCTTCCTGGTGCCGTTCATCGAGATGTTCACGACCTCGCTCGAGCCCGCGTCCGAGATCAACAGGTTCCCGCCGTCCTTCATCCCGACGCAGTTCACCCTGTCCGGCTACGAGCGGCTCTTCGCCGAGAGCGACGTCCTGCACTGGCTGCTCAACACCGTCATCGTGTCGGCGTCGGCGATCGTCTCGCACCTGGTCCTGTGCTCGCTCGCAGGGTACGGCTTCGCCCGGCTGCGCTTCCCCGGCCGCACCTTCGGGTTCCTGGCCGTCCTCGCCACGATCATGATCCCGTCGCAGCTGCTCATGATCCCCACCTACGTCATGTTCGCCCGACTGCACCTCGTCGACCACCTCGGGGCCGCGATCGTGCCGTGGCTCGCGTCGGCGTTCGGCATCTTCCTGATGCGGCAGTTCTTCCTGTCGCTGCCCGCCGAACTCGAGGAGGCTGGCATGATCGACGGCTGCAGCCGGCTGCAGGTCTTCTTCCGGATCGTGCTGCCACTCGCCCGTCCGGCCCTGGCCACCCTGGCGGTGTTCACACTGCTCGGGTCCTGGAACGACCTGGTCTGGCCGCTCATCGCGATCAACGACGAGGACGCCTTCACGCTGCAGCTCGGCCTGACGAACTTCCAGGGCGTGCGGCGCACCGACTGGTCGCTCCTCATGGCGGGCAACGTCGTCGCGACCCTGCCGCTGATCCTGCTCTTCCTCGTCGCGCAGAAGCAGTTCGTCGCCACGATGGCCTCCGCCGGCCTCAAGGGCTGACCGACCAGCGCTGGCGGACTGATGCACCCGACGGACGGGAGGCCCGTGGCGGTGTCGCCACGGGCCTCCCGTCCGTCGTCTCCCCGGTCCGGTGCCGGTCGGCACGCGCTGACCGGGTCAGGCGATCTGCGCCGAGAAGTCCACCGGGTCGCCCGCCAGGGAGGCCTTGACCAGGCGGGTCCAGTCGTCGACCAGCACCTCGGTGGCGTCCCGCTCGACCCCGTCGAGGGCCGCACGGACGACGTCCGCGGGGTCGGTCATCGGGCCGTCGTAGCCGGCCATCATGTCGGTGTCGGCGGCGCCGAGGTGGAGGCCCTGCACGGTGACTCCCCGGCCGGCGAGCTCGAGCCGGACGGCGTTGGTCATGTTCCACTCGGCGGCCTTCGCGATGGCGTACCCACCCGCGCCCGGCGCCGAGAACCAGGAGAGCGCGGAGAGGACGTTGACGATCGCACCCCCGCCGTTCCGCTCGATGACGGGCGCGAACGCCCGGACCATGTCGAGCGTTCCCCAGAGGTGGGTGTCGAGGGCTCGGCGGGCGTCCGCCAGGTCGTCGGTGAGCAGCGAGCCGGACGACGAGACGCCGGCGTTGTCGATCAGCAGCGTGACGTCGCCGGCTGCTGCGGCGGCGGCCGCGACCGAGGCCGGGTCGGTGATGTCGAGGGCGAGCACCTCGACCCCGGGGACGTCGACGAGGTCGGGACGCCGGGCGGTGGCGTAGACCTTCGACGCGCCGCGTTCGAGGAGCTGTTCGACGAAGTGTCGTCCGATCCCGCGGTTCGAACCGGTGACGAGGGCGACGGATCCGGTGATGTCCATGGTGGTTTCCTTCCGCCGAACGGGTCCGTCCCGCTGCGGCTCGGTTACGGTAAGACCTCACATCAGTGTCAGGGGCAAGCCCCGAACGGAGACGACATGCGCATCGGCGACCTCGCTGCCCGGACCGGGGTGAGCGTCCGCTCGCTCCGCTACTACGAGGAGCAGGGGATGCTCACCGCCACCCGGACCGGCACCGGGCAACGGACCTACGGGACGGAGGCCGTGGACCGGGTCCGCCTCGTGCAGCAGCTCTTCGCCGCCGGACTGCCGAGCCGCACCATCGTCCGGCTCCTGCCCTGCGTCGACGCCGGTGAAGCCACGGCCGAGTCCTTCGCCCTGCTCGTGCAGGAACGCGACCGGATCACCGCACAGCTGGCCGAGCTGACGGCGACCCGGGACCGGCTGGACGAGGTCATCCACATCTCCGAGCACCCGAGTCCCGAGCACTGCCCGGCGCTCCGGACCGAGGTGCTCGCGGTGGACGAGGGCGCCGCCGCCTGACGGTCTCTCAGGTGTCTCGACGGTGCGGAGCCCTGCGGTCCGGCATGATGACGGGACCGGGACCTCTCCCGGACTGACCCCGGGGGATGCATGTCGGACGACGGACGAGCGCACGCGGACCAGTCGACGAGCCCGTCACCGCTCATCCGGCACGGCAGGCTGCGTCGTCGCGGTCCGTTCGGGTTCGTGCTGCGCGGCATCGCCGTCGTCGCCGCGGTCGCCGTGGTGGGGTCCGGTTCGATCGCCGCCATCGCCACCTGGCAGGTCCTGCAGGGCGCCCAGCCGTCCGTCTCGCTCGCGATGCCCGGCACCACTGCGAAGAAGGCGCCCGCGCTGACGGCCCAGTCGGGCGAGGTCAACATGCTGCTCGTCGCGACCGACACCCGCGACGGACAGGGTGCCGGGTTCGACGACCCGGCGAACCAGCAGGCCAGCAACGGCGTCGGCAACAACGACACCAACATCCTCGTGCACATCTCGGCCGACCACTCGAACATGTCGGTGATCAGCTTCCCGCGCGACCTCGTCGTCCCGATCCCGGCGTGCACGAACGACGACGGTGCCGTCACCCCGGCCTCGTCCGCCGCGATGCTCAACACGGCGCTCTCCCGCGGCGGCGAGCAGCACGGCCTGGCCTGCGTCGCGAGCACCATCGGCAAGCTCACCGGCCTGCAGATCGCCTACGCGGGCAAGATCACCTTCGACGGGGTCGTCCGGATGGCCGACGCGGTCGGCGGTGTCACGGTCTGCCTCGCCACGCCGATCAAGGACGACGACGTCACCCCGGCGCTCGACCTGCAGCCCGGCAACCGCGAGCTCCGAGGGGCCGAGGCCGCTGCGTTCCTCCGGTCGCGACACGGCGTCGGCGACGCGAGCGACCTTGGCCGGATCAGCAACCAGCAGACGTTCATGTCCGCCCTCGCCCGCCAGACCGTCTCCGCCGGCACGCTCACCAACCCGGCGAAGGTCCTGCGGCTCGCGGACACCGCCTTCAAGAACATGGTCCTGTCGGATTCGCTCGACGACGCGGCGACCCTGGCGCGCCTCGCACTCGCGGTCAACACCGTCGGACTCTCGAACATGGTGTTCGTTCAGTTCCCGGTCGTCGACGACCCCGAGGACCCGGCTCGGGTCCTGGTGTCCGAGGGGCCCGCGGCGACCCTGACGGCTGCGCTGCAGGACGACGAACCGGTGCGGCTCGCCCCGAACAGCCTCGGCCGTTCCGCCGTTCGCGATCCCGACGCGCCCACCGCGAAGCCGTCGGCTCCCGCCAGCCCGTCAGCCACTACCACCCCGCCCGCCTCCGGGAGCACGACGACGCCTCCGGCGACGCCCCGGGCGAGCGCGTCCGCGGCCGAGCTGCCGGACTCGGTGTCCGGCCAGACCGCCGACACGGTGACCTGCGCGGCGAAGTCGGAGTACTAGGCCGGGCTCCGTTCAGGCACGACCGGCGAAGGTCTGCCGGCCGACCACCGTCACGACCAGCGCCAGGGCCCCGAGGACGGCCATGGACACCGCGAGGACCAGCCCGCCCGAGACCGCGATGAGCAGCGCGCCGACCAGACCGGCGGCGGAGATCGCGAGGTTGAAGGCCACCGGCAGGAACGCGTTCGCCAGGTCCGACTCCGTGCCGCCCGCGATCGTCAGTGCGCTCTGCAACTGTGGCGCCGCACCGCCGAAGGTCAGCCCCCACAGCACGGCCGCACCGAGGACGACCGGGGCTGATCCGTGCCCGACGACGAGCAGCACCGCAGCGACGACGAAGCCGCCGAGGCTCGCCCACAGCAGCCCCCGGGGGTACCGGTCGATCAGGACCGCCGTCAGGACGACGCCACCGATCGAGCAGACCCCGTAGACCAGCAGCACCAGGTCCGCCGAGAGACCCGTGTCGGTGTCCCGCAGGAACGGCGCGATGTACGTGTAGATCGTGTTGTGGCCCAGCATCCACACGAAGATGACGGCGAGGACGACCGGCACACCGCGGAGGAGGAACACCCGCTGCAGCGGCAGGCGTCCGCCGGCGGGCTGTCCCGCGACGTCCGGCACCAGGAGCGTGACCAGGACGAGCAGCACGACGCCGAGCACGGAGATGCCGACGAAGGACCAGCGCCAGTCCAGCACCCCGCCGACCCAGGCGCCGAGTGGTGTGCCGAGGGCGAAACCGACCGGCGCACCCGTCGACACGATCGCCAGGGCCAGGCCACCACGGGAGGGCGGGCTGATCCGACGCCCGTACGCGGCCAGCATCCCCCACAGGACGCCGGTGGCCGCACCGCCGACGAAGCGGGAGACGAGCGAGACGACGACGTCCGACGAGATCGCGGTCACGGCGTTCGCGAGCACCAGGCAGGGCAGGGTCATGAGCAGCAGCGGCTTCCGGCGCATCCCGCGGGTGAGCGTGATGGCCGGCACGGTGACCACGACGGTGCCGAGCGCCCAGACGCTGATGAACTGACCGATGACACCCTCACCGGTGTCCAGGTCCCGGGCCATCAGCGGCAGCAGCCCTGCCGGCATCGTCTCGGCGGACAGCAGCAGGAACCCGATCGCGGCGAGGGCGACGAGGGCGCTCCACGGGATGCGGGTCTGGGTGTCCCCGGTCGTCGTCGGGGTGGGTGCGGTGGTCGTCATCGGGGTCCGTCCTGTCGGTGCTGCGGCCGGATCGACCGTACGGCGGGGCCACCGGACGGAGGACGCCCTGTCAGGGCACGTCTCGGTCGACACCAGCCGGTCGGGAGGCGCGCATCTCGTCCGACACGCCCGTCGCCCGTGCACCGTCCGCCGCCCGTGTCGCGGCCCAGCTCGCCAGCAGCTGCAAGGACTCGGCGTCCGTGCTGCCCGGCTCCGCCGCGTAGACGAGCAGACTGTGCTCGCTGTCGAGGCCCGGCGTCAGGTTCTCGAAGTGGAGCCGGACGTCACCGACCGCGTGGTGGTGGAAGGTCTTGACGCCGTGGGTGTGCAACCGGACCTCGTGCGCCGCCCACTTCTGCCGGAACTCCGGGCTGAGCGTCGCGAGCTCACCGATCAGGTCCCGCAGTCCGCGGTCGTCGGGGTGGCGGCCGGCCGCGGTCCGCAGCATCGCGACCGAGATGTCCGCCGCTCCCTCCCAGTCCGGGTAGAGCCGACGGGACAGGTCCTGGTGCAGGAACGCGAACCGGGCGAAGTTCGGCTGGTCGCCTCCGGTCTCGACGACGTCGCTGTAGAGCGCCCGGGCGAGGTCGCTCATCGCCACCACGTCGAGACGGGCGTTCTGCACGAAGGCGACGACGTCCCGCATCGCCTCGAGCGCGAAGCGGAGCCCCGGACGGACCGACCCCGAGGTGCTCGTGCGGGCCCGGCGCACCGGTGACACGTTCGCCGACCGGGCCAGGTCGAACAGGTGCGATCGCTCGGAGTCGTCGAACCGCAGCGTCCGGGCGATCGCGTCGAGCACGGTGTCGGTGACCCCGGCCAGGTTCCCCCGCTCGATCCGCGCGTAGTACTCGGCGCTCACCCCGGCGAGGACCGCGACCTCGCCGCGTCGGAGGCCCGGGACCCGCCGACCGGCACCGCCCGGGAGTCCGACCGACTCCGGCGCGATGCGCGCGCGCCGCGACATCAGGAAGTCCCGTACCTCGTTCTCGTTCGGCATGGGCCCACGGTACGGCGGAAGGTGCCGGAGAGGGGTTCCCTGTCGCGGTACCCCGGCGGCGGTCGCGGGGTCGCGGGCGTCCGGAACGCGCCGGACCCGGCGCGCCTCCCGGAGGGCCCCGGTTCGTCGACTGTCCGGAGCAGTCGGTATCGTCGGAGGGTGCAGAAGTCGGAACACCCAGGTCACGCCGTCGGTCGACGCCACGAGCGGGGCGACGCGTGACCGGTCCGTCCCCGGCGGACACCGCCGCCGCCGGCACGATCGAGCGGGAAGCCGAACGCCGTCGGACCGTCGCCGTGATCGCCCACCCGGACGCTGGCAAGTCCACGCTCACCGAGTCGCTGACCCTGGCGGCCTCCGCCATCGACGAGGCCGGTGCGGTCAAGGGCAAGGCCACCCGGCGCGCGACCGTGTCCGACTGGATGGAGATCGAGCGGAGCCGCGGGATCTCGATCAGCTCTGCCGTCGTCCAACTCGACGCCGGCGGCACGCTCATCAACGTCGTCGACACCCCGGGCCACGCCGACTTCTCCGAGGACACCTACCGCGCGCTCGCGGCCGTCGACTGCGCGGTCATGCTGATCGACGCCGCGAAGGGCATGGAGGCGCAGACGATCCGTCTGTTCGAGGTCTGCCGCACCCGCGACATCCCCGTCATCGCCGTCGTCAACAAGTGGGACCGCCCCGGCCGTGAAGCCCTCGACCTGCTCGACGAGCTCGAGGAGCGCACCGGACGTGCCCCGACGCCGGTCACCTGGCCGGTCGGCGAGGCCGGTGACCTGCGGGGACTGGTCGACACCACGACCGGGACCCTGACCACGTACGAGTCCACCGGCGGTGGGCACCTGCCGGTCGCGACCGAGCGCTCGGCGGACGAGGCCGCCGAACTGTTCGGAAGTGCGTGGGCGACCGCGCTGGAAGAGGTCGAGCTCACCCGCGAGGTCCGTGGGCTGCCCGACCAGGACGACTTCCACGCGCGCGTGAGCATGCCGGTGTTCTTCGGCGTCGCCACCAAGCACCTGGGCACGGTCGACCTGCTGCGCTTCCTGCGCGACACCGCCCCTGCCGCGCTCCCGCGTCGCACCGAGGACGGCGCGCCCCGTCCGGTCACCGAGCCCTTCGCAGCCCAGGTGTTCAAGGTGCAGGCGAACATGGACCCCGCCCACCACGACCAGGTCGCCTTCGTCCGGATCTGCTCGGGCCGGTTCGACCGCGGCATGATGCTGACCCACGCGCAGTCCGGCCGACGGTTCAACACCAAGCACGCGCTCAGCGTGTTCGGTCGGGAGCGCGACACCGTCGACGTCGCCTGGCCCGGCGACGTGGTCGGTCTGGTGAACGCGACGATGCTGCACCCCGGGGACACCCTGTACAGCGACGAGGCCGTCGAGTTCGAGCCGCTCCCCCGGTTCGCGCCGGAGCTGTTCGCCACCGTCGCGCCCACCGACCCGAGCACCGCGAAGAAGTTCCGCAAGGGCATGCAACAGCTCGCCGGCGAGGGCGTCGTGCAGCTGCTCGAGTCCGAGCGTCGGACCGCGCAGGCGCCGATGGTCGGCGTCATCGGGTCGCTCCAGCTCGAGGTCCTGACGTCGCGCCTGTCGGCGGAGTTCGGCACCGCCGTCCGCGTCGAACCGCTGCCGTGGACGATGGTCCGCACCGTCACGGACTCCGACCTCGCGTTGCTCGAGCGGCGGCGCGACCTGGAGATCGTCACCACCGACCGCGACCGGTACGGGCTGTTCCGCGACCAGTGGCACCTCAACTCCGTGATGCGCGAGCTCAAGGGCCTGGAGCTGCCGGCACCGGTGTGAACCTCCCGCTGAGTCGCAACGGTGCACGTCCGCCGACTCCGCTGACGGGCCGTCTGCGCGCTGGCGCCACTGCACCGCGCTGCTGCCACTGCACTCAGGGGCGGACGAACAGGCCGGCTTCCGCGTCGTCGGACGTGCGGCGCTGCATCACGAAGTGCTGCTTCTTCCCGGTGGCCGTGTAGGGCAACTCGTCGACGAAGGCGTAGAGGCGCGGCCGCTTGAAGTCGGCGAGGTCGGTGCTCGCCCGGCAGTGCGCGTCGAGAGCCGAAGCCGCGGAAGCGGGATCGGTCAGCTGTCCGCTGCGACGGACGACGTACGCCACGACGACCTGGCCCCACTCGGGGTCCGCCTTCCCCACCACGATCGAGTCCGCGACCCCGGCGTGACCGGCGAGGACCTCTTCGACCTGCACGGGGTGCACGTTCTCGCCGCCGGAGATGAGCATGTCGTCCTTCCGGCCGACGATCGTGACGACCTCGTCCTCGTTCCAGGTGGCGAGGTCCCCCGGGTAGAACCAACCGTCCTGGAACTTCGCCTGCTCTGCGTCCGGGTCGTGCACGTAGGCGTACCCGGACTTGATCGACCGGATCGCGATCTCGCCGATCTCCTTGCCGTCCTTCGCGACCTGGTCCCGCGGGTCGGCGAGCCGTCCGGCGAGGGCCTGCACGACGGCGACGTCGTCGTCGATGTTCGCGCGCCCGGCAGCACCCGCGTTGGCGGTCAGTTCGTAGCCGCGGAGGAACGTGTTCCAGAAGGTCTCGGTCGTGCCGTACCCGTTCGAGATGTTCGGGGTGAGCACCCGCTGGTACCGCAGCGCCGCCTGCCGTTCGAAGGGTGCCCCCATCGTGACGATGCCGGTGAGGCTCGACAGGTCACGGGGCCGCGCCTCCTGCTCGTCCGCCAGGCGCTCCAGGTTCGTCGGAGCTCCGACGACGAACGTCAGGCTCGACTCCTCGATCAGGTCGAGGACACGCACCGGGTCGAACTGCCGCAGGGTGACGGCTTCCGCCCCGACGTAGAACACCGGGTTCGGTCCCGCGCAGTACACGCCGCCCCGGTGGAACCAGGGCGACATGTTCAGCGTCCGGTCCCGGGGTGACAGCGGCAGGTGCATGATCACGTCGTGCGCACTCAGGGTCTCGTTGAGGCTCGACAGGGGCACGGCCTTCGGGCGGCCCGTGGTGCCCGAGGTGTAGAGGCGGGTGGTCTCGTCCCAGACGGTGCCGGCTTCGGGAGCTCGGAACGACGGTGCCGACGTGTCGAGCAACTCCTCGAAGGTGATCGAGGCCGGCAACGGCTCGACGTCGGGGACCGGCTCTCCGACCGAGACCAGCACGGCCGGTCGATGGGAGGCCAGTGCGAGCGCGGTCGCGACGTCGGCGGAAGCAGCGGCTTCGTACACGAAGACCACGGGCTCGGCGTCGTCGAGGATGTGTGCGGTCTCCCCGGGTGCAAGACGGAAGTTCATCGGCGAACCCACGGCACGTAAGCCCTGGGTCGCGACGTAGAGGAACGCGAACTCCGGCCGGTTCATCAGCTGGTAGCAGACGACGTCGCCGGCTTGCACACCGTGGCGTGCGAGGCCACCGATCAGGTGTCCGGTGACCGCGCCGAGCTGGGCGTACGTCCACGACCGCCCGGTCTCCGGGTCGCTCAGAGCGGGCTTGCTGCCGAACCGGTGCACGTTGCGCTCCACCGCGGAGGCATAGGTGAAGTTCCGCTCGAAGACCGCCCGCAGCCGGGTCGGGTCGTAGGCACGTCGGACGTCGGAACCATCTGCACTCATGTGACGATCAAAGCCGCATGAACTTCCGGACCGGAACCGTTCCGCCAGGAGCGAACCCGGACCCCGCAGTGCGGACAGACGTGCACCGCCGGATCACTCCCGGACCCGGGGCAGGGCTCGTCGAGCTCGGCCGCCGTCGGCGGGTCCCAGACCGTGGTCTCCGCGCCGACTCCCGAGTCGCATGATGGTGGAGTGAACCGCACCGACCGCCTCTACGCCCTCGTCGAGGAGTTGCGCGCTGTCGCTCCCCGGCCCCGCAGCGCGCGCTGGCTCGCCGAGCGGTTCGGGGTGTCGGTGCGGACCGTCGAGCGCGACCTCTCGGCGTTGCAGCAGTCGGGCCTCCCGATCTGGGCGGAGCCCGGCAGGACCGGGGGCTACGTCATCGACGCGACCGCGACGCTCGGGCCGACCGGGTTCACACCGGACGAAGCGCTCGCGGTGTTGGTCGGGCTCGGGACGCTGCAGCGTGGGCCCTTCCGACAGGCCGCCGCGACCGCCGTCCGGAAGGTCCTCGCGGTGATGCCGGAGGACGACGCTCGACGTGCCAGGGCCCTGGCGTCACGGGTGCACCTGCTCGAACCCGCCGACGACGCACCGGTGCTGCCGGCCTTCGCCGCCGCACTCCGGGCAGACCGGGTGGTCCGGCTGCGGTACCGGGACCGCTCGGGGTCGGAGTCCGTCCGGGAGGTCGAACCGCTGGGGTCGATCGGCAAGACCGGCGACTGGTACCTGATCGCCTGGTGCCGCCTGCGGGACGGTGTCCGCGCCTTCCGCGGCGACCGGGTGCTGTCGATCGAACTGACCGACGAGCGTCCGCAGCCGCGGACGCTCCGCCGCGAGGACCTGGACATCCCGTACGGTCGCCTCCGATCAGTCACCGAGCACGTCGACTGACCGGAGGCGACCGGATCCGGGAAACACCGACAGGACGGTGTCGCGGGTGTCGGGGAGGCTGGCCGGACCAGATCACCACTGCTCCAGGAGGCACCCGTGTCGTTCACATCCATCCGCATCGTCACCGAGGACGTCGACCGTCTCGCCGCGTTCTACGAGCGTGTCACCGGCCGCCCCGCCGAACGACCCGCGCCGGTCTTCGCGCGGTTCAGCGGCTCCGGCGCGGTCCTGGCCATCGCGAGCACGGCCACGGTCGCGATGCTCGGGGACGCCGTGTCCGCGCAGACGAACCGGTCGGTGTTCATCGAGTTCGAGGTCGCGGACGTCGACGGCGAGTTCGAACGTCTGCAGCCTGACCCCGGCGACGTCGTCCTGGCGCCGACGACGATGCCGTGGGGCAACCGGTCGGCGCTCGTCCGCGACCCCGACGGCAACGTCGTGAACCTGTTCAGCAGGCCGGCGTCCTGACCGGCGGCCGCTCGACAGCGGCAGGGACGTCGCGGCTCGTCCGGCGGCCGTCCGGTCACTCCCCAGCCGGGCAACGCGACGGGAGGCGCGGTGCGGGCCGGCGCCGTGCCTCCCGTCCGGCGGGTGCCGCAGCGGTCAGCCGGGCGACGCGGGAAGGCGGACGGTGACGCGACCGGAGGACGGACCGCCGCACGGCTCCGCGTCGTGCGGACTCTCCCATCGCAGCGCCACCGACTGCTCGGTGAGCACGTGGCCGGCACGGTCGTACACGGCGACCGCACCGCGCTCCGGCGTGTCCATGCCCAGGTACAGCGTCCGGCTGTCGCCGCCGGCGACGGGTGTCGGTGTGTTCCCCGGGTCCGCCTCCGGTGGGAAGGGCGGCGGATCGTCGGCTGCGGGTGGCTCGCATCCGGCACCGCCGCACGCGGTCACGGTGGCGACGTCGGTGGTGTCACCGAGGAGCGTCACCTCGACGCCGTTCGCCCAGCCGATCGCCGTGCAGGTGGTCGGACCGACGCTGCACCCGGCGAGGCCGAGGGCGACGACGAGCGCCACCGCCCCGCCGATGGCCGCCGCTCGCCCCGTCCCCATGCGTCGATCCTGCACCGGGCGGTCCCGACCGTGGGACACGGTTCGGTCACGTCGTCCTGGGCGTCGGCCTCGGGATGCGGAGGAGCGCGACCGGTCGAGTGATCGGACCGATCGGACACCGGCTGTTCACGCGGGAGTCCGGCGGCACCGCATCCACTCGGCGATGAGCGCGGTTCCCGTGGCGAAGGCCGGGAGGCCCGGGCGGTTCAGGAAGGCGTGCGCACTGCCCGGCAGCACATGGCGTTCCACGTCCCCGCCCGCGGCCGCGAGCTCGGCCGCGAAGCGATCGCCCGAGGTCCGCATCGTGTCGCGCTCGGCGTTCACGACGAGCGTCGGCGGGAAACCGGTCAGGTCGTGCCCGCCGGGGAACGCGTACCGGTGCACCAGCGCCCGCCGGGTGCCGGCGTGGTTGCGGTTCGCGACGTCGAGCGCCCACGGCGCGTGCGTGATCCGACGGTGGCCGCGCGAGCGGTGCGCTGGGTCGATCTCCCGGGGGTGCGTGGCGTGGAAGAACCCGTACGCGAAGACAGCTCCGACCGGAGGGGTGCCGTCGTCCACCGCGTGCAGGGCGGCGGCGGCAGCCAGACACGCCCCGGCACTCGCGCCGCCGAGGACGATGCCCTCCGGGGACTCGGCCGACACGGCCCGTGCCGCGGCGATGACGTCCTCGAGTGGCAGCCGGAAGCGCTCCGGTTGCCGCGCCGGACCCCCCGGTCGCCGCCGCAGCGGTCCTGTGCCGGGGAACGGCGCCAGGCGGTAGGCCGCGGTCACCACCGTGACGCCCTGGTCGGCGAGGACACGGGCGACGTCGTGGGCCTCGGGTTGCGCAGGACTCCCCCGGAAGAACCCGCCGCCGTGCAGCCAGAGCAGCGTGGGACCCGCGCTGCTGTCCTCCGCCTCCGGTCGGTACCAGCGGAGCGATCCCGCACCGACGGCCTCCACCCTGCGCACGGGGATGCGCCCTACTGGTCGGTGCGTAGGTTCGCGCCCAGGCGTGCGATCGACACACGCCACTCGGCGAGCTCGGTCGTACCGGCGTCGTCCCACAGTTCCGCGAGTTCGCCCTCGTCAGCCGAGGCAGCGGCGACGGCCTGCGCGGCCAGTCGGACGAGCCCCGCATCGGGCTGGCCGGCACGGGCGACGAACTGCCCGATGGTCGCGGTGTAGGCGTCGTCCTGCGTCGGCCGTCCGAGACCGTGCGCGACGACCTCGGCGGCGGCGATCGCGAGTTCCGCGACGTCACTGTCCATCCCGGGTCCGGCCTCCGTCGCCGCGGTGAGTGCCGACTCCACGACGGTCCACCCCCGCTCGTCCTCGAGATCGCCGACGAAGTCCGCCGCTGCGTCGTTGCCGACCGGTTCTGCGCTCCAGGTCCCCATGCGGCAACCCTAGACGGCGTGCACGGTGGACGAGCAGGACCGCCGACTCAGACGATGACGACCGTCGCGTGGACGAGGATGTCGTGCAGGTCGGGACGCAGCGCCTCCTGTGAGGAGGTCTTCACCTTCACGATGAGCGCTGCTCCCGGCTTCGCGAACGCGCGTGCCACCGTGGCTGACCACGATCCGTCGGTGTTGTGGCCCGCGATCGACAGGAACTGCGCCGTCCCATCGGTCATGGTCGGTAGGAGCTGCTCCTCGAGCTGCTCGGCCGGCAGCCCGGCAGCCGTGAACAGCTGCTCCGTGGCCGCGCGGTCCCCGATCGACGGGTCGAGGTCGGTGATCCGCTGCTGCGTGATCGTCGCGACCGACCCGTCCGACTTCGTGTACTCCCGCGTCCCCGTGGCGGAGTCCTCGCCGGTCTGCTTCCAGTCGCCGAGCGCGGAGATCTCGAGACTGAACGCCGGCAGCTCGGTCGTCGAGAGCGCAGTGCCGTCCTCGAACGTCAGGTCGGTCGGTCCTGCGGCGTCGGCGGTCGGTGTCGGCGATGCGTCCGGTGTCGACGACGCGCTCGGCGATGATGCCTGCGACGTTGGACGCTGGCTGGCCGGCGCAGTGCTGCCGGGTCCTGCGCACCCGGACAACGCGATGACTGCGATGACCGTTGCCGCGCCCACGCTGCTGATCCTGGACGTGATGGACATGCGTTCCCCCTTGCCTCCGCCGTGCGCCCCGTGCACCGGCGAGTCCGCGTCCGAGCCTAGGGGTCAGCGCCGTGGTGCGCGCATCGGGCACTCGTCGCCGCCCGGCGGTTCACCGGGCGTCGAACCGGGCCTGGTTCGGTGACACGTCGTCCCGGTGCGCTTCGGACCAGCGCTCGAGTTGCCGCACGGTCTGGTGCGGGGACGGTCCGAGGTCCGTGAACCCGATCATGACTGACGGCGTGGATCCCGCCCGGAGCGCAGCACGTCCCCGGTGAGGGCGCGGAACCACCGGTGCCCTACGTCGGCGGTGAACTGACGGTGCCACGCGAGGACGATCGGTACCGGCGGGAGAGCGACCGGCAGCCGGAACGACCCCACTCCGTCGTCCAGCCGTGCTGCCACGGAGGCTGGCACGACGGCGACGGCGTCGGTCGACCGGACGACATCGATCGCCGCGCCGGTCGCCGCCAGGGACGACACGACCGTCCGCGACCGGCCGACCGACTCCAGGTGATCGTCGACGCGGTCCCGCAACCGGCCTCGGCGCGACACCACCACGTGCGGCACCGCGACCCACTGCTCGAGGTCGATCGGTGCCGAGAGCATCGGATGACCGGCACGGGCCACTCCGACGAGCTCGTCCGTGCCGACGGCCTCGTGGTCGATCGACGGTGACACCGGCGCCGCTGATCCGATCTCCAGATCGACCACCCCACGTCCGAGTTCGGTGTTCCCGCCGGACGCCTCACCGAGGAACCGCACCCGGACACCGGGCGCGACCGTCGCCACCCGCTGCACGAGAACGGGCGCCAGTGCCGTCGTCAGGGCGTCGTGCGCCTGGATCGTGAACACACGCTGCAGCGCGTCGAGGTGCAACTCCCGTTCCGGTGTCAACACGGCAGCACTCCGCAGGACCAGGGCTCGCACCTCGTCCCGCAGCGCGATCGCACGCGGGGTCGGCCGCATGACGCGACCCGCACGGACGAGGATCTGGTCCCCGGTCGCCTGGCGGATCCGACCGAGGGTGCGGCTCATCGCGGGGGCGGACAGGTGCAGTCGGTCTGCGGCACCGGTGACGCTCTCCTCGTCGAGCAACGCATCCAACGCAGTCAGGAGGTTCAGGTCCAGTTGCACGAAACGCAATCTACATGTGCACGGATTGTATTTGTGCGCATCACCGCCCGCTCCTACCGTTGCCACCACAGCGACGAGGAACGCCGCGGCGAAGGAGAAGAACCCATGGATGACACGACCAACTCTGCGCAGACGGTCGAGGACGTCGCGCTGCTCGCCGGCCTCACGGCCGCGGTCACCGAAGCAGGGACCGTGTTGCTCGGCCGCTTCTCGACCGAGGACCGCGTCGACGACCTCGACACGCTCCTCGCGGCCATCGGCGACAACGACGCCGCTTCGGTCGCGGTGCTCCGCCCGGCACTCGAGCGGCTCCGTCCGGAGGCCCGGTGGGACGACGACGAAGAAGGTCGCGGCTCCCTGGGTGCCGGAGAGTGGTGGGTCACGGACGCCGCCGAGGGCAACGTGAACCACATCCACGGCCGGGTCGACTGGGGAGTCACCGCGACACTCGTCCGCGACGACGTCCCCGTCGTCACCGCGGTGTTCCTGCCCGCCCTCGGCCAGACCTTCACCGCGGTCCGAGGCGCAGGGGCGTCCCTGAACGGTTCACCCCTCGCGGTGTCCGCGAAGTCCGACCTGGCCGCCGCACTCGTCGGCACCGGGCAGGCCGCGCCCGGCGAGGCAGCCGACGCCCGCCGCCGCATGAGTGCGTCGATCGACCGGATGCTCGGCGCCGCACTGCTCGTGTCCGCCACCGTCCCCGCGACCCTGCAGCTCGTGCAGGTCGCCGCAGGGCACACCGACGCGTTCTGGCAGTACGGCCAGGTCCGGTCCGGTCTCGTCGCCGGCGCACTGCTCGTGCAGGAGGCCCACGGCGCCGTCATCGACTCCACCGGCGCGCCGTGGACCCTCGCCAGCGACGACTTCATCGCCACCACCCTCGGCCTGGCATCGGGCATCGCCGCGGTTCTCCGCTGACGCCGGTCGCCCCGCAGCTTCCTCAGGACAAGGAGTCCCCATGACCATGAACACCACCACGACCACGACGAGCACCATCGCCGTCCTCGGCGCCGGGCGCGTCGGCACGACCCTCGCAGCCGGGCTGGCCGCCGCGGGCCACCGGGTCACGCTCGGGGTCCGCGACCCGGGCACCGCCGCGGCCCGGAGCGACGCCAGCGTCTCGGACGTCGCGACCGCGATCGCGAACAGCGATCTCGTCATCAACGCGACCCCGGGCGACGGTTCGCTCGAACGTCTCACCGGCCACCGTGAGGCACTCGCCGGCAAGGTGCTCCTGGACGTCTCGAACGCCACCGTCCGGAGCGCCGACGGCCTCCCCGGTGGGCTCCTCCACCGGGACACGAGTCTCGGTGAGCTCCTGCAGGCAGCACTCCCGGCGACGAAGGTCGTCAAGGGCCTGAACACGATGCTGTTCTCCGTCATGACGAGTCCCGGTGTGCTCCGGAACCCACCCACTGTGTTCCTCTCCGGCGACGACCCCGACGCGAAGGACCTGGTGCGGACCGTCCTGAGCAGCCTCGGATGGCAGGACGACTGGGTGGTCGACCTCGGTGACATCAGCACCGCTCGGGGCACCGAGGCGGTGGCGCTCCTGGTGCCGAGTCTGCTCGGGTCGGTCGGCTTCGTGCCCTTCGCGATCGCCGTCGCCCGCTGACCGTCCGGCCAGCACGCCGACACCGAGGACCCCCGGTCTCCCCTCACACGGGAGACCGGGGGTCCTCGTCGATCATTACTGCATCTGTCGGAAACCAGGGGTGTCTCCCATACGCTGCGCCCGTCCGGCTGTCTCCTCCACCGTCGGCATCTGTTTGAAGGACCCGCCGCAGCTGTCTCCTGCCGCGGTAATGCTAGGTGCGTGTCGTTGAGGACCTGACGCCGGTTCGTTGACCTGATCGCGGTGCGGACGTAGGTTGCAGGCGCGTCGGCGCCTCTTCCGACTGCGAGGAACTCGTGAACAGGAGAAGATCATGGATGTCAGCAACCCTCCCCTGGTTCCCGAGTAGCCGAGCGGCGACGAGCAATGGCCGACCCTGGAGCGCGAAGCGCTTGCGCATGCGTTCGAGTTTCGTCCTTGCGTGTACCAGCCGTCGAGTGGAGCCTGCGCGCCTGGAGCGCCGAGCTCCTCCTGACCGAACAGACAAGTCGCGGCGCGGGACTGCTGCAGGTTCGGTTGACTCCTGACAGGTACGCCGCCTAAACGAAGGAGTCAACGAAGCCTGCAGCAGTGCCCAGCGCCCGCTCGTGCACACGACGGAGGCTCACATTGCGGGTGCGCGCTACTTACAATGAGTACGCACACGAGCGGAGGATTGTGGCGACAACGACGGCTGTGACACGGCCACCGCGTTTCCGAGGGGGCACGTCCGCGCAAACCGCGGCGCGGTTGCTCGTACTGATGAACGTCCTTGGCGTGCCCGTCGACGATGACTGCGACGTTGTGGACGCAGTGAAGGTAGTGACGTCGCTCACCAGACTTGAGAAGCTTGACTTCTGGATGCGGAATCCCGACTACCTCGCGGACGAACTCATGACCGAGTACGAGGAGCACGAGCTACCTGAACCGGTCGTTCGAGCGCACGTGTCTCGCATGCTCGGTGCCCAGGCGGCAGGCCACCACTACCCGATGATGCGATACAAGTACGGCGCGTACGAGCCGGTTGACAACGCGCTCGCGAAACTCCGCGCGTATGCACTGATCATGCATCGGCGCGGCGCGGACACCGGCGACCGCGCACGGCACGATTACTACCTCCTCAAACGAGGCGAGGAAGTTTTCGCCGACATGAGAGCGACCGTGACGACCCTGAGCTGGTGGGAGCAGCAGGCCGAAGCGGTCGCGTACCTGCGTGACGCCTACGTCGGATCGACCGCAAAGCAACGCCAGTACGAACAGCCCGAATACCGAGATGCGCCGCTCGGAAGCGACATCCCGGCAATCTTTGACCGTGTCCGCGAGCGCGCCACACGGCTCAGTCTTCTCGAGGAGGACGCATGACCGACACGACTGAATGGCACCAGCGGATCGCGAAAAAGACCGGAACGTCCGAAGCCGAAATTGCCGGGATCCTGCGACGCGCAGGCGGTACCGGGCCCGCGCGCTCTTGCGTCGCGCAAGCGCCTGCGCGTCAACACAGTTCACTTCGCCGGCGTGAAGAACCGCCTCGCGTCCGACGAGCAGACCCGCGAACTCGAGCCATTCAGCTTCACGCACACGCTCACGGAGCCTTTGACGGCGTTCGCGACGCGGGGGCGCAACGACGCCGGGAAGTCCAGCGTCCTGGAGATGATTCTCTGGGCAGTGCGAGGTGTGGCTGATGTGGCTGTGGATGTTCGAGCGTGGACCCGGCACGTACTCGTCGCCCTCCGAGTCGGCGAGGACGACGTGCTGGTGGCGTGGACCATCACCGGTCAAGAGCCTGCCGGGCTGATCATCACCCTGCCCGACTCATATGACATCGACTGGGCGGCGCTCGACGAGCAAGCGTTGAAGCAGATGCGAGAAGATGCGGACGGTGATCCGCAGACCGAAGCATGGGACGACGCTCTGAACGCTGTCCTGGCGGCAGGAGGCGTGATCAACGCCCGATTCTCGGACGCCGGGACGTTCCAGAACGCGGTCTCCGCATTCATGAGCGAGCGCCTCGGATTCGAGCGACTGGACGTCTTCCGCAAGAACAACAACGCGAGCGACAACGCCGACGGAGGGATGGTGACGCACTCCTGGCCGCTGTGGTCTCAAGCGCTTGTCATCCCGAAGAAGACCATCACCACCACACTCGGATCCGATCCCGCGACCGCCGCGTTCGTGATGGAGACCTACCTAGGTACAACATGGGGGCCGGCCAAAGCTGCCGCACACGCCCGGTGGATGAACCTGGACGCGGAGACCGCGAGCGCGCGTCGGGCATTTCGACGCGACGATGAGCAGCAGCGCGGCGCTTCAGAGGCGTTGCAACAGGAGCTGAACGAAGCATTCGCTGAGCGCGCAGGATTGCCGGAGCTCAATGCTATCGACGAACTTGACCGTGCTAGCGCAGACCTCAGCTCGGCGGCGTCGGAGCTCGCGGACGCAGAAGTCAGGTATGCGGACGCCCTCGCCCTCGCTGCCCGCCTCCGCGGCGAAGTGGCCGTCGCCGAAGCCGACCGAGTTGCCATCCGTGAGGCGGCGTTGACGGACAAGTTCTGGCACGCATTGAAGCCGTCCTGCTGCCCTCGATGCGACGCGCAGGTCGATGCGGCTCGTTGGGCTCGTGAAGACGACGGGCAGTGCTCGCTATGCGACTCACCGCTGGACTTGACCGCCGAAACGGCTACGACCGTGGTCGCGACGGTCGACGATGGGTCCGACGACGACTCCACCGACGAACAACACCTCGTCGACGACCGAGTTGACCGGCTCGTGATGTCGCTGACCGCTGCTGACACGGATGCGGAATCCGCCCGCTCTATCCGCGATGAACTCCGGGGTCGCGTCGCGGAACTCCGTACACAGATAACGACCCACACCGTGAATCCCGCCACCGTGCGGGCGCTGGAATTGCGCATTGCCACGTTGCAGGCACGAATCGACGAGCGGTCGAAGACCGTCGTCCGCGCCGACGACCTTGCGCGGGTAGACCACATGATAGCTGTGCTGAAAGCAACTGAAAAGGAAGCGGAGCGGCTGCGCGGCATGGAACGAGGTGATCTCCTCGACGCGGTGTCATCGCACCTGGTCGAACTCGGCAAGCGACTCGGTTTCCGTGAGCTGGAGGAAGCCACCCTCAAGGGAAACGGGCACCTCCCCGTCGTCAAGGGTGGAGAACGCGCCAACTTCGGCGACCTCACCGACGGCGAAAAGCTGCGGATGAAGATTGCCGTGGTCATCGCGTTGCTCCGCGTCGGCAGCCGCGCCGGCGTCGGGCGCCATCCCGGGCTGCTGGTCATCGACTCGCCGGCCAGCGAAGAGATGGACCACGACGACGTTCGGCAGATGATGGCGGAACTCGCGCGCATTGCTGAGGAGACAGGTCTGCAGGTGATCGCGAGCTCCGCGAATGCAGAGTTGATGCTCGACATCCTCAAACCTGCCGCGGTGCGCGAACCCAGACCCGGGCAGCAACTTCTCTGGTAGCAATCGGCCGGGGGTCGACGATTGGCCGCATTGTGGTTCACAAGGAAGGAGTAGCCGATGCCGATCGATGATGCACTCCTCGAGCGATGGATGCAGGACGAAGACGTCGCTCTTGCCGACTTCGGAGGCGCAGGTCCGTTCCTCGACGACGTCGAGCGGCTCATCGGTGTCGATCCGTTGACCGTCACAGAGGTGGTCTGCACCTACTGGAGCGAGTTCTCGACCTTCGGGGACCGCGCGGTTGCAGCTCTAACCGGTGCCGCTGCAGCCGTTGACCCTGAGATCGACGCTGTCCACGACGTGCTACTAGGTAACCCCGAGGTTTTGACCGCAATCGCCGACCAGCTCATTGTCGTCGTCGCAGAACAGGCAACCACAGACGGTCTGTTCGGTGACATCGCGTCAGAGACGTGGACACGCTTGGCGCTTGGCGATTGGTGTTCTTCATACAGTGTCCGCGGCCACTTGCAGCAGCGAGTCGCGCAGGTTGGCGCATCAGCATCGATTCATCTCGTCCGCGCCGTCGCTGCGGCAGTCAACGGATGGGACGACGTCGAACTGTTGCCGACGATGCAGGCGCTCGGAGAATTGGACGCGTTCGAAGGCGACGTGCAGTTCGAGTTAGCGTTGCGGTCGCTCGCTGCGGTGGGAACTGCCCAGGGCACGGACGAAGCGCTGGCGCACCTTCGTGATGCGGTTGCGCGATTTGAATCCGCGGAACGGCACGACGGCAGGGTCGATGCTGCCGCCTACTTGGCCACCGTCCGTGCGCTGCTGCGATTCGCCGACGGAGGGGTCGTCACGGATGACGATGTTGCCGCTGCACGTTTCAGAGTCAATGACTACATTCGCGGCTACCGGGGACTTCGTCGCCACTGGCGCCAGGGCCACGCGGACGTCTGTTCCGGCTGGGTGCAGCTGACCGACTTACTGGCGGCGGCGGCATCCGCCGACGATCAACACTGGTTCGCTCCTGCGACAGTCATCTCTGCGGCTGGGACCTTGTACTCGGCCGAGACCAGCATCGAACTCGTTGTTCGCGACAAGGGCGATGCCGCCCAACGTGGCATCAGCGCGCTAGTCCGCCCTCGCCTCGCGGAGGCGTTCGCCGCGCATCAACCGGCCGAGGTTTTCCTCGACACGTGGCTCGCATCCGTCTCGACCGGTCAGAGTCAGGACCTCATCGACGGTGTTCGGCAGCTTCGCGCGGACCTTGAAGCGAGGTCTGGCCCAAAAGCTGAAGGCGGAACGGACGACAACGCCCATGCCGCCTCCATCGCGCAGATCATTCGGGACGCCGCGGCAGCGGTCCCGACTCCCGATCGTTCCGACATCCGTCTCGTACGCCGCATCATCGGGGACATCTCGAGGATCGCGCCGGACGCGGTTTCGGATTGCGGACCGGAACTGGCCGCATTGGTGCTGGCACTTGTGCGCTTCGCGGGGTGGGTGACGAACCAGCCGCAAACGGGGCCGCGCCTGCTGCCATTCTTGGGACCCTCCGTGACTGAGGAAGGCAAGAACCGGAACGAAGCCTTTCTCGCGGATTCTATCTGTGGCTGGCTACTTGGAGCAGGCCTGACCGCCGAAGTCGAGCCGCAAGCTATCGCAGGTGGCAGAGCCGATGTTCGAGTCACGTTCCCCGGGTGCCGGTTCTACGTAGAAGTCAAACGCATTCTGTCCACCGAGGAGGACGGCGCGGCCGCTGCTCACTATGGAGATCAGGCGGCGCAGTACGCGGTCACGTCGGAGCCAATCACCTTCCTCGCGCTGCTCGACTACAGTCGCCGAGTCACCCGGCTGGACCTGGACACCGCCATTTGGACTACCTCGCACTCCCTCCCTGAAGTCCAGCGCGCGTACGCGCTCACAGGCATCCGGATCCAGGCAAACGTTGCTACGCCGTCGGCCGCGACCAAGGCATATCGCCGAGGGCGTACGAAGACGCGGGAAGCGTCCGCATGACAACCAACGAGATAACGGCTGTTCGAAGGCGAGGCGTGGTCCTGAGGACATCGTGCATGCCGCAGCATTCGCTTCGATCGTCGCGGTGAGTGTCCTCGCGGCGAATGCAACGAGATGGTCGCAAGAGGTGACTCGCTCGGTCGACCGGTCGGGCTCTGCAAGCCCTTCGGATCGGCGCGCCCCGCCCTTCGAGGTTGGAACGTGAACGACAATTGGCCTGAGAGTCGCAAGACGCGGCTCGGGCAGGGGAGCCCTCTGTCTCGCCAAGGGGAAGAAAGCTCGTCACATGCGACTGAGCAAGCTGCGCATCGAGAACCATGACCGGTTGACGGACGTCGAAATCGAAGTGCGCGAGCATCTTGTGCTCGTTGGCGCGAACGACGTCGGCAAGAGTTCCGTGCTCCGCTGCCTTCAGCTTGCGCTCGGAGCCTCCACCGCGCAGCTCTACGCACAAATCACGAGCGAAGACTTTCGTGACGCGGGACAGGACCTCGTCATCGAGGTCGCGCTCACCGATTTCTCCCGGGACGAGGAGGCTGCGTTTCCTGACGAGATCAACGTGGATCCGGACGGCGGCCCAGCTACGATGACCATCCGGCTAGCCGCCTCCATCGACTCCGAAGACACGATGAGCATCGAGCGTACAGCGGTGGGAGTCGGCAATCGCCGCCAGTTGTCGCGTTTGCAACTCGAAACGATCGGCTGGCGATTCCTTGGCGCGACATCGCAGTCGAGAGACCTCCGAAGCGACCGTCGCTCCGCCCTCACTGAGTTCCTCGCGGCGGTTGAACTCGGAGCCGAGCAGACTGACTTCGATAAGGCGGTCGAGACCCTGACCAACACCCTTGCCGACTCGAAAATCCTCAAACGGGTCCGCCACGACCTCGCTTCTCAGATGACCAAGGCTCTACCGAGCAGACTCAAGACGAAGGACTTCGCCTTCGTTCCCGGGTCGAGCGCAGATAAGGACCCGCTGAGCGACGTCCGGCTGCAAGTGCAGAAAGACGGCACTCCTCGCGACCTGGCGGCCCAGTCGGATGGAATGCGCGCACTTTACGCAATCGCGCTTTACGACCTGACCAGCGCCGGCGCGAACGTCGTAGGTATCGACGAGCCAGAGATCCATCTTCACCCCACTAGCCAGCGCAGCCTGGCGCACCTTCTGAAGGGCAGCGGCAGTCAGAAGGTCGTTGCCACTCACTCGCCGGACATCGTCGGCGCGTTCGACTCGGACTCAATCGTGGTGGTGCGCCCCGGAGGACGAATTGTGCAGCCAAAGGCCGGATTTCTTTCGCACGACGAGCGCACTACGGTGCGATGGTGGGTGCGTGACCGCCTCGAGCCCCTCACGGCCTCTCGAGTGATCGCTGTAGAAGGCCTAGCCGACCGGATCATCGTCGAACGGGCCGCAGATCTCACAGACCGCACGCTCGACCGTCTCGGGGTTTCCCTCCTCGAAGCCAACGGTTTCGGCGACATGGGAGCCATCGACACCCTATTCGGCAAAGACGGTTTCGATGTGCCCGTTTCTATGCTGATTGACGAGGACGCTGAGAAAAAGGTCGCCAATCGCCTAGGTATAGCGGTAAGGGATCTCAACGCCAGCTTCGTGTGGGTCTCCCGTTCCGATCTCGAGGATGAGTACGTCCGAGCCATCGGCGCAAGTGCCCTCGCGACAGCGCTCCAGACGTCTACACTTTTCAAACCGAACGAGCTTGCGTCGCTCAAGGCTTCTGGCTCGGATGGGGCCTTTACGGTGGCTGATGTGGCCACGTTCTGCCGCACGAAGAAAGTACAATCCGCGCTCGTTGCTGTGACAATGATGGGTGAGACTGAGGCACGCAACATCACCAGCATCGAGGGGATGCTCGCGCAGATTGAAGCCGAGCTGTGAGCGTCGAACCCACAGCTCTGCAGCTGAGAGTTCGCGACACCTTGGAACTCGGGCTGCTTGTCGTCGCACCCGCGGGTTGCGGGAAGAGCGAGGCGCTGGCGCTGCGAGTCCAAGGCATGATTCATCGCGGTGTCGCAAGCGGCCCGCGTCGCATTCTCGTTGCGACCTTCTCCAACCGCGCAAAGGACAACATCCGCGAGCGCCTTCGAAGCTATCTGACTACGGTCGAGCTTCGCGACAAGGTTACCATCATCAACTTTCATGGACTAGCTTCGCGTCTCTACCGCTCCCATGCTGCTGCGATCGGACTCGACCCCGAATGGAAGCTACCGGAAAACGATTGGGTGAAGGAACAGTGCCAGCGTATGGGGCTGAGATACGGCCAAATCTCGGCCGTCGACAAGGCGCTCCGAAACGCTAAGCGGGATATGGTCGATGACGATGAGGTGATGCAGCGTCTGACCGCTGTGGGTAACCTGGACGCAATCGAGGTGGAAAGCCTTCGCGTAAGGGAGCGGCGGTTGACCTACGACGACCTTCCTCGGATGGCAGAGCTAATCCTCGCCAATCCCGCGGTCGCCACCTTATACATCGCCCACTTTGCTGCGGTCGTAGTGGACGAGTTCCAGGACCTCACTCCGCAGCAGCTCCGGATCATCAACCGAATCGGAGCGAAGCGCACAACCTACGCGGGCGACCTCGCTCAAGGGATTTACGGATTCGCTGGCGCGGACCCGGAGAAGATCCACGCTGCCATCCTGGCCGAGGTCGACACTGTGATTGAGTTGAATGAGTCGCACCGCTCCTCGCCCGCGGTGCTTGCGGCTGTCAACGCCGTCACCCCGCTCACTCTCGGGTCCGAACTCACTTGTGCGGCGCCGGACACCTGGCCTTCTGGCGGGGTCGCCGCAGAGGTTCATCACCAGTCTGCAGACACTGAGGCCCAGTGGCTCGTGAAAGTAGCGAGAGCGATCCTCACGCACGCTCCAGGTCACCGGGTCGGTGTAATTTCGCGTATCGGCTCCCGCCGCCGGTTCGCTGATGCCGCTTTCACTGCGAAGTCAGAGTTCGAGGTGCATCGCTGGGACGACGGCGTCCTCGACACCGAGACGGCTCGTCGCGTACGGTCCATACTTGCAAACATCGATAGCGCGGCGGTGCTCAATTCGAAGGATCCGATCGAAGCTCTACGCGACCTTGCGGGCTTCGACGAGCTTCAAGATCCTGCCAACCGACTTGCGCTCGCTGATGCGCTTAGTTGGGTGCTGGAACTTCTCAGTCAAGCATCGCATCCCACTGAAATCGCTAGACGAGTTCGAGTCGGCGATAACTCCACTCTCCTCACACGTCCGGGCGTTCATCTCCTCTCTGGACACGCCGGCAAAGGACAGCAGTTCGATTGGGTGTTCGTGATCGGTGTCGAAGACGGAAGCGTGCCGTTCTTCGAGGCGAAGACCCCAGACGCGCTCCTCGAAGAGGCGCGCGTGCTCTCGGTCATGATGTCCCGTGCCCGTCACGGTTTGGTATTGAGTCACGCGACTGCGGTTCCGGCGCTGAACGGCGCTGTGTGGTCGAAAGACCCGTCTCGCTTCCTCACGGCGAAACTTCGGGCCCAGCTCACGGACGCCGCGGGGATGGTTGAATGGTTCAAGCATGCAGACTGGGCCGCCGTTGCGAGCCGCTAACGGGGCCTCGACGACAGCCAGGGCGCGGCGCCCGTCACCTTGCTGCTTCGACTGCGAGCCCTGGGCGACGGAGGCCTGCAGCGCCTCGACGATCTCGTCGGGCACGCGGACGGTGAACGCCCTCACCCGCGCGACTGGTCAGCCCTGGCCTGGTTGTTCGTGAGCGGCACACTCACCGCAGTGACCCAGCGGTCGACGTAGAACGACGGGTAGCCGTCGCCGTCCTCAGTCGCGATGGTGACGTGCACCAGGCGCAGGCGTCGGTCCCGCGCCTCGTGCACAGCACGGACGAGGGTTGAACGGTCGAGTGCGTCGGAGCTCACGCGCCCACCTCACCGAGGGGCGGACGTGCGGCCACCACCAGGTGCCGGTGAAGTGCGGCTTATAGATGGGGAACCCGTCGGTGCCTCGGCCCTCGTAGAGGAACTCCTCGTAGACGAGCTCGTTAAGCCAGCGACCGATCGTCTTGTAAGTCCCTTGGCCAAGTTGGATGCGGTGTCGGTAGAGCGAGTCAGCAACGTCCTTAACGCCGAAGCGGACCTCGAGTTGGCCGGCGATGTGGAAGAAGTATGCAATGCACTTCCACTGTTCGAGGTTGCCCGTCCGACCAAGATCCCGCGGTCTGCGACCGTCGAGAAACTGCTCGATGAGCGGTACCGCCGGGTGCGATGTATTCCAAGGCGCGATCACCTGCAGCGCAGTGCGGATGGCCTCGACCTGAGCCTCGCGGCGCTTGCGACCGCGTCCCCACTGCTCTGCCTGCTGCGCGCGCCGGGCCTGTTCTCGGAGGCGATCGCGTTCAAGCCGCTCGGCGTACAGCTGGCGCTGCCGTTCGTTGTAGACCGGCAGCTCGCGCGCGTTGTCGAGCAGCCACGCGATTCGGTCCGAGGTCAACGCGGGACGACCGAGGCGGAAGTGCTTAAGCGGGTACACCTCGAGGACTGCTCCGTCAGCGCCGCCAAGCACGGGAACGTCCGGCGGCAGGGTCACAGCGCCGATCTCAGCGGAAAAGGACGACACCCAGGAAGTCGCAAGCGCGACCTGCCGCGCCTCAGGATTGATGAAGAGCAGCGGAACTCCCGTCGCCGCGACAGCAGCAAGGGCGGGGTTCGACTGCAGCCGGCCTGCGTTGTCGAGCTTGAGCTGCTTCCTGGTGTGGCCGAAGAGCCATACGTCGCGGACGCCGCGGGCACGGTAGCGCTCGTGTCGCTCGTTCCAAGCGTCGGCGGTGAGCGGCGAGTACTGCACCTCGAACGCAACGCGCTCACCTGACGGATGCGTGATGAGAACGTCGGCGCGGCTCTCGCCCTCCGGGCTGATGTACTCCTCGCGTTTGACGCGGCACTGCGGGTACTTCAGCCGGAGCCACTCTTCGATCAAGGCGCAGCCCTGGGAGTGGGAAAGCGATTCGTGCCCGTGTCCGCCGGCGGAGGACAGATGGCGCAGGTGATCGCGTTTGACGGTGCTGTGGACGGTGGTGAGTTGTGCGTCGCATCCGGGTACAGGGCACGTCACGTTCGCAACGACGTGGTCGCGCCGCTCGTGGGCCTGGTTGTCCTCGAGGTAGAAAAGGCCACCGGTGCTCCGGTCGAGGCCCCACAGGAACCTGGGATCGCCGTCCTTTTGAAACGCCGCTAGCAGCGCTGCGTGGTCGAAGACGAAGGACTGCTCCACAGGAGCTGACCGTAGCCCGAAGCTTCGACATCGTCAGGTCCCCACAAAGGGTCAAGGTCATGTCTCGCAGGGGAGACAGCTGCGCTCTCCCTAGACCTGCCTGTTTTCACGCAACTTCGCGGAATACGAAGCGCACACTCAGCTCCGGGACTGCGAGCTCCGGATTTTGAAGCCATCTGCCGGCGGGCACCAGGCAACCGTCCATGAGGACCGTTCCTTCTGACCGGGGGTTTCGCTCAGGCGACACGAAACTCTGCAAAAGTTCGGCGACAAGCAAGCTGCAATCGGCGATGTCAGGCGGAGGTACGCGACACATTGCGATGACACTCACAGTTGTTGTCGTCCGCAGCCGATCTTGTCGCGCTCGCAGCCGAACTTGTCGCGAAGGCGGTCAGCGACAGGATTAACTGCGAACGCAACCGAGCGAGGGCCCGAGCGACGAGATCGATTGCGAACATACTGTCGCCGCGCGAATAACCTGTCTTTTTCGCACACAACTTGTCGCCGGAGCGCGTTCCTCGGTGCTGCCTCCGTCAGGGGTCGTCTCCCGGCGAGTCAGGAGCAGCGTGCTGTGCGCGCTAGGTCGCTGGCGAGGTGAACACGGCGTTCGGCAGGGACGTGCTCGAGCGGGACGCGCAGCGATCTGGTCCCCGCGCTGGCGTCACCCGACTGGAAGTGCCGCACCCTTGCTCGGGTACGTGGACGGTGTTGCGTTTAGCGCCCCTTCACCGGGCATTTTCGCGGGACAGTCATACGGGAATCCCCAGGTCAAGCAGGAGACGGGTAAGTTGTCGTAGTTGTCGCCGCCAACCGTGTACCGGTGGACGACCGGCTATCGGACACGCTCAAGAGCTCCGCGAAGTGGCCGAGCGCTGGTTGTATGCCCGGCCAGCAGGGGCCATCACCGCAACAGGGACTGCACCGCGTTCCACAGATCGAACTGCTTACCGCCCGCGAGGAGCGCGCCGGCTCTCTTGTACCGGTAGTTGGTCGCGCCAGGCATGCCTGCGCCAAGTAACCGGACACTACCGACCAGGTGACCATCATCGGCGCTAGTCACCTTCCAGTCCGAGGGAGACCCAACCGGTGGGCCTTCGCAGGTGACCACATAACGGTGACCCGTATCGGTCTCAACTTCGATCTGCTGTACACGGTCGAGGTCGGCGTCACGGTCCTGAGCCCGGCCCTGCACCGTCACCGATCTGATGTTCGCTTGCACCGCTCGAGCTTCCTCGCTCTTCAAGTCCAGTGACCAGGAAAGGATCGGTTACTGAGACGGGGTTGCGTCGGAGCTAAACCGAGCGCGAAGGGCGGCGATGCCGTCGGGCTGCACTCCTGCGCGATTCAAGCAGTCAGCGTCGACGACGCCAATGGCAGCGTCGATCGCGGCGTATGCGGTGCGTCAAGGCATTGTTCCGGTGACCTCAGCGATGCGGGCCCGATGTCACAGCCAGCAGCAGGCCAGGGAACCGCAGGTTGAGCTCGTTCACACGCAGGCGGATGTCGTGCGTGCGGCCGTGCACCTCGTACACCACCACGCCCGCCTCGCGGAGGGTCTTGAAGTGGTACGAACAGGTCGCCTTCGACGCGGCGAACGCCGCCCAGACGTCGTTCTTCGGCAACGGCGCGCCGTCGGCGAGCATCCGGACGATCTCGAGGCGTGTGGGATCGCCGAGCGCCTTCAGGACCGTCTCGAGCGGGATGTCCGCGAGGTCGGCACTCGGGTACTCGGGCATTGCGCATCCAATCGTTCGATAAAAGCCTAACGGTCCACTAGCGTGTCCGTATGACATCCTTCGAACGATCGTATCCGGCTCGTGGCATGGGCGCTCCTGCACTGGCACGCCTGTGGGTCCTCGCTGCTGCACTGTTCGTGGTCGGGACGAACGCGTTCGTGATCGCCGGCGTCCTACCGGACCTCGCCGAGGGACTGCGCACCTCCACCGCGACGGTCGCCACGGCGATCACCTGGTACGCCGCCGTCGTCGCGCTCGCGTCGCCGGTGGTCGCGACGTTCCTGGCGGTGGTCCCACGCCGGGGCCTACTGACAACCGGGATGGCGTTGGTCGCGATCGGCACCGCGGTCACGGCGGTCGCTGGGAACGTCGACGTCTTCATCGTCGGCCGGATCGTCGCCGCGCTCGGCGGCGCGGCCCTAGTGCCGCCCGCCACCGCCGCTGCCCCGACGCTCGTCGAGCCGCACCACCGTGGACGCGCGATCGCGATCGTCACCGCAGGATTCGCCGGCGCGATCGCGTTCGGGTCGCCGCTCGGCGCCGCGGTCGCTGCGGGGATCGGGTGGCGGGCCGCGCTCGTCGGCATCGCGGTGCTCGCCGGCCTCCTCGCGCTCACGCTCGGGTCGACGATGACGGGTATCCCCGGCGCTGCCGCGCGGTCGCTGCGGGAGCGCTTCAGCGTCCTCGCGGATCGCCGGATCCTCCTCGCGCTGGTCGCGATGGTGTCCTACATGGTGTCGTTCAACGTGCTCTACGTCTTCACCTCCGAGGTCCTCGAGCCGGTCGTCGGCGGGCGCCCCGCCTTGCTCGCCGTCGTGCTGCTCTCCTTCGGGCTCGCAACCCTGGTGGGCACCTGGCTCGGTGGCGTCGCGGTGGATCGTCAAAGCGGCGTGTGGGCCACAGTGCTCGGCCTCCTCGCGATGGCCGCGGTCTACGCGGCGCTCTCGGCATCCACCGACTCCCTCCCCGGCGCGATCGCCCTCTACGCCGTCTGGGGCCTCGTCGCCATCGCCCCGCAGATCGGGATCCAGGCCGTCCTCGTCGCGGCGAACCCGGCAGAGATCGGCGTCTCACTGTCGTGGTACTCAACCGCGACGTACGTCGGCATCGCCGTCGCTCCCGTCCTCGGTGCGGCAGCACTCCACCTCGGCACGTGGGCGGTGCTCCTCGTGGCGGGCATCGCCGCACTCGTCGCGCTCGCACTCGTCGCCGTCTCGACGCGGACCGGGAAACGCCGATCGGCGCGATGAGTCGCACGTGCATCAGGTTTCGGTTGGGATCAGCGTCGAAACGATCTACGAGAACGCTCAACGTGGATCAGCGGACCAGAGCGCCGATGGACACCCTCTCTGCTCGGGTGGTCTCGTCTCAGCGGCCGATCGTCCCGTGGCCGCTGCCAAGCCCTGGAGATCTACAAGCGGCGGTGCCCATTCGTCATCCGCGGAAGATGCTGTCGAGCGATTCAGTCGGCGAGGTGCTCCCGGTAGAAGGCATGCAGGGTCTCGACTGCTTCGTCGACGTACTCCGCCTCGTCGTACATCTCGTAGTGCCCAGCACCCTCGACGACGTCGAAGTCCTTGGCGTTGGGCGCCTTCTCCCACAGGGCCAGACCGTCGGAGTAGGAGAACGTGGTGCTGGTCAGCACCCGACGCAACGACCGCAGACCTGCCGACGTTGCTCACCGAGCATGTCGACTACGTCCTTCACAATTCGTTTCGTCGCGACTACGGGCTCGGTGATCCGACCGAAGAACCGTGGACACCCCTGGTGCAGCAGTCTGCGGTGCAGTCAGCGGACGTCATCGTCGATGGGGCTGTCGCTGATGGCGGGATGATGATCGACACGGATGCGTTCGTGGTCGGGGTCGGTGCGCCGCTGCCCGACGGACGCATCGTTACCGCCGTGCTGTCACGGGACCTGTTGGACCTCATCACGATGGAGTTCGTTGCCGACGGACCCGACGAACCCGACGAACCATCCGCACCCGTCAACACGACGGGCTGATAGCGAGTTCGTCCTTTGTCGTCCCGGTAGCCGATCGGCTACCGGACGCGCCGTTGAGGTCAGTGGGCGACGTCACCTCTGTCTGCGTTGTGAGCGCGGCTTCGCTCCTGCCGGCGGACGTAGCGGGCGGAGCCGATCTGGAGCCCGGCGAGGATCGTCCACGCGATTGCCATGAAGGTGTGAAGCCTGGACGGATCGATGATGGCGAGGAGGTCCCAGATAACGGCAAGGCCGGCATATGCCCAGACGACCCACGGTCTTGGCTTCCCGACAAGTCGTTCAAGGAGGCTGCGCTGCTGCATGTCGGTCACGCGAATGACGCTATATGAACGCTCGATGGCTTCGTCCGCTGACCGATCGTCTACCGGGCGCTACGGCCGCAGGAGCTCTCCTTGGATGCGCTCTGCGGCGGTCTTCCGCGTCGGTCGCGCGTCCTCCGCGTCCAGAATGAGTAATTGCGGACCTTCCCGTACGGTCCGGTGGAGGGCTCGCGTAATGCACGGATGGCGGGGCGGTCGTTACCTTCAGTCTCCGTCGGGGCCGATAGCGTGGTGCCATGACGAATCGCAGCGCGCTGCTCGTGCACGGTCTTGGCAGCGCGGCCGGCACGTGGTGGCGTTTCGAGGAAGAGTTGCAGGCAATGGGCTGGTCCGTAGCCGCGCCTGATCTTCGGGGCCACGGTGCGGGGACGCGTGGTGGTGCGTCTCGCCATGATGACTACGCGGACGACGTACTTGCGCTGCGGCCGGCCTCCGGTCCTTGGGATGTCGTCGTCGGGCACTCGCTTGGGGGCGCGATCGCTGTCCGTGCCGCGGCAAGAGACACCAGTTGGGCGCGCCAGCTTGTGCTGATCGATCCTGTTCTCCGGCTCGACGAGGGCGTCAGGGCCGATACCCGTCGTCAAGAGCTCATCGCTCTTGAGAGCTCGCTTGAGCAGGTCGTGGCCGAGCAGCCTCATTGGGATGCTCGAGACCATGCCGAGCGATTCGTAGGCCTTCAGGCCGCCGACCCAGCCGCCGTCGCTGCAACGTTTGACGACAACGATCCCTGGGACCGGCTTGCCGACGTTGCGGCTTTGCGTGCTCCGACTCTCATCATCGCTGGCGATCCAAAGGTCTTCACGGTCTTCGGCCCGTCCATCGCGCGGGAGGTGCTGGGCGCGAACTCACGTGTGCGGTACGAGACGGTGGCCGGGGCAGGGCACAGTCCTCACCGAGATTGCCCTGGGGCGACGAGCGCACTCCTTCGCGAGTGGGTAGACAACTTGGCAACGAGCGGTGCTTCAGCCCGGCGGCGTAGGACCGGAGAGCACTTCGAGGAGTAAGAGACGACGCCCTACAGACGGCCCCGCCGCTCGAGCGAACCATGGCACGGCGGCGAATTCTGCGGGTGTTTGTTCGTGGTCAGACGTCGCCGGTCGAGATCACGCCGGTTCCGAGACATCATGGGCCTGCGAAGGGCACGCTGAGCAGCAGGTCGCCATCGTCCGCACGCCCTCACGGGCGGACGAGGCGGACAACTGACCGCTCTCGTTCGACCGCGCCAGGGCCGCTTGCGGTGGTGGTCCGACGGTCAGTTCGAGGCGCTGGGACGCGTGAGAGGTCGAGCGAAGACGGTGGCGTCGCCAGCGCTCCAAAGGCCCCGAACGCGTCGCTTCTGGATCTTCCAGCCCGCCGTGGTCTTGATGAGCTCGTCGTCGTAGTTTCCGCCGAGGAGGTACTGGCCGGTGCCGTCGGTCGTGCGGAGGTGCTGGGCCTGAAACGTCGTGTGGGCGGTTGCGGTGTCGCCGCTGACAGCAGGTTCGACGTTGCTGACGAGGTGTTGTGTGACCTCGAGCGGGTTGAGGAAGTTCCGGTACTGCGTCAGGATCGCGTCCAAGCCATCGGCGTCGCCGTTTGCGAAGTCGCCGACTGCGTCCGGGGTGAAGCAGTCACTGAGGAGCGCCCAGTCCCGCGCGTCCATCGCACGGGCAATCCGGTAGACGAGCTGTGTTATCGCCGTTTGGTCGAGGAGCAGTTGGACGTCGGACGGTTCGGTGTTTGAGTTGGTCATTTCTGTCCTCCGGGAGGGGTGGTTTGGGTTGCGGGCCGGTTCAGGGTGGCCGTGTGCGTGTTCGGCCGGCCGTCTCGGGTGAAGGTGAAGACCACGAGCGCAAGCACAGCCGCTCCGTCGCCAATCAGCGGCAAAGCCTGAGCGTGCGCGTCCACGACGAGGCCGCCCAGGATCGGAGCCAGCGCGATGGCGACGTAGAGGGCCGTGTTGTACCAGGACAGGGCGATTCCTGCGGTGGCCGGGTTGATGCTCACCAGACGGTGCTGGAGGGGGATGCCTGCGCCGAAGCCCGCGAGTCCCCAGAAGGCGAACAGGACAGCGGCCTCAGCGAATGAGTTGCCGGCGAGTGTCAGCAGCACGAAGACGACTACCTCGACGGTAATCGCGGCGGTGAAGATGGCCCCGCTGCCGAACCTGTCGGTGATAGGGCCGGCAAGAAGCGTGCCGACGATCCCGCCGATGCCGTACAGGAGCAGCAGGACAGCCAGGCGTGACCCGTTCCCGTGCGTCACAGGAGCCGAGACGGCGGAGCTGAAGAAGTAAACGATGTTGAAGGACAAGCAGAGGAACACCGTCGTCAACAAGGCAGCGGCGACCCGGCGCTCCCTCAGCACTCCGAGGCGAGCTCGGGCGGAGAGAGGCGCGTCGGTCGGTGCGCGGCGCAGGCTGACGGCGACGAGAACGGCCAGGACGGCGGACACGATGGTCACGGCCACCAACGGCACCCGCCAACTCGTCACCGCAGCAAGCGCCGTCCCGGCGGGTGCCCCGAGCGCGGTCGCCAGGGTGAAGCCCAGGCCTACCGCGGTCAATGCTCGACCGCGGCGCTCGGGCGGAAGGAGCCGTGGTGCCACGGCGGTCGCTGCGGGCACGAGCGCGGCACCCCCCAGAGCCGCCACCAAGCGTCCGACCGTGAAGGATCCGATGGTGGTGGATGCGGCCGTGACGGCGACACCTACCGTGATCACCGCGAGCCCCACAGCCATCAGTGCAGCGCGTGGCACCTTCGCGAAGATCGTTGCGATTACCGGGGAGACGATCGCTACGACGATTCCGTACACGGTGATGGTGTAGCCGACTTGTGCCGTGTTGACGTGCAGAGTTGCAGCGATCTGAGGGAGGACACCCGCGACGACGAAGGCGTTCGTGCCGACGACGAAGAGCGCCGCCGCCAGGACTCCGAGGCGGAGGTACGGGCCGCGCGGGGACCTTGATTGTTCGATCGACGTCATGCAGTGGACGCTACCGCACTGTTAGATGACCGTCAACCAATCCACCAAAGCGCCGACGTTTCGTTCGGTCATCGCCGTACAATCAGCACATGCACGCGACGGACCTACGCACGGATCTTGCGCCCGATACCGATGAGTACCCGGTGGCGGATCTGGCTCGTGTCGAGCTGGTCGACGTGCTCAAAGCCCTCGTCGACCCGGTCCGGTTGCAGATCGTGAAGGTCCTTGCTTCTGGTGAGGCGCTGAACAAGAGCACGACGGACTGGGGATGCGACCTGTCGAGAGCGACCATGTCGCACCACTTCCGCATCCTCCGAGAAGTCGGTCTGACACGAACGTTCGCGGAGGGACGCTCCCACCGCGTGCAACTTCGCCGATGGGACTTTGAGCAACGATTCCCCGGCCTCCTGGATGCGCTGATCACGAGCGCGTGACCGAGCACTGCGAGGCAGTCGGCGCGCCCCAGCTCCCGGCCGTATCCAGGAGCGCTTTCTGTTGCAATGCGGGTGCGTGGTCAGAGCCAGCTCTGGAGCGTGGTGCGGAGCGGTTCCGTCGGGTGACCGATGAGGCGCGCCAGGTCTCCTGAGACGGCGTCGAGCTCGCCGGCTGCCATGTCGGCGTAGGCGCGGCCGAAAAGCCAAGCAGTATCCTCGTCAAGACCCGTAGCGATCAGGGCCGCGTGTTGTTGGTCTGCCGTCAGGGTTTCGTAGCGGACGGACGCGCCGAGCACTTCAGCGGACGCCGCCGCAAACTCCGCGAACGACCACGCCGTGTCACCGGAGAGCTCGTACACAACCCCCTCGTGTCCGGCCGTCGTCGAGGTGACCGCGATGGCTTCTCCGTACTCGCGTCGCGGCGCGGAAGCGATCCGGCCCTGGCCGATACTGTTCGCGATCGCGCCGCCACTACGCGCCGCACCGAACTCAGGACGCTGGTTCTCCGTGTACCAGCCGTTCCGCAAAATCGTGTACGGGATCCCGGAAGCCTCGATCGCTTTCTCTGTTGCCCTGTGGTCAGCAGCGATCTCGAGACGAGTCGTCGACGCCCGCAGTACCGACGTGTACACCACCCTCCCGACACCGGCGGCCTTTGCGGCGCGGAGGGCAGCGGTCCGCGGCGCCAATCCACCAGACATCCCGCCGACGGAAATGAGCACGAGCACGTCGCTGCCCTCAAGCGACGCGGCCGTCGCAACCTCGTCATCGAGGTCGAGTTCAGCGACGGACAAGCCGCGCTCGGCTAGTTCGATGAGCCGGCGGCGGTTCCGACCGAGCGCGAGCACGTCCCGCGGGGCAGTTCCGCGGCCCAGGAGGGCGTCGATCGCGTGGCCGCCGAGCTGTCCAGTGGCGCCAATAAGGGAGAGGGTCATAACCGTACTTTCGCGAGGTAACGAATGGTGACGTGGTCACCGTATGCTCAAGCCGGAGGAGCGCGGAAGAACGCACTTCGTCGATCGGAGGTAACCCCGTGGTAACCGAGTCAACGACCGTTGGGCAGCGCAGTCAGCGCGGAGACCTCTTCTCAAAAGACTGCCCGACCCGGGTTCTCCTTGACCGGATCGGTGGCAAGTGGGTGTCGATGGTCATCGCGCTTCTGGCGGAGAACGACTTCGCCGAGATGGGATTCGCGCAGTTGAACCGCGGCATGCCCGGGGTCTCGCACAAGATGCTCTCGGTGACACTGCAGGGGCTTGTCCGAGACGGGCTCGTGGACCGCCGTGTTGAGGACTCCGTTCCCCCTCGCGTCTACTACCAACTCACACCGCTAGGGATGTCCCTGAGCAGACCGCTCGAGGTACTGCGGGAGTGGGCAGAGGAGCACGTCGAGCACGTGGACTCGCTCAATCGGCTGCAGTCGCACTGATGCGGCTCCTGCACGTGGGCCGGTGGGTGCTCGCCGCCGCAGCGATCGTCACCATCGCTGGCGCTGTGGTCGTGCTGTCCCTGTCGGCGCGATGCTGCGCTTCGGGCCCGCAGCGACGGGACCCACGTCAGCGCGAGCACCACAGCGAGGACCACCCAGTTGAGCACAGCCCCCGGCAGCTGGCCCGAGGGCAGCACGGGCCGGGATGCCACCGCAACGTCGTACACCGACCTGGGTCAGATCGCAGTGATCACCGAGCCCCGCTCCATGGATGATGACGAGCCAATCCTCCGCGTCCACGTTTCTTACGATCGCAGGAGTGGCCCACGCTCGATCATTGAGAACGCATCCGCACGGAACCGCCCGGCAGCCGATCCCCTTCTGGAACAACCAAGAGCGACCGAGGCGGTGTTCGGTAGCCCACCGGCTATCGGAGGGGTAGCCGATCGGCAGTTGGAGGATCAGCCCTGGTTCGGCGCAGAGGCGCGTTCTAGTTCCTTGAGTACAGCGCGACCAATTTCGAGGACCGCTCCGCGATAGGTGGCGATGCCGAATACTCCACCGTTGGTGGACTCGGCGCGTATCTCAGATGTCGACTCCGACCGGGCATGGAACGTGAAGCGGGTCGTCTCGGATCGTACTGCGAAGGTAGTACGGCGGCCGACGAGAGCGCGGTCTTCAAGGACCTCGATGAGGGTGGCACCTTGCACGGCGTGAACCGCCTGGCGGAAGAGCTCCGGCACCTTCGCCAGCGGAACGCCTACGACAACCTGTGGCATGGGGCTCCTTCGGTGGGCAGTGCGAAGCTACTTCGCGACCTCGACGCTACGCCCGTCTGCCCGCTCACCGGAGCATTGCTTCCGTCTCGGTGAACGATCGTCATCCGATACGTGGAAGTGACATCGAGCGTAGGGCCGACTATTGGTCGCGCGGCTCGTTGTCCTTCAGCGTGTGTTCCGGAGGCGTACGAGCTGTCGGGCCCCGAGCACGATGCAACCAATCCCAGCCAAGGCAGCGACGCCTGCGAGGACAATTGCGGGAAGCTGGCTGCGGCCGGCCGGCTCAAAAGGGCTCGCGGTAGTCACAAACAGAAGAGCGACTCCAAGCGAAATCACTCCGAACACAAGCATCGCCACTGAGCCTGACCGACTCATCTCATCCGCCGACTTCCCTGGGTCTGGCCTGGTCATAGCATCCAGCGTAGACCGGGGCCTGCGTCCGACAGCCGACCCGTCATCGGACGGTTCTGAGCGTGTCCCGCTGACGGCGTCGGGATCACCAGAAGTCGCGGTACGAGATGTCCATGTGCTTGGTCGATACGGGTGACAGCTCGAGATCGAGCCCAGCGGCTGCCACCTGCCGCAACACCTCCGCCGGCACCGTGAAGGTGTTCTCCTTGTGGTCGGTGATGAGGGACACAGACAGGTTGGCCCCGTAGCCCTCGTCGCGTAGACCCGCGAATAGCTCCGCCGAGTTTTCCGGCAGCATCCACTGCACACGCCCCCAAGGGTCTCGCCCGTGCTCTGTGCGGATCTCGTCAACGTGACGGTTGCTGAATAGGTTCCATATCGATACGTCGAAGACGCGGGGACCGTCTCCCTTGAGGTCGCCGATTTCGTACTGCTCGTCTGGTGCGACGCCCAAGAGTTGTGTCACATGCACCGAAGAGCCTCGTTGTCCATGGATGTTCAACTCTACCTGGATGTTCTTGATCACTCCGGCAGTGTCTCACTCGCGCTGCGCCGAGGTCGTGGCCTCTGATACGAAGGCGTCCGCTCACCGATCCCCTACCGGAACGATCAAGAGCGATTGAGCCAGCGTTCGGTAGCCCACCGTCAAGCGGGACACCGACTCCAGGGGTCTGCTGCACGGATAGGTGACGTCTGATCTGGCTTGCCCGGGAGGGCAGCCTGGAAGGATGCCATCGTGCCCAAGCCCTACCCGCAGGAGTTCCGCGACGATGTCGTGCGTGTTGCTCGGAGCCGTGAGCCGGGAGTGACAATCGAGCAGATCGCCGCCGACTTCGGTGTCCACCCGATGACGTTGACGAAGTGGCTGCGCCGCGCTGCCGTCGAAGACGGGGAGCGTCCCGGAACGACGCGTGCCGAGTCCGACGAAGTCCGTGAGTTGCGGCGGCGGAACCGGCTCCTCGAGCAGGAAGTCGAGGTGCTGCGCCGAGCGGCGGCGTATCTGTCGCAGGCGAACCTGCCGGGTTCGGGTCGGGTTCCCGGAGCGCGTGGTGCTGAGTGACAGCAACGCGCTTGCATGGGTTCGCAGAGACGACGAGCGTCTGCTGTTGAAGTGGTCGGTCGCATCCGACCGGTTCGAACGGCTCGCCTTCGCAGCCGAGCTCACTGCTTGGCTCGGGGCACAGGGATTGCCGGTGTCTGCTCCGCTGCCGACGCTCGCGGGTGAGGTTCAGGTGACGAACGACGGCGTATCGATGGGCGTGCAGGGCATCATCGATGGAGTCCATCTCAGCGTTGAGGACGCCGATCAGGTTCGGGCAGCGGGGGCGACGCTTGCTCGGCTGCACGATGCGTTGCGCTCGTACCCGATGCGCGACGCGCAACACGAGGTCCTGTCGCCGCCGGCACCGCTCACCCAGCAGGTATCGGGCTGGCTCGCCTCCGAGCCGTCCACGGTGTCCCCGCAGACCCGCGACGTCCTCGGGCAGATGCTCGAACGAGTGCCGGCGGACCTTCCGCCCATGCAGATCGTGCAGGGCGACTACCGCGCGGCGAACATCTTATGCGCAGGCACTGAAGTCGTCGGCGTTCTCGACTTCGAAGAGCTTCGACTTGACCATCGAATCGTTGAACTCGCTCGTTCAGCGGTCATGCTCGGCACACTCTTCCGGGACTGGGGACCGGTCTCAGTGTCCGTTCGGGAGCATTTTCTAGACGGATACCAAGCAGTTCAAACCCTCACGGACGAGGAACTCCGTTGGTGGCCGGTCCTCGTGTGCTGGTACTCCATGGCCGTTGTGCCCCCCGGGGACGACCCCAACGGGTGGGGCCGAGCAGCAACCGAACAGCTCGAGCACGCAGCGGGGTAGCTGTTGCGGCCGAGCCCGCCCGGTAGCCGATCCTTGATCGGGCGTGCTCCGCTGCAACGAGCGGAGCCACGGTTGCTAGCGTTTCAGTCATGGCAGACGCCCTTCCCGGGAACCGCGAGAGAGCGGTCGTCTTCCTGCACGGATCGAACCGGACCTTCGACCGCGCCTGGCCCATCGCGGCTCACATCGAGCACGCTCGGTTTGCGGTGATGCCTGGTTACGGGGACGGCGCAGCTGTCGCCTTCGAGCAAGATGCCTGGGAGTCGACGCTCATCGGCACTTGCTCACCAGGCGCTGCCGTCGTCGCACACTCGTACGGTGGGCCGATCGCAATGCGCGCCGCAGCTCACCGGCCCGACCTGATCGCAGGGCTGGTGCTCTTTGAGCCTGCTGCGTACGCGCTGGCTCGAGGCAACGCGGCAGTCGAGGCGCACATCGACCGCGTACAACCAGTGCTCGATACCGCGGCCGAAATCGACACCGCGCAGTTCGCCGTCGCGTTCGCAACAGCCCTCACTGGCATTGCCGGGACATCGCCGGTGAGCCCGGACGAACTCCTGGCTGCCGATCGGCAGCGCAGGCTCCCTGGGCCGTGGACCCTGGATACGCCGTCGGACGTCGACGTGCCGATGCTCGTGATCACCGGAGGCTGGAACGAGGAGTACGAAGCAATTGCTTCGCAGCTGCACCGTGCCCGACGGATGACTCTCACCGGCTACGGACATCGGCCACAGGATCATCCGGGCGCCGCTGACGCCTTGTAGGGGTTCACCGGGCAACTGCAAAGGTAGGCACCGCACGCAGAGTGGAAGCGAGGCGGTCGGAGCGGTCCCGGTGAACGATCGGCTACCGGGCACAAGCGCTGCATCCTCTGGCGTTGCCCTGCGAGGATCGGTTCATGATCCTTCGGAACGTTCATGTGGTCCTCGAGCCGATCTCGCCAGAGCTTGCACGGCGCATCGTCGCTCGGGACGAGCGTCCCGGAGACGATTGGCATCCGGAGTACCCCTACCCCGACGAGCTCGACCCACTCCGATCACTCGCTGACGCGCCAAAGCCTGACCCGGACTTCACGATGTACATGATTCGCCGTACCTCGGATGGTCTGGCAGTAGGCGGCTTTGGCTTTTTCGGCCCGCCCGACGAGCAGGGGGTGGTCGAATTCGGCTACGGCCTGGTGCCGGCGGCCCGCGGCAAGGGGCTAGCGACCGAGGCGGTGAAGCTGGCCCTCGAACGCGCCCGCGACTGCGGCGCCACCGTCGCGACCGCAGACACGGCCCAAGACAACGATGCATCACAGCGTGTTCTCGTGCGGAACGGCTTCACGGAGACGGGGCGCCGTGACTCGCTCATCTTCTACCAACGAGCATTAGCCGCCCGGTAGACGATCGTCATCCAGGACACGGTCAGGGCCGTCAGCCCCGTCCGGTTGCCGATCCGCTAGCGGGCAGCTACACCCCACCGCCATCAGGTCGACCTGGTTGTGTGGAGTTCATGTGGATCCCCGGACTGATCGCTGGGCCGGCAATCGTTGCAGTAGCGGTCACCGCGTTCGTACGTCCGGCGCCGATCTCCCAGTTCTTCCTCGACGCCCAGCTGGGAAGCCGGGGTCCGCAAGGTGCGATGACCCCGGGACTCGTCCGTGTGCTCGCTGCAGGGCTGGCGATGATCGGCATCGTCTGGACACTCCTGTCCATCTTCGGTCACCCTGAGTGACCGGAAAGTCGAAAGCGCGACCAGATGGAGTCCGGTACCGGATGGTCTCCTGGGACAAGGGCTGCGGCTTTCCACCTAGGGTTCGGTTATGGCGACGCGATCGGGGACAGGGTATCCGTTTCGTCGCCGGGTTCGATGGGGACGAGTGCTTCTGCTCGGCGTGGTCGGGTGCGCGTTGATCGTCGTTGCGCTGCTCTGCGCTTACGGAAGTGACATTCATCATGGTGTCGGTGTGGCAACCTGCCAAGAGCGGCGAGCTCCGGACGGGTACCCGCCTGAGGGGCCGCGGATCGCTCACCGCACGGTCATCCCTCTCGGCGTTTCGTGCGAGTTCGACGACGGGTCGGGTCCGCCGGTGTTCTCACCAGAGACTGACTGGCGTGCCACTGGTATCGGACTCGGCGGCGCACTGTTCGTCGTCAGCGCTGCGGTCTCTCTTGCCGCACCAGAGAGGTCACGTCGGTGAAGTGATTGGCCGTAGAGACCTCCAGCGGTGGTCCCGCCTTGACAAGCCACCTCGGGTCGCCCGGTAGCCGATCTTGGGTTCAGCTGGTCGTTGCAACGACCCCTTGAAACCGCCGATCCATATGCGGACTCGGCCGCCCGGGAAGTGATCGACCATCGCCGGCCTGATGGATCAGGCCGAGTCCGGCGCGACCGCGGTCTCGCGTGCCGATAGTTCTAGGAGATGCCCCGCGTCACGCAACGAGGTCGCTGAGCGCGCGCAACGGGTGTCGAGGAGGCTCAGGTCATCAGCCGTCCCGAGTGATTTGGCGAGCAGCCCGGGACGCGGACAGCGCACCTGCCCCGAGAGCGGCCAGCGTGCAGGCGAGGGAAAGCCCGAGCAGCACGACGTAGAGCGCTGGCGCCAGTTGCGCTGGGATCGACACGACCACGACGATCGCCGCCGCGATCAAGAACGGCCGCATGACTCTCCGCGCGGCAAGATGGCCGGCTCGCCAGGCCTCGTCGCTGCGCATCAGCGACGGCAATCGAATGCCAGCCGCGTGATTCCGACCCATTCCATTCGTCGCGATCGACACAACACCCCAGATCGCCGCGTCAACGAGGAGCACGAGCAGAGCGCAGCCGACCGTTCCCAACCACCCCGGACTCGTCATCTCCGCCTCCCTCGGTTGAAACTAGCGAATCACGCGGCGGCGGTCAGCCCCTTCCGCGAGCCCGACGGACGAACCGGACACTGCCGGCCGGCAGCTAGGGGCCGGTCTGACGCTGACCGACGCCGCGCGGGGATCGCCGGCAGTGGTCGTAGGAAGCTGACGCGGAAGCAGCGTCCGATAGCCGGTGGGCTACCGAACGCTGTCTCGGTCGCTCGTGGACGTTCCGGTAGGGGATCCTTCAACGAGGCTCAAGCGTGCGATGCTCGGCGTGTGCACACCGACGACGGCCCGAGCGACATGGATGAACTCTTCGTCCGTGGAACTCAGAGCGTCCGGAACAGCACCGCGGTCGGGCAAGTTGTGGGCTTGGGCGGCCTGCTGGCACTCCTGACCGGCACGGTCTCGGTCCTCGCAGCGGGCGGGATCCTGGCTGGTGGCTTCGTACTCCTCATCGGCGGAATGCTTGTCGTGCTCCCATTCCTCTAAACAGGTCACTACGGCGCCGGTGCGCCAGGAGCAAGACGACTGCGTACCCTCCAATCATGCGCACCCTGAGAGAGACCTTCGGCCTCGAAGGAACAGGACGATCATGGGCTCGCGTCCTGCTCGACGTGGTGAGTGGCACGCTCGTACTGTCCGGCATCGCTCTCGTCGCTAGCAATGCAGCGCTCGGTCACTCGACTGCGATTTGGATCGGTAGCGGGGTGATCCTGCTCGGGGTTGTCTGCTGGGGTGCCAGCATCTTCCTATCCGTACGAGCAGCACGACGCGAGCCGCAAAATCCGTCTCGGTAGCCGATCGGCTTATGAGACAGCGGTCGCCCTCTAGTCTCAGGCACATGAACGCACTCGTCGCAACCGCGGTCGTCATGCCCGCTGCTGTCAGTCCGAAGTCGGGCGCCACGATTCCTCTGTGGGCGTTCGTCCTCGTGATCGTGGCGATCGTCGCTGTCGGAGTCACGATGTTTCTTCGCCGCAAGCGCTGACTGCCCCTCGGAGAGCTGGGTCGTCTCGTTCGGTACTGGATTGGCTATCGAGACGGCCCTAGCGCCGTCGAAGCGGCGACACGATGTTTGGTCGAATTGAGTGACACGCGCGCCGTCGCCGAGACTCGTGAGCGGAGTCGGCGACAAGTAGTGACTCCGCCGACAGTCGTGTGTCGTGTGGCTGCGGGAACAACGTGTCAAACACGCAACCTAAATTGTCCGAGACCGCGCTTTTGACAAGTAGTGCTGCGTTGTCAGCACCGCTGAGGGTTCGGAGGATCAGTCCCGCTGCATGTGCGCAGGTGCCGCCCAGGTGCGATAGCGTGAGTCGAAGCTCTATTCGAGTGGGTTAGGAGTCAGCTGCCGAGGGCTTCGATGAGTCCTGGTCTCCCTCTGTCGACAGCGCTGTCCTCCGTCAGGACGAGGTTTCCTCCTGGCGCCGCCGCGAGTGCCTGCTTCAAGGGGACGATCGGAGTCCGTTCTCCCGGGGACGGACACCGATCAGGGGACCATTCGGGCGCCCGGTAGCGGATCGACTATCGAGACTGGTTGAACGGACGTGCGTAGGACGCATAGATTCTTGCGCATGGCTGATCGGGGTGTGCGCGACGAGATCCGCGCTGAGGCTGATCGCCTCGAGGAGAACGCGACATTCGGGCAACAGGGGAACCTTGAAGCGGCGAAGCTGTGGACCGGATGGAGCTGGGGTTTGGGAAGCGTCATCGCTGTGGGAAGTGCTGTCGGCGGTGTGCTGACGTTCGCAACGGACGCGTTGCAGTACCTCGCCGGTGGGCTGGCGTTACTGGCAGCAGCAGCAACGGGCGTTCACGGAACGCTGCGTCCTGCGAAGCGGGCGGAACGTGCGCAATCAGTTGCGGTGCAGTTCCTTTCGGTCCAGGACCGAGCACGGCGGTTACGACGCGTCGACGCGCTGACGTCGACTGACGACTCGGTTCTCCGGGATCGTCTTGATGTGATTGCGTCACAGCTCGACGCTGCGCGTGAACGGGCCGACCCGACGCCGCGGTGGGCCTATCGCCGGGCGAAACGGAACATCGAGCGCGACGGCGGTCAGACTCATCGGGTGGACGCCTGATGACCGTTCAGAGCTACTTGGATGATGCTGTCGCTGCAATGACGCCCTCAGCGGAGGACCGCACGGTCGCGAGTGCCCATCGAACCGCCATTCAGGATGCCGTCGTGTCCGGAATGGACGCGTTTCGGATCTTTGAGACTGGGTCCTGGTCCCATGGGACCGCCCTCCGTGTGTGGAGCGACGTCGACTACTTCGCATCGATGCGGCATGTCCGTCCGAGCCAGAGCTACGAGGACATCCTGGAGCTCAAGAACGTCCTGGCGGACAAGCTTCGGTGGTCCGCACGGTCGGTCACGATCGACCGTCCCGGGGTGCGCATCGAATGGCCCAGTGGACCGTCAACGGAGGTCATGCCGGCGCACGTCACTAGCGATGATGACTATTGGATCCCTGATCCGAAGGGCACCGGGTGGGTGAAGTCGAGTCCGTTGAAGCACAACGAGTACGTCAACGGCACCCGTGATCTGATCCCGCGGACCAAGGATTTCGTGCGACTTGTGAAGTTGTGGAAGTACCGGTCGGGGGCGCCGATCACGTCGCTGTACCTGGAGTTGCGTGCGGCGAAGTACCTGCGTGAGCACCAACCGTTCGCGATGATGCTGGACCTGACGGGCTTCTTCTCCTGGCTCAACGCGATCGAGCTCGCCGGGTTGAACGACCCGAGCCGATTTGATGGCCGCCGGATCACCGCGGCAGGCGACTCGCTTCTCCCGCTCGCGCGGCTGTATGCAGAGAGGGCTGCCTCGCGAGCTGATCAAGCCCGAAGTGCGTACCTCGCGTCGGACTATCTTGGCGCGCAGTTGCATCTTCAGCAGCTCATTTCGCCCTAATCGCCTCCGCCGGCAGGGGTTCGACGATCGAGGTGTACTTCTCGTCGCCTCTACCGGTTGGTGTGCGTGTCCGTGCTCGCTCGTGATGCGGTCGCGGCGGGTGATCCGGCCTTGAAGATCGAGTTCACCGCCTCCGCGAGGGCATTGTCATAGCTGTCGCCCTTGGACCCAACGGACGCGACCGCACCGGCCTCAGCGAGCCGGTCCGTGTAGCGAATAGCTCGGTATTGGACTCCTCGATCGCTGTGATGGATCAGCTGTGACAGATCTCGGTTCTCGCGTTGCCGGGTCCAGATGCCCATCTCGAGGGCGTCGAGGACGAGGTCGGTGCGCATGTTCTTCGATAGCTGCCAGCCGACGATGCGGCGGGAGAACACGTCCGTGACGAACGCGGCGTAGACCCACCCGGAGAAGGTGCGGATGTAGGTGATGTCGGCGACCCAGAGCTGGTCCGGGCCGGTCGCGGTAAACGCCCGCTGCACCAGATCCGCCGGCCGGTCCCCGACCGGGCCCGGAATCGTCGTCTTCGGCCCCTTCCGCTTGGACACGCCGTGCAGTCCGGTGGACCGCATGAGTCGCTCAACGGTGCAGCGGGCAATCACGTGCCCCTCCCGCCGTAGCTGTGCGTGTACCTTCCGGGCGCCGTAAACGCCGTAGTTGGTCCGGTGCACCCGCTCGACCTCGACCGTGCGGGCAGCGTCACTGATCGACCGCGCCGACGGTGGTCTGACCTTCACCGCGTAGTAGCTCGACGGGGCGATCTGCAACGTGCGACAGATCGGCTCGACCCCAAACTCGTGCTTATGCGCGTCGATGAACTGCGTCATCTGCTGGAGGGGCGGTCGAGCTCCGCCGCGAAGAAAGCCGACCCCGACTTCAGAATCTGATTCGCCCGCCGCAACTCCCGAACCTCGCGTTCGAGTTCCGCAATCCGCTGCGCGTCGTCGGTCGTGACGCCGGGCCGGTCACCCGCGTCGATCTCGGCCTGCTGCACCCAGTTCCGCAGTGTCTTGCGGATTGATCCCGAGCTGTTCACCGATCCGACGTAGCGCACCGCCTCTGGTGTTCGGGTCGCGGCGCGCTTCCACCGCGAGTCGGACCGCTCGCTCCCGAAGCTCCTCCGGGTACTTCCTCGGTGCTCCCATGACTCCCATCCTCCCGTGGATTGAGAGCCTCCATCAGACCCGGGGCGGAACAACTCTCGGACACGAAACAACCACCCGTTGCAACGACCCCTTGAAACCGCCGATTGTCATCCGGACGTCTCGCCTCGGCGGTCCGCGACCGCTTCGCTCTCGTCGGAGGGCCGCTCGTCCCCCGCGTCGGGTTGGTCGACATCGAAGAAGTCGAACTCTAGTTGATCGGCACCATTCACTGGCGGGGTCGGCAGATCCTCCAGGACGATGTCCAGGACGTTGGTCTCGCCGCCTTCAATGTCAATCTCGACCCTGACTTCGACCTCCACCTCGGCACTGGCGTCCAGGTAGTGATCGCTGAGCTGTCCCGAAATGCTGACGGCTCCCTCGACCTCGAACCAGTCCCCCCGGTAGAGACCGCCCTCGATCGTGATTACCGCTTCAGCAGTTCCCACAAGCACGTCAGCCGACTGCTCGCTCTCTTTGAAAGAGAACTCTGTGGTCTGATCGATGGCCGCGATGGTGCCACCTTCGGGGAGGGGGACCGTGAACTTCACAAACGACGGGTACTCGTAGTCTCCGCCGTAGGCGAGCTGCTCGGAGACGTCTTCGTTGACGAGGCCGTAAAGCGCATCGGTGGCTGCTTCGACAAGGGCTGCGCGGGATACGCCGGGGCGGTCCTGCTTCAGCTCGTCAACCGCAATCTCGACCGGGTTCCCCCCGGGCGCTGTGTCGTCGAGGTCTTCTACTGCGGGAAGCTCCGGCTCGTCGGGCGCAGGGGCGCCCTCTGAGACCGCGGATCTTTCGCCCTGCGCGTCGTCGGGCGTCCGTGAGGGGGACATTGTTTCTGGCGCGTGATCCGAAGGCTGAGAAACCGTATCGGCCACGAGGTCCTCGATGAGGGAGATGGCTTCCGGAACCCCCCGCGCCAGTCGGATTCTTTCCCTCGGGATACCGAATCCGTCGAGGTCCTCTAGCAGGTCGGCATGCAGGGACTTCTTGTCATCGGCGATGAAGCCCCCGTCGAAAGTCACGAACAACACCGTGTCTCCTGAGTTAGACGTCTGAAGAACCTCCAGCACGCTCTCCCAGATCAGCACGTCGCGGAAGCCGAGGGATTTTCTCGTCTTGCCTTGCTCGATCTCGAGGAACGGTCGCCGGCGTCCCAGGTCGCGGCCGAGCAGGTCCGTGGTCTTCACTTCCGGCACAGGAACGTCGCGGACGCCAGGCTTCGCCAGCACCTCGACGAAGGCGTTGTCGATATCAGACTCGATCCGATCGTGAGCATTCTGCAGGAGAGTTACTGTCTCGGCGACGTTGATGCCGGCAGCCCCCATCTGCTCCACGCCGGCTGCTGCAGAGTCAAGGGCCTCTCGTGCGCTCTCAATCCGCTGACGCGTCAGCTCCTTGATCACTACCTGCGGATACACGATCTCACATACTTCTGAAGCAGCCAGCTGGATGAGCTTCGGTGCAACGTCTCGAGTCAACCAAGGATCCCGGTGCACGGCGTTGGTGTCGAGGACGACGATGAGCATGAGTTCATCTTCGCCTATCCGTTCCGTCCACGGGCAAGGTTGCGGCCAGGTTCTTTTAGCTCCTAGGCAATGGGCAGCGTGAGGGTCCCCGGGCGCTGCGACGTGGAAGCTCAGGGAGGCACGGGGTTACCTAGCCGGGTGCACCACCTGCAATTCGGCGCTCCTCGACGTCCGTCGTGTCGGCGATACGCATCACCCGCTGCTCCCAGCTCTCGCGAGGCCTATCAGAGTCGGTCATGTTGTGACGTCGGTAGCGGTCCGCAAAGCTACTGAAGGCTGTCCGTAAGCCGGTTGGCTAACGGACGCGCGGGAACGCCAGTGGCAGGCTCGGCTCATGAAAGTTCCGGGCTGGCTCGCGGCACTCCTCCTGGGTCCGATCGCTTTCGTGATCGGTGTTGTCCTGCAGCTCACCGGCACTCCGCACATCGGCCTCGCAGTATCGATGGTCCGCGTGATGGTCGCAGTCGTGGGCGGCCTGTGCCGTCCCCGAGGCTCGCACTAAAACGACCGGCTCGTGCGCGTGGTCCCCGTAGCTCACGACCTGGCCGTCGTCCGATGGCCGATTGTGAACCGAGTCCACGACTGCTCAGTCTTGATCAGTCTCCGTGCGATTAGCTTCGCACAGCGTCGACGGGCGTGCCGGCCGAGGGTCTCGCGCAACAGGAGCTCGACAGTCGCAAAGACCGTGAACGATATGCACCCGACTATGCAGTTGGAGCCGTGCGGTTTGCAAGAAAATCATAGAAGCACACGCATTTCACCCATTGAGTCGCATCCGTGACCTTGCCCTCGTCCAGCAGGTCCCAGTGTTCCACGAGGAAGTTTCTGAGAACGTCAATATCGACGTCATCCGGTTCAAGGTTCGGGATGACGAGAAGTGTGTCCGTGAGGCGAGCGTCTGTTATCAGTGCGGCGAGGTCGCTGTGCTTCGCCCGAATCCGGGCTGCACGTTCGGCGAAGTACCCCTTATTGCGCGGCGGTCCAATGCCAAGCCTGGCCTTTGCACGCACCGATTTCGGCACGTCTGCATCGTCGTGGAGGTTTCCCTCGGCAGTGAGAAAGCCTGCACCGCGTAGGTACTTGAACACTGGGGCATGCGTTCGTGGTGGGCCAACTATCGGCAGCACCTCGCGAACAATCTCCAGGTAGTCAGCCGGGTCGAGCGTGGAATGCAGGACGTCGTCGAGCAGATCTCGGCGCTTTAGTCCGATAAGCCCCTTACCACTGATGCGATCCGATTCCCCAAGTCTCTTTTGCACTCCGACACCAATGACGACGTCGATTTCGCTGATGTCGGTGTCCGACTCGAGGTCAGCAACCATCACCGTCGCGGAGGGCTCGCTCGTGCGCACCAGTTCGTATACTTCTTCCCTCAAGTGGCGCAGGACTCGCGCCGGGAAACGCCGCTTTAGCTGGCTAAGGACGCGGAATACCGTGAGATAGTCCGGAACCGTGGCGTATCGAACAGGCACCACAGTGGACCCAACATCAAAGTTTCCGAAGGCGAGCGTAGCTTCAGCGCCCGGTCGCCAGTTCACAAAGATCAAGCGGTCGGCAAGGCGGTCTAGGTTATCGGCGGTGAGAACCGATGCAATGCTGGTCACAATCTGGCGAACGTTGTCATCGGACATCGAATAGCCCAAAAAGATGATGGGGTGTTCCACGAATATCGAGAGCAACTTCGCCGCAAGGTATGGGTTTCGCTCATCGAACTTGTCGTAGTCAGCGGCCGTTAGAACCAAGCTCTCTGGGTCAATCGCGCTGCCGTGGATCTTATAGATCTCTGCAACGCCAAACGGATCTTTGAAGAGGAGTTGATCCTGACCGACATAGGTAGTGAAGTCCGGGAAGACATACTCGAGGGCGGTGTCATAGTTTGTGGTTATGATGCCCTCGACGACCGCCACGCGCAGGGCCTCAAGTTCATCGTTGAGGGGGCCGTCTTTCGGCAGGTCTGGCGTTATATCATCAAACTTCTGAGCCACCTCGATCTTGAGCGGCGACAGGCGGGTGGCCGGAGATGGGTACTTCGAGCGACTGCTCGCGAACGCGTCTGATTCCCACCAGATGTCGCGGAAGTCTTCCCCGATAAGACTGGCGACGGTGGGAAGGTGTCCGTTCGCATCCGAGGCATAACGCTCGTACGGGCGGCCGATCGTGTCAGCAAAATCACGGAGGAGCCCCGTCCAGTCTGGAGTGTTCGCATAGCGACGGCTGGCCAATGATCCGCTGCCCGGAGCTTCTTCCGCGGTTTGCGGCACCCTTCCTCAGCTTGCGAAAACTGATGGAATCCGGGAGATCGCGCCGATCAGCCGCAGCTGCGACTTGCGACGACCACCACTTGCCGATAGGTGCATGGTCAAGCACTCCGTCAGCTCCGGTCGGGATGAAAAGCAGACGGTCGAAGTCGAAAGAGTGTTGGCGGAACGCACGGTCGACGCTCGTGGCTGCAGTGACGAAGTCAAGGAGTCCGACGAAACTGAAGAGTCCACCCGCCGGCGCTGGTGTTCGAATAACTTGATTGTTGCGTGCCTTGACGCCGGTCGCGAATCCAGCTATCTCGCTCGATCGCTCGACGGAATCGGAGGTGAATGATCGGATGATCCCCAGGTTGGGTCCGAGATTGTCGAGGGTGGCGAGCAGGATCATCGCTGGGACGAGTTCGTCCTCGGTGGTCGCAAATCTCTTCGGGAGCGCCGTTTCTTGCGGGGCGAGGTCAGACGCGTCGAGTTGTAGCCAGTCTTGTGGCAGGCTTCCGTATGCGTCCTGGACTGCTCTTCGGTAGCGCTGGAACCAGGCGGCCACCTGGTCCTTCATCATGGCTTCGATGGCGTCCACGACGTCCGGCGAGTAGCCGGTTACCGCTGGCTTTGTGACGGGAATCGTGTAGCTGAACAGGGCTTCCGAAAGCGCTGCTCCGTTCGGATGCCACCGTTCCAATGCGCCACACACACATCGGCGCAAGTTCCGGCGGTCGCCATGATTCTTAGCGGCGCCGTTGATTGCGCTCCAGAGGACGGATACATCCAGTGTCGCATCACTTAGACTTATGGATCCTGTCTCTCGCGAAAGTATCGACAGAAACCTCCCGGCCCGGTTTGCCAGGGTTAGCACCGTCTGTGAGGATGTCCACGTGCCGCCATGCAAGTGAATTGACATCAGCAGATGCTCAGTGAGCTGATCCCCCGCATCGTTCAGGCGAAGTTGCTTGATCAGGATCGGATCCCGTGACCCGCTGACGATGAGGCGAACATCCCCGCTCGAGGTCCTCGTGGCTTCTGTGATGAAGTTGGGGTTGACTCCGCGTTGGTCGGTGTTTCGCGCTCTGAGGTAGGCGCGGTCGTTGTCCATCCTCATTGCTGTTCCCGCCCGAGGAACGCATTGATCGAGTATTGGCTGGCCATCAGTCCGACTTGTTGGATGTAGAGCTGTGTCGTTCTCGCGTTGATGTGGCCGAGGCCGGTTGCTGCCATCTTCACAGCGCTTTGGATGTTGACGCGATGCGGTTTGCCGTCGAGGTCTCGACCAGCGCTGGTCGGGACTCCAAAGTAGAAGAGCGCTGCGAGGTGCGTTGCGTAGGTTCCCCGGAGGTCGTGGGTGGTGACGTGGGGGAAGACGGTCCCGGCTTGTTCAGCGCGGTCCTCGGCTTCAGCGGATACGGTGCTGACGATCTCCTCGGCCGAGCGTTCGCTCAGCGGGCGCCCTCGATGCACTGTCAGGAAGATCATCGCTGGTTCGTTGGTTTCTGTGACGAGTCGCCGTCGGTCCTCTGCTGTCATCGTGTTGAAGCTTCTCCGATTGCCGTCCGTGTCAACGATGCCGCGGAACGTTGCGGTCGGCCCGGTTGCCACCCGGATCGGGTTCTTTGGAGGCGTCCACCGGTCGAGTTGGTGTCGTCGTGCCCCCGTTTCCGGATTGATGAATCTGCGGACACGGTCGAGGTGTCGTCGTATGGCGGGCAGGACTACTTCTGCGGCAGGAAGGCGGATCTCGATGAGGTCGCCTTCAGTTGGCTTGCGATTGCGTGGGGTGGGTCGAGGGGACGCCGGAATCTCATAGGTGAGAAGGTGAGCGAGGGTGTCGGCTCGAGCGCCGCAAGCGAGTCCGAGTGAGATGAAGGCTGCGTCGCGGGCTGCTGTGTAGTTCTGGCCGTTGTTGCGTGTGGTCGCGGCTGCGAGGAGTTCGGCGATTTGCGGCGGTTCGAGGGGTGTTTGGGCGGCACTGGCCTTCGGAATACCTCGTCCTTCACGCATTGAGAGGACTGGACCATTGGGAGTCCGCAATTCGTCGAGTGTGATCGGGAGGGGTATGCCGCGCTCGTCGCGCAGCCATTCGTAGAAGCCGCGGATCGTCGAGCGGTCGGAAGCGATCGTGTTCCCGGACACTCGCCTCGGTCCGGTTGTGCGGGTGCGGATGTAGCCGATGATGTGCGCGTTTGTTGCGCCGCGGATCGACGTGTTTTGCGCAAGGACGTAGTTTAAGAATGCGCGGAGGCTGTCGGCGCGGGTAAGTGCCGTTTTAGTCCTGCGGAGGCCGGAGCGTGCGTCGACCTCGCGGAGCCACGCTGTTGCGTCGTTTTCTATGATCCCGTCGATCGTGATGACGGGCGCGGAGACCGGTGGCAGGTCATGCGGAACGACGCCGAGCACACGTCGAACGATGCTCGGATCCCACGCACCCCCCTTGTGCACGCCAACTCTCGCCACTGGGTGACCTCCCGCTCGGTGAGGCCAGTATGGCCTGCCGAGCGTGCTGGAGACAGGAGTATTCCGGATGAGCACGCAGAAACCCCCCTGCCAGCCCTCAAGCAGGAGACAGGGGGGTTTTCCGGGTTTTCAGCGCTTCAGGTTCGTCAGCTCCTGCAGCACCTCGTCCGAGGTGGTGATGATGCGGGCGTTCGCCTGGAAGCCGCGCTGCGCGACGATCAGGTTGGTGAACTCCTGCGACAGGTCCACGTTCGACATCTCGAGCGTGCCGGCAGCCAGTGAGCCGACGCCCGCGGATCCCGGGACGCCGACGGTGGCGGCCCCGGAGTTCGCGGTCGCGCGGTAGCCCGACGCCCCGGTCTTCTCGAGGCCGGCCGGGTTGGCGAAGGTCGCGAGGGCGATGCGGCCGACGGCGAGCGAGGCACCGTTCGAGAACGTGCCCATCACGGTGCCGTCCTTCGAGATCGAGTAGCTCTTCAGCGACCCGGCCTCGTGCCCGTTCTGCGACGAGATCGACGCCGTGTTGAGCGCGGCGAAGCCCGTCAGCTGCGTCATGTCGACCGAAACGCCGCCGACCTGCAGGGTCGCACCGCGTGTGATCTTGCCGTCGGCGCCGAACGTGACGGTGCCGGTGGCCGAGGCGCCCTGCCCGTTCGAGGCGGCGACGGTCCACCCGGTGTCGGTCTTCGTGTACGCGAGCGACAGGGTGTGCTTCGTGCCGTACTGGTCGTAGACGGTGGCGTCGCGGTTGAGGACATCGCCGGTCTTGGTGTCGGACGGCAGGTTGCCGGTGACGCCAGCAGTGCTGGTCGCGGTGGCGGGGGCGGCGGCCTGCAGCGGCAGCGTGATGTCGCTCATCTGGCCGCCGTCGTTGACGACGCCGTTGGTGGCCGAGTAGCCCTGGACGATCTTGCCGTCCGCGCTGATCAGGCGGCCGTCAGCGTCGAAGTCGAACGCGCCGGCGCGGCTGTACACGGTGTCGTTGCCCAGGCGGGTGACGAAGAAGCCGTCGCCGGAGATCATCAGGTCGGTGGCCTTGCCGGTCGCCTGTGCGGAGCCCTGGGCGAAGTTGGTGGAGACGCCGGCGACCTGCACGCCGAGGCCGATCTGTGCGGGGTTCGTGCCGCCGATGCCGGTCTGGGGGCCGCCGGCACCCTGGGTCATCTGCGACAGGGTGTCCTGGAACACGGTGGTCGACGATTTGAAGCCGACGGTGTTCACGTTCGCGATGTTGTTGCCCGTGACGTCCAGCATTTCCTGGTGCGAGCGGAGGCCGGAGATCCCGGAGTAGAGCGAGCGGAGCATGGTGCGTCCCTTCGTGGACGAGGAGTGTGGGAAGTGGGTGGGGTCAGGAACCGGAGGCGGTGGTGATACCGGAGATCACGTCGAGATCGACTTCCTTCCCGTTCACGGTCACGGTCGGCACGCTCTTCGCGTAGGAGACCGCGGTGGCGGTCCCGGTGACGGCCGCGCCGGAGGCGGCGTCGGTGTAGCTGACCTGCTTCCCGACGAGGTTCGCGGCGGCCATGCGCATCTGCAGCGAGAAGTCCTCGTTGGCCGTCGTGGTCTGGTTGGTGACCTGCTCCATCATCGCGAGCTGCGTCTGCTGGCTGATCATCTGGTTCGTGTCCATCGGCGACGACGGGTCCTGGTTGCGGAGCTGCGTCACGAGGAGCTTCATGAAGACCTCGGAGTCCATCGTCTGCGACCGCGACGAGGTGGGGTTGGCGGCGACTGCTGCGGCGGCCGTGGCGGTGTCCACGGAGCCGGTGATCCCGTCGAGTGGCATGGTTCTCGTTCCTTGTCGTGGTGGCCGGTCAGGCGAGGACGTCGAGTCCCGCGGTGCGGACGGTGGTCGGGGCGGACGGGAGGGCCGTGGCGGGGCCGGTGCGGGCCTCCCGCCCGGTGGGACGAGCGGTGTCATGGCCGGCGCCGTCGCGGCCGGCGGTGTCGGCGGCCGAGCGGTCGCGACCGTCGGCACCCGCGTCCGCCGGGTGGTTCTGCGCCGACAGGTCGAGCGTGGTGCCACCACCGGAGTCACGACGGAGGTCCGGCAGGATCTGCCGCACCGCGTCGCGCCCCGCGTCCGAGGCCGCGAACAACTCGACGTGCATGCCGTGTCCGGTGACGTGGGCTCGGACGGTGACGGGGCCGAGGGCCTCCGGCGTGAGCTGCACGGTCAGGACGTGCTCTCCGGGTCCGGCCTGCGCGAGCGTGAACAGCGGACGCGCCAGCTGCTGCGCCAGCGGTTGCGGCGCGGCAGCGGCGGTGGTCGGGGCGACCGACGCTGCGGTGGTCCCGACGGTTGCGGGAGCCGCGGTCGAGGGGACGGCCAGCACGGCGGGTACGTCGACCGTGCCGGTGCCGGCCGGGAGGCTCGCCCCACCCTGGTCCGCGGCGGCCGCGGTGGCCGGATGGCCAACTGCGGTGGCCGGATTGCCGGCAGCAGCGGCGGTCGCGGTCGCGGTGACGGTCGCGGTCGGAGCAGCCGCGCCCGTGGTCGGGGCGACCGGGTACGGAGCGGCCGTGGGTGAAGCCATCGCGGCGGGCACCGGGGCGGAGACGGAGGACAGGGCGGCGGTGGGCGGCGCCGCGGTGGTGCTCGCGACGGTGTCCGCCGGCACTGCGACTGCCGGCGCCCCGACCGCGGCGGTGGCCGAGGTGTCGTTCACCGACGAGGACGCGGACGAGGACGACGACGAGGACGACGACGGCACCGCTGTCGGGCCCGGAGGAACCGTGCCCACCGGTGCGGCGACCAGCGGCGCAGACGGCAGGACGGGTCCGGGGACAGGCACCGCGACGGTCGGCGCGTTGCCGGTGGCATCGGTGGAGTCCGCCGTCGCCGGTCCGCCGTCGCCGGGAGTGTCGGGCATCGCGGAGGTGTCGGCGACGGCACCGGCGACGCCGGTCCCGACGACACCCGTGCTGACCGCACTGGCGCGGACGAGCACGGCGGCGGCGACGATCGGAACGGCCGTGGCGAGGGTGCCCGCTGCGGGCTGCCCGGTCGAGTCGGAGCCGGTCCGCGCGGCGTCGATCGGCAGGGCAGCGGTGCCGGTCGTCGGCGTCACGGGCCCGGTCTCGGGCGTCGCGGTGACCGGCGTGGTGAGGGTCGCGGGCGTGGCCGACGACGTCGTTGACGACGACGTCGGGGCGTTCACGCTCTGCTCCCCGGCCGGGTCCTGCCGCCCGCGGTCGCGCTCCCCCGCACCGGAGACGGCGGACAGAGCGGCCCCGAAGTCAGCGCCCGAACGGGACTCCGCCGCACGCGGCCGGACGACGGCCGGCACCGGCGTCAGCGGTGCACCCGTCACGAGCGCGCTCACGCGGCGCTCCCGGCGAAGAGCGACTGCAGCGCGGCCATCTGCATGTCGGTGGCGTTCGTGGCGCTGCTCGCACCGGCGGTCCGGGCGACCTGCGCGGCGGAGGTGGCTGCAGCCTCCTGGCCGGACGGCACGATGCGGCGGATGGTGGCGATGTCGGAGTCCTTGTACCAGTTGTCGACGATCCGGACGTCCTTGCCCGGGCGCGGGGCGTGCAGCACCTTGCCGTCGCCGACGTAGATGACGATGTGCTGCTCGCCCTTGGGGATGATGAGGTCGCCGGGCTGCGCCTGCGCCAGGGACGGCACCGCGACGCCCATGTCCGCCTGGTCCGGGACGACCCGCGGCATGGTGACGCCGAGGTCCTTGAAGACGGTCTGCACCAGACCGGAGCAGTCCATGCCGGCGCGCGTCTCGCCGCCGAACACGTACGGGACGCCGAGGTACTTCTCCGCCGCGGCGACGACGGCGCCGCCGGTCGCACCGCTGCCGGTCGCCAGGGTGCCGCGGCCGGCATCGACGGACGTGGCGGGTGCGGCGGTGGCTGCGGCGGCCGCGGTCGTGGCGGCTGCACCGGTGGTCGTGCCGGACCGCGCGCCGGCGCCGGTCTCGGTGGCCAGCGCGTCGGCGAAGGTGGACGCAGCGGCGGAGGAAGCGGCGGCCGACCCGGCGGTGGACGGCGCAGGTGCGCCGCCCTGCAGCGTCTCGATCTGGCTGCGGATCTCGCTGATCCGCGAGAGCACGGCGTCGATGCTCATCGGTGTCCCCCCTCGGTGCGGCGACGCGCCGCGATCTCGTCGAGTGCGTTCTGTTCGGTGCGCAGGTCCTCGGCGGCGACCCGCGTGGTGTGCTGGCCCTCGAGCTTCTCCAGCCCGAGTGCCGAACGGCGTGCGGCGTTGTAGGTCTGCTGTGCACGGTCGACGTCGGCACGGCGGGACCGGACGACGGCGTCGAGCTCCTCGAGCATCCCGCGGGTCGCGGCACGGGCCGAGGCGACGGCGCTGAGCGTCGCCGCGTCGGTGACCGTCGACGGTTCGTCGTCGAGGGTGCGGCGGGCAGCCATCCGGGCGTCGGCAGCCTCGCGGACCCGGCCGTTCGCGTCCGCGAGGGTCGCGGCGGCACGGTCCTGTTCGGCGTGCCGCAGACGCAGGAGCCCGGCGAGCGGGAAGCGGCGGGCCATCAGACGAGCCCCCCGCCGCTGCCGAGGGTGCGGACGAGACCGGCGAGGCGCTCCCACGACCCGGCGGCGGTGACCTGCTCGGCCATGCCCTGGCGGAGGAACGCGTCGATGGCGTCCTGGTGGTCCACGGCGGCGTCGACCAGCGGGTTCGTGCCGCGCTGGTAGGCACCGACGTCGAGCAGGTCCTGCGCGGAACGCCGTGCGGCCATGACCTTCCGGAGCGCGGTCGCGGTGGCGCGCTGCTCGGGCGTCGTCACCTTCGAGGCGACGCGCGAGATCGACCCGAGTGCATCGACGGAGGGGAAGTGCCCGGTGACGGCGAGCTTCCGGTCGAGGACCACGTGGCCGTCGAGGATGCTGCGTGCGGCGTCGGCGATCGGCTCGTTGTGGTCGTCCCCGTCGACCAGGACGGTGTAGATCCCGGTGACGCTGCCGACCCGGTCGGTGCCGGCGCGCTCGAGCAGGCGGGCGAGCACCGAGAACGTCGACGGCGGGTAGCCCCGGGTGGCCGGCGGTTCGCCGACGGACAGGCCGATCTCCCGCTGCGCCATCGCGACGCGGGTCAGCGAGTCCATCATCAGCACGACGTCCTGGCCGGCGTCGCGGAAGGACTCCGCGATGCGGGTCGCGACGAACGCGGCACGCAGGCGCATCAGGGCGGGTTCGTCGGACGTCGACACGACGACGATCGAACGGGCGAGCCCCGCAGGCCCCAGGTCGTCCTCCAGGAACTCCCGGACCTCGCGGCCGCGTTCGCCGACCAGGGCGATCACGTTGACGGCAGCGTCGCTCCCCCGGGCGATCATCGACAGCAGCGAGGACTTGCCGACACCGGAGCCGGCGAAGAGACCCATGCGCTGGCCCCGGCCGACGGTGGTCAGCGTGTCGAGCACACGGACGCCGAGCTGCATCGGGGTGTCGATGCGGGTGCGCGCCATGGCGTTCGGGGTGTCGTGGTCCAGCGGGACCCAGGCGTCTGCCGCGAGCGGCCCGCGGTCGTCGATCGGACGGCCGAGACCGTCGATGACCCGGCCGAACAGCCCGAGGCCGGTCGGCACGAGCACGGGCCGGCCGGTCGAGCGTGCCGGGGTGCCGGCGGTGATCCCGTTCAGGCGGCCGAGGGGCATGCAGCGCACCCCGGATGAGTCCGTGGCGACGACCTCGACCGCGGTCTGGGCCGCGCCATCGCCGCCGACCGTGATGACCTCGCCGACGTGGGCGTCGAGCCCGGCGATCGTCAGGCCGAGGCCGACGGCGCTCGTCACGGTGCCGACCCGCTGCGGCTGCGCAGCACGGATCGCGTCGTCGAGGCCCCGCGGGCGGAGCAGCCCGTGCTCGAGGACGCCGGAAGCGCTCACCGGACGCCCCCGAGGGCAGCGCGAGCACGGTCCAGGGCAGCGTCGATGCGTGCGTCGAGCAGTCCGTCGGGCAGGTCGACCACGGCGTCGCCGTCCCGGAGGGACGCATCCGCCACCACGGGGACCGGCATCGTCAGGTCCGCGACGGCCGCCGCGTCCGCCGGGCTGAGCCGGACCGCCGTCACCACGGGCGCGCTCGCAGCGGCCAGGGCGCGTCGGAGCGTCTCCTCGGCGGCGGCCGGACGTCCGGACACCCCGTCCACGTCGTCAGCCCGGGAGGCCCGCACCGCGTACCCGACGACGGCCTCGGCCAGGTCGACGGCCGCGCTGGCGACCGACTGCTCGGCGTCGGCGAGGACCGGCGCGACCCGGGCCTGGAGCGCCGCGGCGGCACGGTCGAGGACCGCGAGCCGGTCGACGACGAACGCCTCGAGGTCGGACAGTCGCGCGGCGTGCTCGGCATCCATCCGGGCGCGGGCTGCGTCGGTCTCGACCTGGGCGGCACGGAGCCCGGCGGCGTACCCGGCAGCGTGGCCGCGGACGTCCGCGCTCGCGGCACGACGGGCCAGGGCGGCGTCGGTGATCACCGGGAACGCGACCGGGGCGAAGGCGTCAGTCAACGAGCTCGTCCTCCTCGGCGCGGTGGACCGTGATGACGCCCTGGGCCTCGAGCTCGCGGACAGAGCGGACGACCTCGGCGCGGGCCTCCTCGACCTGCGACACCCGGACCGGGCCCATCGACTGCAGTTCGTCGTCGAGCAGTTCGCGGTTGCGCTCGGAGACGTTCGCGCGGATCGTCTCGACGACCGGCGTGGACGCACCCTTCATGGCGGTGGCCAGGATCTTCGAGTCGATGCCGCGGAGCACCTGCTGGATGTCGCGCGACTCGAGCTTCACGATGTCCTCGAAGGTGAGCATCCGCGAACGGATGTCCTCGGCGAGTTCCGGGTCACGAGCCTCCAGACCGTCGAGCACGGCCTTCTCGGTGGCGACGTCCGACCGGTTGATGATCTCGACCAGCGGCGCGATGCCGCCGACGACCTCGACGCTCTCGCGCGGCGAGACGACGGCTCCGGCGCGCGAGCGCAGGACCCCGGCGACGATGCCGACGGACTCGGGCGTGGCGGTGCCCATCGTGGCGAACGCCTGCGCGATGTCGGTGCGGACGCGCTCGTCGAACCCGGCGAGGACGGCGCTCGCCTGGGCGGGCTTCAGGTGCGCGAGCACGAGGGCGATGGTCTGGGGCAGCTCACCCTCGAGCAGGGCGATGACCTGGCCGGGCTCGGCGTCGTCGAGGAACTCGAACGACTGACCGGCCAGGTTCGACGCCAGCCGGTCCATCACACCGGCGGCGCGCTCGGCGCCGAAGGACGCCTCGAGCAGGCCCAGCGCGGTCTCCTTGCCGCCGCGACGGTTCGTGCGGCCGGTGCGGGTGAGGCGGTGGAACTCGCCGAGGGTGCGGTCGACGACCTCGTCGTCGACACGGCGCATCCGGACGATCTCCTGCGAGATCTCCTCAGCCTCCAGCTCGGTGAACTGCTTCATGACCTCGGCGGCCCGCTCGGTGTCCATCTGCATGAGGATGAGCGCGACCTTCTGCGCCCCGGTCAGCGGTCGGTCGGTGCCGGGTGCGGGGACGACGGCGCTCACACCGACGCCCGGTCGTCGAGCAGGCCGCGGAGGAGCTCGGCGGTGCGTTTCGGGTCGCGCTCGGCGAGGGCCGCGATGTCCTGGCGGCGGCGTTCCGCGGTGATCTCGTCCGTGGTGAGGACCTCGGTCGGGGCGTCGTCGTGCGGCAGGGCCTGCAGTGCCACGGTCGGGGCGTCCCCGGCCTCGAGACCGGTGCGGACGTCGGCCGGTTCGACGGCGAGCGGCAGCGGGAACGCCTCACCGAACGCGTCGAGCTCACCGATGTCGACCTGTTCGCGCTGCTGGCGCCGGCTGCGACGTGCCAGGACCACCATCAGGGCGACGAGGGCCAGGACGATCCCGACGACGATCCCGGCGGTGCGGATCGCCGACCAGAGCGCCTCCTGCTGGTCCGCCTGCTGCTGCGCTTCGAGCGCCTTCGCGGCGTCGTCGGCGGCACTGGTGTCGAAGTCCATCATCGCGACCTTGACCTGGTCGCCGCGGGTCGTGTCGACGCCGGCGGCGTTCGCCACCAGGTCGTTGATGCTCTGCAGGTTGACGCCCTGCACGGACTTCGCCTTGGAGTTGAGCGCGACCGAGATCGTCTGGCGGTCCATCGCACCGGCCGGGATCTGCGTCGTCTCGGTGGTCTTGTCGACGGCGTTGTTCTTCGTCGCGGACTGGTTCTCGTACCCGCCGTCGCCGTTCCCGGTGCCCGAGCTGGCGGTGCCGTTCGGGACGGCGATGTTGTCCGGACCGAGGACGCCCGTCGCGCCGGCACCGGCACCGGTGGCCCCGGCGCCGTACTGCTCCTTCGTGGACGACTCGTTGAGCGCCACCGGGCCGGTCGTCGGCGTCGTGTAGGACTCGGTCGTGCGGGTGCCGGAGTTGTCGCTCATGGTCGCGGCGACGACGACGCTGGCGTTGCCGGCACCGAGCGTGGTGTCGAGCAGGTCCTGCACCTTCTTGCTCGTCGCGGCGTCATAGTCGGCGGCCTGGTCGGTGCCGGAGCCGGTCGCGCCGGTGCCGACCGCCGACAGGGTCTGGCCCTTCTGGTCGACCACGGACACGTCGGTCGGCTGCATGCCCTCGACGGCGGCGCTGGTCAGGTGCACGATGGCCTGGACCTGGTCGGTGCCGAGCTGGGAGCCGTTCTTCGTGGCGATGAAGACCGACGCGGTGGGGTCCTTCTCCTCGGACACGAACACGGACTTCTTCGGGATCGCCAGCTGCACGCTCGCGGTCTGCACGCCGTCCATCGCGGAGATCGTCTTGGCGAGCTCGCCCTCGATCGCGCGCTTGTAGGTGACGTCCTGCTGGAACTCGGAGCTCGTCACGCCCATGGTGTCGAGCAGCGAGTAGCCGCCCTCGTTCGACGACGGCAACCCGTTCGAGGCGGCCTTGAGTCGCTCCGTGTAGACCTTCGCCTGCGGGACCAGGATCGTCGCGCCGCCGTCGGTGAGCTGGAAGGGCACGCCGTCGGTGGTGAGCTGGTCGGTGACCGAACTCGCGTCAGCGGCGGCCAGGCCGGTGAACAGCGGCGCGTACGACGGCTTGCCGAGCCAGGACGCGAGCGCGATGCCGCCGAGCACGAGTGCCGCGATGCCGATGACCGCGATGGTCCGCTGTGCGGCGGTGAACCCCTTGACGTACGCGCCGAGTCGGCCGAGCACGTTCTGCATGCCGGCGGGCATCAGGCCTGCATCCGCATGATCTCGTTGAACGCGTCGACGCCCTTGTTCCGGACGGCGGCGACGAGCTCGAGGGTGACCTGCGCACGGGTGGACGCGATGGTGGCGTCGTGGATGTCGTCGAGGTTGCCCGTGACGGCCTTCAGGGCCAGCGTCTTCGAGTCGCTCTGCAGCTGCTGCAGCCCGTCGACGGCGTTGCCGAGGCTGGCGGCGAACCCGTCGCCCCCGGTCCCGGTGACCGCGGACGAACCGAGGTCGCTGCTGGTGCCGGTGACGTTCGTCACGGCGTTCGTCATCGCGTTGGTGGTCACACCGTTCACGGCGTCGATGGGCATCAGTTCTTCCCGATCTGCAGTGCCGCCTCGTAGGCGGTCTTGGCACGGTCGACCACGGCGGCGTTCGCCTGGTAGCCGCGCTGGGCCATGATGAGGTCCGCCATCTGCGTGCCGAGGTCGATGTCCGGCATGCGGACGTAGCCCTCGGGGTTCGCGAGCGGGTTGTCCGGGTCGTAGGTGACCCGGCCGGCGGCGCTGCCGAACGCGGCGCCCTTGACGTAGGCGCCGGAGACGCCGTTGCCCTCCTGGACCTCGACGTAGCGGGCCTGGAACGCGGAGTCGTCCATGGACCGGACGGTGTTGACGTTGGCGATGTTGTCGGAGATCGCGTCGAGCCACTTGCGGTGCACGGTCATGCCGGTGCTCGCGATCCCGATCGCGTCGAAGGTCGTCACGAGTTCGTCCGCATCGCCGCACGGACGCTGGTGAGCTCGGAGTTCATCGCCTGCGTCGCGAACTGGTACCGCAGCACCGTGTCGACGTTCGACAGCGTCTCCTCGTCGAGGTTGACGTTGTTGCCGTTCGTGTTCGTCGGCTCCAGGCTCCGCGCGACCGTCGGCGTGGTGCGGCCGTTCCCGTCGACGATCGACTTCGCGAGCGCGTCCTCGAACTGGACCTTGCCGGCCCGGAAGTCCGTGGTGTTGATGTTCGCGATGTTGTCGGCGATCACGCGCTGACGCATCGACAGGCCGTCGAGTGCGCTCTGCAGCGCGGCAGACGTCACGGAGTCGAACACGGATGGGTCCCCTCGTCGGGCGTCGTCGGGGTGACGTCGCCGTGGCGGTGGTGGCCGATCCGTGGCCGGGTGGTCGAGCGATCCGTGCTCAGAGAGGCCTATCGGCGGCTCCGCTGAGCCGTGTAAGCCGTCGCCCCGAACGGGGGCCGGTGGGGCGTCAGGCGCTCGCGTCGAGGTAGACGGAGGCCTGCGGCGTGCGCGTGGCGTCGACCGCGCGGAGCGCGCCGAGGTGCTCGAGCGTCACGCGGCGGGCGTCCTCGACCGCCGTCATCCGGTCCCGCTGCGCGGCGAGCAGCCGGGAGGCACGACCCACCAGGTCGCGTGGGATCGGTCCCAGCCCGGTCGGCTCGGACCAGGGGGTGCCGTCGCCGGCCGCGGCGGTCACGTCGGCCGCGTCGCGCTCGAGGGTCGCCTCGAGGTCGGCGAGGGCCGCTTCCCAGCGGTCGTGGGTGTCCTGGTCAGGCGACACCGAGCGCCCCACCGGCGGTGTGCTGCGGGGCGACCGGGGCCGCCGGCAACGAGGCAGCGGCGTCGTGCCAGGCCTGGCGGAGCGGGTCGAGGATCCGGATGCAGTCCCGGGTGGCCTGGACGTCACGGTGGACGTTCGCGGTGATGAGCGACATCGACGCGTAGTTGTACACGGCGAGCAGTCCCTCGCCGCCGTCCCACACGTCGATCTTCAGCGTCGAGGACAGCTCCCCGACGATGGCCTGCGCGTGCAGGAGCTGCTCGCGGGCGGCGTCCCAGTCCGCGGCGACCTGGGCGGTCTCGGCACGGTGCAGGTCGAGCAGCAGGCGGTCGTACAGCATCGTGACGAGCTGCGCGGGCGTCGCCGACAGCACGGCCTCGTTCGTGTACTGGGCGCGGCGCTGGTCGGTGACGGACCGGGGCTGCGCGGCCTGCCGGAAGGCGGCGGCGCCGCTGAGGTCGAAGGCGTTCATGACGGTTCTCCTGCGGCTCAGCTGGACAGCGTCGACAGCTGACCGGCCAGCCAGCTCGACTGCGACTGCAGCTTGCTGAGGCTGGTCTCGAGCGCGGCGTACTGCGTCTGCAGGGTCGCGCGGCGCAGGGTCAGTCGGTCGGTCCAGGAGTCGATCTGCGTGTTGAGGTCCTTGACCACGGACTGGTTCCCCGTGATCGCGGTCGTGATGGAACCGGTGTACTTGTCGCTGGCGGCCGTGGCGGCGTCCGAGACGGCCTTGGCCACACCGGACAGCATCGCCTGCGTGCCGGCGGGGTCGGCGGCGAGGGCCTTCTGGAACGCGGCGGCGTCGAAGTCGAAGTCGCCGTCCTTCGAGATGACGATGCCGATCGACGACGGGGACTTCCCGTTGACCGGGGTCGACATGGCGCTGGTCAGCCGCTGGACGGCCGAGCGCGTCGTGGCGTCGCCGAGCAGGACACCTGCCGTGGTGCTCGTCGTCCCACTCGTCGGACTCGTGGTGCTCGTGACGCCGGTGTTCGACGCGTAGTACGACGTGACGGCGTTGATCGCGTCGACGAGCCCGGAGGCCACGCCCTGCGCCTTCGTGCTGTCCCGGCCGACCGTGATCGTCGTGGGGTCCGTCGACGCCTTCGAGACGGTGACGTTGACGCCGGGCAGCAGGTCGCTGAACGCGTTCGTCGCACTGGTGACGGTCTGCGCGGCCGCGGTCCCGGCCCACAGGGTCACCGACGCGTCGGCGGCCCGGGTGACGACGGCCGCGCCGGGCTCGGCCAGCACGTCGGTCGCGGTCCCCGCGGTGACGTCCGCCGCGGTCCCCCGGTGCAGGGTGAACCCGTTCGCTGCACCCGTCGCGGTGCTCGTCAACTGCAGCCGGTAGAGCTTGGTGCCGCTGGCATCGGTCCCCGCGGCGACCTTCGTCGCGGTGACCCCGGCGGCGGAGCCGTTGATCGCGGTCACGGTGTCGTCGAGTGAGCCCGACGCCGGGGTGACCGTCGTGCTGGTGCCGTCCGGCTTCGTGAAGGTCAACGGCGACGCGGTGTCCCCCCAGGACGACATCGCGGCGGTGACGCCGACCTGCGCGGCGGCGGTCTGACCCACCGTGAAGGACACCGAGCCCGCGGTCGCGCTCGCGTTCGTCGACACGCTGGCGTTCGTGGCGCTCGACGTGGCCGTGAAGGTGTCGAGCGAACCGGCCTTCGCGGCCGCCGAGGCCTTCGTCGCCAGGGACTGCACGAGTCCGTTGATCGTCTGCAGCGACGAGATGAACGAGTTGGTCGTGCTGACCTTGGACTTGAGCAGGGTCTGCGGGACCTGCTCGATGCTCATCAGCGAGTTGATGAGGTCGGTGGTCTTGAGCCCGGAGACCAGGCCGTCGATCGCGAGCGAGGTGCTCGTCGCGGACGTGGTGGACATCGCTGGCTCCCCGGTGGTCGGCGGCTCGGAGTGTGGGCGGACCGGCCGAGGTCAGTCCGCAGGGGTGGAGGCCACCACCGAGGAGCACCCGAACGGCTCCTCGGTGGTGGCGACCGATGCGACTAGCGGAGCAGCGACAGGACGCCCTGCGTGCTCTGGTTCGCCTGCGCGAGCATCGACGTGCCGGCCTGGCTGAGGATGTTGTCGCGCGTGTACTTGACCATCTCCTCCGCCATGTCGACGTCGGTGATGCGGGACTTCGCCGCGGTGAGGTTCTCCTTGGCCACGTTCGTCACGTTGATGGCGTGGTCGAAGCGGTTCTGGATCGCACCGAGGTTGGAGCGAGCCGACGAGACCTGAGCGATCTGAGCGTCGATCAGCTTGATCGAGGCCTGGGCGTTCGCCGCGGTGTCGAACTTGACCCCGCCGGTCACGGCCGTGCCAGCAGCGCCGGCGCCGAGGCCGTCGCCAGCGGTGGCGTTGTCAGCGGTGGCGAGGGTGCCACCGTCGAGTGCCGTGACCACGATGCCGACACCGGCACCGTTGTCGTCCTTCTTGACCGCCACGGAGAAGTGCGACGAGAAGTCGGCGTCCGAACGGAGGGCCGACGCGTACTCGTCGACGCTCTGGAACTTGGCGGCGGAGCCGTCAGCGGTGTCCTTGAGCGTGCCGGTCTTGACGGTGGTGCTGACGCCGTCCTTCGTCGAGGTGAACGACACGGAACCGGTGGTCAGGTCCGCGACGTCGTCGATGGCGAAGGTGGTGCCGGTCAGGTCGAGGTCGCCTCCGGAGAGTGCGTTCGAGATCGACTTGACGTTGGCGCCCGACAGGTCGACCGTGATCTGGCTGTTCTCGTCACCGTTCGCGCCGACCTGGAACTTCATGTTGGTCTGGGACCCGTCGAGCAGGTTGATCCCGTTGAAGTTCGTCGACGTCGCGATGCGGCCGAGCTCCTTCTGGAGCTGGTCCGACTCGGTCTTGATCGCCGCACGCGACGTGTCGTTGTTCGAGTCGTTGCCGGCCTGGACGGCCAGGTCGCGCATGCGCTGGAGGATCGAGTGGGTCTCGGTGAGGCCACCTTCAGCGGTCTGCACGACGGAGATGCCGTCCTGCGCGTTGCGGGCGGCGACCGTGAGGCCACCGACCTGGGACTTCAGTCCCTCGGAGATCGACAGACCGGCAGCGTCGTCGGCAGCACGGTTGATGCGGAGGCCGCTCGAGAGCTTCTCGAGGGACTTCGACAGGTCGTTCTGCGTCGCGTTGAGGTTCCGGTACGTGTTGAGTGCCGAGAGGTTGGTGTTGATGGACATACCCATGATGTGTTCCTCCGTGAAACTGGGCCGATCGTCAGCCCGTCCGTGGGCTGACATGTGTTCCTCTCGGCCGTTCGGCCGGAGGCGTTAGACGATCCGTCGGACGAGTTCACGTCCGCTGGACCGCCGGACGGTCAACTGGCCGCGACGACGCCGACCGAAGTCGCGTCCTGCACCGCACGGGTGACCCCGGCGGCGGCGTTCGTGGCGACGCGGGCCAGGTAGGCGCTCCGGCGGGCGGCGGTGGTGCGGGACGCCGGCTCGGGGGCGGCACCACCGTCGCCGTAGTGCTCGGCGAGGCCGTCGCGGAGCAGGCGCATCGCCTCCGACCGCTGCTGCGAGACGGCGGAGTGGGTGATGCCCAGCTCGGCGGCGACGTCGGTGACCGTGCGGTCGCCGAAGTACACGGCCTCGACGATCAGGCGCATCCGGTCGGGCAGCGCCTGCACGGCGGCGACCAGGTAGCGGCGCTTCTCGGCTTCGAGCAGGTCCTCGCCGGGCAGCGGCAGGTCGGCGGCGACGGTGTCGTGCACGGTCTCGTCGATCGGGCTGACGGTGCGGGCGGCGTCGGTGAGGGCGTCCACGGCGGTCTGCCGGTCGACGCCCATCGCGTCGGCGATCTCCTGCGGGGTGACACGGCGTCCGAGCCCGGCGGAGAGGGCCTCCTGGGTGGCGAGGGTCTCCCGGATGCGCTTCCGGGTCCCGCGGCTGGCCCAGTCGCCGGCGCGCAGGTCGTCGGCGATCGCACCGGTGATGCGGGTGCGGGCGTACGCGCCGAACGGCACACCGAGGGTCGGGTCGAAGGCGTCGGCGGCCTGCACCAGTGCGACGGAGCCGACCTGTCCGAGGTCGTCGCGGCTGAGGTGCGTGGCGCGAGCGCAGGTCTCGGCGACGATGTAGCCGACGAGCGGCAGGTGCTCGACGATCATCGCGTTGCGTTCGTTCCGGTCCATGGTGTTCCCCTGGTCGTCCTGTGTCGACTGACCCGTCCCTGGGCATGACGATCACCGGCGTCGGGACCGCCGGATACGTCGAAGAACCGCCGGGATCCGTCCCTGCGGTGCGCTCGCGCCCGTGGACGCGAGTGTGGGGTTGTCCCCCGGTGCTGATCTCGAACCTATCGGCTGCCTGAGCGCCGGACGAGACCTCTTCCGTACCCAATGCGGGGGGAGGTACATCCCACTCCGGTCCGCCGTTCAGGGGACCTGCGCCGGGTTTGTCCCCCGATCGGAGGACGCCGTGCCCGGTGCTTACGCCGGAGCGGTCAGCGTCGATAAGTCCTGGTGACCGCAGCTGGCGGTCGCCTGATCCCGGAGGGAGCTGATGAGCGTGAACGACCTGTCCGCCGTCCTGTGGCGCGAACGCGAATTGCTCGAACTGCTCACGTTCAAGCTCGAGGAGGAGCAGCTCCTGCTCGCAGCCGGGCGCTCCCGCTGGATCTCGCACGCCAGCCGTGAGGTCGAGCAGGTCCTCGACCGGCTCCGCACCACCGGCCTCGAGCGCAGCGCCCAGAGCGCCGCCGTCGCCGAGGAGTGGGGCATGCCCTCCGACGCTCCCCTGCGTGAGGTCGTCGCCGCCGCACCGTCCGGCCCCTGGGGCGAGATCCTCGCGTCGCACCTCGCCGCGATGCTCGAGCTCACCACGCACATCGGGTCCCTGCGCGACGAGAACGACCGCTTCCTGCGCGTCGCCGCCCAGGCGACGCAGGAGACCCTCGCCGGCACCGTGACCGACGCCGACACCTACGACGCCAGTGGGTCGTCCGGCAACGCCACCGACGGCGCACGACTCTTCGACGGGAACCTGTAGCGATGGTGAGCACCTTCGGCTCCCTGCAGACCGCCTACTCGGGTCTCGCCGCGGCCCGCGCGGGCCTCGACGTCACCGGCCAGAACATGGCGAACGTCGGCACCACCGGCTACACCCGGCAGCGGATCGTGCAGACCGAGGTCGGCGCTCCCGCCCAGACCGGGTTCGTCCGCGGCACCGCGGCGCTCGCAGGTCAGGGTGTGTCCGTCGACGCGATCGCCCGGCTGGCGTCCTCGACCCTGGACACCCGTGTCCGGTTCTCGGCCGGCGCCGCCGCGTACGCCGACACCCGGAGCGCCGCGCTCGACCAGCTCGAGACCGGTCTGCACGAGCCCGGCGCCGACGGCCTCTCCGCGAAGCTCGACGGGCTCTGGTCCGCCTGGAGCGACCTCGCCACGCACATCGACGACCCCGGCTCGGCCAGCGCACTGATCGGCGCGGCGAAGACCGTCGCCACCGCCCTGTCCGCCGGCTCGTCCGCGATCGACGCCCAGTGGTCCGCGACCCGCTCGACCCTCGCCACGCAGGTCGGCCAGCTCAACGACGCCGCGAAGCAGGTCGCCGACCTCAACGGCGCGATCCGCACCGCGCTGGCATCGGGCGGCACGGCGAACGAGCTCCTCGACCAGCGCGACCAGCTCACCGAGGAGATCGCGACCCTGACCGGCGCGGCCGTCCGCGACAACGGCGACGGCACGGTCGACGTCGTGATCGGCGGCAACCCGCTCGTGCAGGGCACCACCGCGCGCGGTGTCACGCTCGAGGGCCCGCCCACCCTCGACGCCATGAACACGACGACGAGCACCGGGCAGCCGTCGGCCCCGTCCCTCCGCTGGGTCGGCGGCTCGGTCGGCCCGGTCGCCCTCGACGGTGGCTCGATCGCCGGCGGCCTGTCGCTGCTCGCACCGGCGAACGACGCCCACACCGGCGGCGCCCTCGCCGAAGCCTCCGCCGCGTACGACCGCGTCGCCACCGACCTCGCCACGAAGGTCAACGCCCTGCACGCCACCGGCACGACCCCCTCGGGTGCGAAGGGCACCGCGTTCTTCGCCCTCGCCGCCGGGGTCCCCGCCGCACGGGGCCTGTCCGTCGTCCCCACCGACGGCTCCGGCCTCGCGACGCGGAGCGCCTCCGGCCAGTTCGACGCCTCGGTGCTCACCGCGATCGCGGGCATCGGCTCCGGCGCCGGAGCCCCGGACACGACCTGGGCGACGTTCGTGACGGGGGTGGGCAGCGCCTCCCGGACGGCCTCGTCGGAATCGACGCTCACCGGACTCGCCCTGACCAACGCGCGGACGCAACAGCAGTCCAGCGCCGGCGTCGACATGGACGAGGAGAACGTCTCACTGCTCGCCTACCAGCACGCCTACCAGGGTGCGGCGCGGGTCCTCACTGCCGTCGACGAGATGCTCGACACCATCATCAACCGCCTCGGCCTCGTCGGGAGGAGCTGACCGTGATCGCCCGTGTGACCACCCAGATGACCATGGCGGCCGCGCAGGCGCGGCTGCAGGCCGGTGCCGCGAAGGTCGCCGACCTGACCGACCAGGCGACCACGCTCAAGGCGATCCGGAAGCCCTCCGACGACCCGGCCGGCACGGCCACCGCGATGCAGGTGCGCAAGGAGCAGGCGCAGGCCGCCCAGCACGCCCGGAACGCGGACGACGCCGCCGGTTGGCTCGCCACGACCGACTCCGCCCTCGCCGACGTCAGCGACGTCCTCGGCAAGGTCCGCGACCTCACCGTGCAGGCCGCCAGCGACGGCACCATGAACCCCACCGCCCGCGACGCCTTCGTCAAGGAGTTGCAGGGGCTGAAGGCCGACCTGCTCAGCACCGCGAACACGAAGTACGGCACCCGCTCGGTCTTCGCCGGGTCCTCGCCCGCCGGCTCCGCGTACGCCGACGACACCACGTGGGCCGGCAGCGCGAGCTCGAGCGTCACCCGCACCATCGGCACCGGCGAGCAGGTCCGCGTCGACACCGACGGCAGCGCCGTCTTCGGGACCGGCAGCTCGTCGGTCTTCGCACTCCTCGACGGCATCGTCGCCGACCTGCAGGCAGGCACGAACGTGAACCCACGACTCAACCAGATCGATGCCGCCCAGCTCGCCGTCCGCGGCGCCCAGGCCGACGTCGGCGTCCGGCACTCGGCCGCGCTGTCCGCGCAGGACTCGCTGAAGACCCTGTCCACCACGCTGGAGGGACGCCGGTCCGGTGTCGAGGACAAGGCCCTCGCCCAGGCCGTCCTGGACCTGCAGGTCCAGAGCACCAACTACCAGGCAGCCCTCGCCGTCACCGCGAAGGTCCTGCAGCCGACCCTGATGGACTACCTCCGATGAGCATCGACCTGACCTTCCCCGTCGCACCGTTCGGCCTCGAGCCGCTGGGCGCGTTCACGCTCGACCTGGTCGACGGTGCCGAGGGCCTGTTCGCCCTGATCGGCCTCGGCACCACGGCCTCCGGAGTGGACGCCCCGCGGCTCTACCTGCTCGACGCCGCGGTGCACCTGCCCGACTACGCGCCGCGTCTGTCCGACGAGCAGGCCGACGTCATCGAGCTGACCCGCGCCGAGGAGGCGATGCTGCTGGTCGTCGCGAACCCCGACGCGTCGGGCACGACGGTGAACCTCCTGGCACCCGTCGTCGTGAACGCCCGCACCGGTGTCGGCGCGCAGTTCATCCTCGAGGACCAGGACCTGCCGCTCCGCGCGGAGCTCGCGCGCCACTGACGCCCAGCGTCCCCGGGCACCCCCGGCGTAGCGTCGCCGACATGTCCAGCACCCCCCGTGACCACGACGCGCTCGTGCCGACGCCCGCAGCACCCGTCCAGTCCGCTCCCTCCCCCGACGCCGGGCGCCTGCAGCCCGACGCCCCCGCATGGAACGGCTGGCTCGACCGGGCCATCTCGGTCCAGCGTCCGGCCGTCGTCGCGCACGTCGCCCGCGTCCGTCGCCGGCACCCGGACGCGTCCCCCGCGCAGGTCATCGAGATCCTGGAGCGCCAGTACCTGACCGCGGTCACGTCCGGCGGGGCCGCGGTCGGTGCCAGCGCGGTCATCCCGGGCGTCGGCATGATCGCGAGCCTCGGGCTGAGCGGCGCCGAGACCGTCGGGTTCCTCGAGGCCAGCGCGCTCTTCGCCCAGTCCGTCACCGAGGTGCACGGCATCACCGTCGAGGACCCCGAGCGGGCCCGCGCCCTGGTCATGGCGATGATGCTCGGCGCGCCCGGCTCGCAGCTCGTCAAGCAGCTCGCCGGGCAGGCCGGCGGCGGGCAGGGTCGGACCGCCTTCTGGGGTGAGCTCGTCACGTCGTCCCTGCCGAAGCAGGCCGTCAGCGGCATCGGCGGCCGGCTCCGCGCGTCGTTCGTGAAGCGGTTCCTGACCCGTCAGGGCACGTCGATCCTCGGCCGCGCGATCCCGTTCGGCATCGGCGCGGTCGTCGGGGGGCTCGGCAACCACGCGCTCGGCCGCAAGGTCGTGCAGTCCTCCCGGAGCGCCTTCGGTCCGCCGCCCGCGCACTTCACGGTCGTGCTGCCCCAGCAGGCCGGCGGCGAACCGAAGGACACGAAGTCGCTGAGCAAGCGGCAGCAGCGTGCCCTGGACCGCGGACGCGGCCACTGACGCAGACCCTGCCGATGACGGACGGGAGGCCCGCCACCAGCTGGTGGCGGGCCTCCCGTCCGTCGTGCGGTCGCGACCGGCGAAGCGTCAGCGCCGGATCGGCGTCATGACGACCTGACCGGCGTGCGCGAACCCGCCGCCGAAGCCGAACAGCAGTGCCGGGACGCCCTCGGGGAGCTCCCCGCGGTGCCAGGCCTTCGACAGCCCGAGCGGGACGCTCGCGGCCGAGGTGTTGCCGGACTCGACGACGTCGCGGACGACGTACTTGCCCTCGCCGCCGAGCGCGGTGACGAGCGGCTCGATGATCCGCAGGTTCGCCTGGTGGAACGCGAACACCCCGATGTCGTCGAGCGTCAGGCCGGCGCGCTCGACGACGGCGCGGGCGTGCCCCTCGGCCTCGGTGATCGCCCACCGGTAGATCGAGCGGCCCTCCTGCTGGAAGACCTCGGGGTCGTGCGTGACGCGGACGGCGTCCTGCAGGTGCGGCACGCTGCCCCACGACACGGAGCTGATCTGCGGCTCGTCGGACACGCCCAGGACCGCTGCGCCCGCGCCGTCACCGACCAGGACACAGGTCGAACGGTCGGTCCAGTCGGCGATCCGGGAGAGCGTCTCGGAGCCGATCACGAGTGCGGTGTCGGCGGCACCTGTGCGGATCGCCTGGTCGGCCGTCGCCATGGCGTACTCGAAGCCGCTGCACGCGGTGTTGATGTCGATCGGCGCGGGACCGTTCGACATGCCGAGTGCCGCCGCGACCCGGCCGGCCGTGTACGGCGAGCGGTCCCGGTGGGTGGTCGATGCCACCACCACCAGGTCCACGTCGGTCGGCGCGACGCCGGCGTCCGCCAGGGCGTTGCGCGCGGCCTCGGTCGCCATCGACGTGACGCTGTCGTCGGGCCCGGCGATGTGCCGCGTCTTGATGCCGGTGCGGGTGGTGATCCACTCGTCGTTCGTGTCGACCATGGTCGACAGTTCGTCGTTGGTGAGGATCCGGTCGGGCTGGTGGTGGCCGAACCCGATGATCCGGCTGCCTCGGAGTGCTGGGATGTTCACACCCGGCACGCTACGCCTGTCGTCCAGCGCGGCATGCCCGGCACGGCATGCTCACTCCCGGGCCTTCGCCGTCGCGCGACGGTTCGCCTTCTTGATCGCGTCCACGAGCTCGTCCTTCGTCATGCCGGAACGGCCGCTGACGTCCAGACGCTTCGCGACGTCGAGCAGGTGCGCCTTCGAGGCGTTCGCGTCGACGCCCTCCTCGGTCGTGCCGGAGCCGCGGGACCCTGCTGCGCCGGAGTCCGACGGGCCGGAGGAGTCCTTCTCCTCCCAGTGGTCGCCGACCTTCTCGTACTCGTGCTTCACCGCGGCCCAGGCCGTGCGGCCGGCGCGCTGCCCGTCGCCGTACTCGGCCTCGGCGGACTCCCGGGCGGCGCGGTAGATCTCCTGCGCGTGCTCCGGGGACCGCTGCAGGGTGCTGGGGAGGTCGTCGTCGGCGGGCATGATCGCTCCTTCGTCGCGTGCTGGTCCGGCTCCTCACCGGTACTCCCAGTGCCTGGCAGGGCATCGAGGCAGGGGCGTAGACCTGGACCATGGACTACACACACCTCGGACGGACAGGGCTGTCGGTGTCACGGGCAGTGCTCGGCACGATGAACTTCGGACCGGAGACCAGCGAGGACGACTCGCACGCGATCATGGACCGGGCCCACGAACTCGGCGTCAACTTCTTCGACACCGCCAACGCGTACGGCGGCTCGGTGGGCAAGGGCGCCACCGAGGAGATCATCGGACGGTGGTTCGCCCGGGGCGGCGGACGCCGCGAGAAGACGATCCTCGCCACGAAGGTCTACGGCGACATGACCGGCTGGCCGAACGGCGAGAAGCTCAGCGCGTACAACATCCGCCAGTCGATCGACGCCTCGCTCCGACGCCTGCAGACCGACCACATCGACCTGTACCAGATGCACCACGTCGACCGGGACACGCCCTGGGACGAGATCTGGCAGGCGATGGAGATCGCGGTCGGCCAGGGGAAGATCCTCTACGTCGGCTCGTCGAACTTCGCCGGGTGGCACATCGCCCAGGCGCAGGAGGCCGCGAAGCACCGGAACTTCCTCGGGCTCGTCAGCGAGCAGTCGATCTACAACCTGGTCGTCCGGGACATCGAGCGCGAGGTCCTGCCGGCCGCGCAGCACTACGGCCTCGGCGTCATCCCGTGGTCGCCGTTGCAGGGCGGTCTGCTCGGTGGTGTCATCGAGAAGACCGAGAACGGGTCCCGCCGCCTGTCCGGCCGCAGCGCCGAGTACGTCGACGCGCACCGTGACCAGCTGACCGCGTACGAGTCGTTCGCGAAGGAGCTCGGACACACGCCGGGCGAGGTCGCGCTCGCGTGGCTGCTGCACCAGCCGGGCGTCACCGCGCCGATCACCGGCCCCCGCACGATGGAGCAGTGGGAGTCCGCGGTCCGTGCCGTCGACGTGCGCCTGGACCAGTCGGCGCTCGACCGCCTCGACGAGCTCTTCCCGGGACACAAGACGTCCCCCGAGGACTACGCCTGGTGACCTGACCTCCCGCAAGACGCAACGTGGGCGGTGTCACGCAACGGTGTTCCGTTGCGCGGCGCCGCCCACGTTGCGTTTCCCGGACGGCTCGGGTGCGGGTCCAGCCGGCCGGGGCTACGGATGGCTCGACGGAACCACCGACGAAGGGACACGCACGATGACCACCTCGATGCCCAACGACCACGGCGGCGACGGCGGCAACACCGAGCTCGGTGAGGCGATGCAGCACGAGGCTGCGACCACCGGGGACACCGCAGGCGGCAGCACCCACGTCGAGGAGCGCGCAGACGACGACCGCTCCGGCCTCGATCTGGAGGACCGTGGGGACCAGGAGCAGTCCGCTCTGGCCGCCCTGGGGAACGACGCTCGTGGTGGCGATGCCCTCGTCGGCGGTGGCGACGACCTCGGCGACACCTCCGCCGGCACCCAGACCGACGACCAGGCAGCACCGGGCGGCTCGCGCGAGCGTGGCGCCGACACGGACTGACCTCGTCCCGTCCGGCCCCGCGAAACGCAACCGCGGCGGCATCGCGCAGCGGTACTCCGTTGCGCGGCGTCGCCCACGTTGCGTTTCGCGGGCGCACGCACGACGACGGCCCCCGCTCGGGTGAGCGGGGGCCGTCGTCGTGTGGAGCGAGCGTGTCAGCGGACGCCGACCGGGCTCTTGTCCTCCTCGTCGTAGAGGACGTAGCCCTCTTCGCCGTGGACCGCGGTGTCGATGCCGGCGACCTCGTCCTCGGTCTTGACGCGGAAGCCGATCGTCTTCTCGATGATGAAGCCGATGACGAAGGCCAGGACGAAGGAGTAGACACCGACGGCTGCGGCGGCCGCGGCCTGCTTGCCGAGCTGCTCGAACGAGCCCGAGTAGATCAGGCCGGTGTCGTTGGCGAAGAAGCCGAGGAACAGCGTGCCGAAGATGCCGCCGACCAGGTGCACGCCGACCACGTCGAGCGAGTCGTCGAAGCCCAGGCGGTACTTCCAGTCGATCGCGAAGCAGCAGACGATGCCGGCGAGGAAGCCGAGCACCAGGCCCCATCCGGGCGTCAGGTTGGCGCAGGCCGGGGTGATCGCGACGAGACCGGTGACGGCACCCGAGGCGGCGCCGACGGAGGTGGCCTTGCCGTCCTTGAGCTTCTCGACGAGCAGCCAGCCGAGGATCGCGGCGGCCGGGGCGGCGAGCGTGTTCACCCAGGCGATCGAGGCGATGCCGTCAGCGGCACCCTCGGAGCCGGCGTTGAAGCCGAACCAGCCGAACCAGAGGATGGCGGCACCGAGCAGGACGAAGGGCGGGTTGTGCGGCTTGTGCGCACCCTTGGCGAAGCCGACACGCTTGCCGAGCACCAGCGCCAGGGCGAGGCCCGCGGCACCCGCGTTGATGTGCACCGCGGTGCCACCGGCGAAGTCGATGACGCCCCACGTGGCGGCCCAGCCGGAGGTCAGGTTGAACACCCAGGAGGCGACCGGGAAGTACACGACGGTGACCCAGACGCCGGCGAAGACCATCCACGCGCCGAACTTGGCGCGGTCGGCGATCGCGCCGGAGATGAGGGCGACGGTGATGATCGCGAACGTCGCCTGGAAGCCGACGAAGGCCATCGACGGGTAGGACGCGTCGATCTTCGAGGCCGTGGCCTCCTCGAACGCCTGGCCGAGGCCGAGCTGGTTCCAGTCGATGCTGAAGAAGCCGACGACGCCGGAGATCGCCGTGTGGTCGCCGGGGTTCGCGAAGGCGATCGCGTAGCCGTAGAGCACCCAGAGGACGCTCACCAGGGCGATCGCTCCGAACGACATCATCATCATGCTGATGACGGACTTCGCCTTCACCAGTCCGCCGTAGAAGAAGGCCAGGCCGGGTGTCATGAACAACACCAGGGCCGCCATGACCAACACGAACGTCGTGTTGCCCTGATCAAGCATGTGTGCACCTCTCGTCGCTGTGCGGCTCTCGTCCGCCTCGGGTGCGACCGAGTCTGGCGACGACGTGTTTCACCGGAGCGCTCGGTCTGTTTCGCGGAGGTAACGTCACGGCGCGTTCTGTGAACGCTGTGTTTCGTGGACCGGTCAGCGCGGTGTGCAGGTGCCCCGAGCGACGTGCGAGGACGGTCAGGAGGCCCGGGGCTCGGTCTCCGCGCTGGCGTCGGTCTCCGCGCGCGTCAGCGCCACGACACGGCTGGCCGCGCGGAGGTACTTCTTGCGGTACCCGCCCTCGAGCATCACCTCGGGGTAGACGGTGTCGAGCGGGATGCCGGAGGCGACGATCCGTACCTGCGCGTCGTAGAGCCGGTCGACGAGCGCCACCCAGCGGAGCGCGTCGGTCTGGTCGGTGAACGCCTGCACGTCGGTCAGTCCGACGGCGTCGAGGCCGTCGACCAGCGCGACGTACTTCGACGGGTGCACCGACGCCAGGTGGGCCACGACGGAGCGGAAGTCGTCCTGCGTGACGCGGGCCGGGCCTCCCGACCGGGACGTCGTCACCGAGGACAGGGTCGCCAGGACGGACGGGACGTCGTCGACCACCGAGGCGGACTCGTCGACGGCACGGCGACGGAAGTCGAGGCCGTCGATCCGCATCGTGTCGAACCGGTCCGACATCGCCTGGATCTCCCGCAGGAAGTCCTGCGCCGCGAACCGGCCCTCGCCGAGCGCTCCCGGCGGGGTGTTCGACGTCGCGGCGAAGCGGGTACCGGTCTCGGACAGCTCCTTGATGAGCCGCGTCATCACCATCGTGTCGCCCGGGTCGTCGAGCTCGAACTCGTCGATGCAGACCAGCGAGGTGCCGCGGAGCAGGTCGACGGTGCCCTGGAAGCCGAGTGCGCCGACGAGGGCGGTGTACTCGATGAAGGTGCCGAACGTCTTCCGGCCGGACGCGGCGTGGTAGGCGGCGGCGAGCAGGTGGGTCTTGCCGACGCCGAACCCGCCGTCCAGGTACACGCCCGATCGCGCCGGGGTCTCGGGCTCCTTGCGCTTCCGGCCGAACAGGCCGCGCTTGGCGGGCTCCGGCCGTGTGGCGACGAACGCTTCGACCGCGTCGCGGACCTCGGCCTGCGACGCGTACTCCGGGTCGGGGCGGTACGAGGCGAACGACGCGGTGGTGAACTGCGGCGGCGGCACCAGGGAGTCGGCCATCTGCTGCGGGGTCACCTGCGGGTCGCGGTCCACGAGGTGGGCGACGGGAGCGAGTTCGGGCAAGACGGCCTTCCGGTGCGGAGCGTGCGTGTCGTGTACGTCGTGCGTGTCGTCTCCGTCGTGGAGTGTCACGGTGCGGCGGGGACTCGGCCCGTCCGCGTACCGTTGCCGTCGACGCGCAAGGACCGATCGTAGTCCGCGCGCCACCGATCCCCAGGAGGTACCCCCGATGACCGCACCGGTCGACCCGTCCGAGAAGTTCCGCTCCTACGCGCACCCCGAGCGTCTGGTGTCCACCGAGTGGCTGCAGGAGCAACTCGACGCCGGAGCCGGATCGCCGGAGCTCGTCGTGGTGGAGTCCGACGAGGACGTCCTGCTCTACGAGACCGGGCACATCCCGGGCTCGGTGAAGATCGACTGGCACACCGACCTCAACGACCCGGTGCAGCGCGACTACATCGACGGCGAGGCCTTCGCCCGACTCGTCGGCGGCAAGGGCATCGGCCGTGACACCACCGTCGTCATCCACGGCGACAAGAACAACTGGTGGGCGGCCTACGCCCTCTGGGTCTTCACGCTCTTCGGGCACGAGGACGTCCGCCTGCTCGACGGCGGCCGGGCGAAGTGGATCGCCGAGGGCCGCGCGATGACCACCGACCGGACGACCGTCGAGCCGGTCGAGTACCCCGTCGTGGAGCGCCACGACGAGCCGGTCCGCGCCTTCAAGGACGACGTCCTCGCCCACCTCGGCAAGCCCCTCATCGACGTCCGCAGTGCCCCGGAGTACTCCGGTGACCGGACCACCGCGCCCGACTACCCGGAGGAGGGCGCCCTCCGCGGCGGCCACATCCCCACCGCCGTGAACATCCCGTGGGCGACCGCCGCCGCCGCGGACGGCACGTTCAAGTCGCGGGACGAGCTCGACGCCGTCTACCGCGACGGCGCCGGCATCGGCGACGCCGACGAGGTCATCGCCTACTGCCGCATCGGTGAGCGATCCAGCCACACCTGGTTCGTCCTGCAGCACCTGCTCGGCTACGACAACGTGCGGAACTACGACGGATCCTGGACCGAGTGGGGCAGCGCCGTCCGCGTCCCGATCGCGGTGGGATCCGAGCCGGGTACGCTGCCTGCTCGATGACGGACGCAGCACTCCCCCAGCCCCTCGCCGAGATCCGCGACGACTTCCTCGCGCTCTCGTTGAACGACCGCCTGCAGCTCCTGCTCGAGTTCTCCGACGAGCTGCCGGCCCTCCCGCCGCGCCTGCAGGGACACGAGGACGAACTCGAACGTGTCGAGGAGTGCCAGTCCCCGGTCTTCATCACCGTCACGGTCGGCGCGGACGGCGACGCACCCGACGTCGTCCGGATGCACGCCACGGCGCCGCGCGAGTCCCCCACCACCCGCGGGTTCGCCTCGATCCTGGCGCAGGGGCTCTCCGGCCTCACCGCCCAGCAGGTGCTCGCCGTGCCGGCCGACTACCCGCTCACGATCGGGCTGTCCGAGGCGGTCAGCCCGCTGCGGATCCGCGGCATGGTCGGCATGCTCGGCCGGGTGCAGCGGCAGGTCACGGCGGCGGTCGCGTAGCCGCCTCGTTCCGGACGGGCGCGGCCCGCTCAGTGGTGACGCGCCAGCGTCACGCAGGCCGCGCCGACCGAGCCTGCGAGGGAGGACGGTGCCAGCTGGTGCCTGGGCCCAGTCGGCCGGTTCCGGGCCGACGCGCCAGCGGCGGGACGGCCGTGCCCGACGGGGGCCTCCCGTCCGTCGTCCCCCCATCTGCCCGCAGAACGTCCCGGCGGAACGAGCGGTACAGGTGGCAGGATGGGCCCGTCAACCGACGAGGGGAACGGGACGACATGGGGAAGATCCACGGCAACGACCCGACGGGGTACTCCTACGGAGACGCCGACGCGCTGAAGTCCGCTGCGACTGGGCTCGCGAGCGCGATCAGCGGCCAGAAGGGGTCACGGGCGTCGTACGTCACGACCGCGAGCCGGGAGTTCCGGGGGTACTTCTCCCAGGTCTTCGCGGACAACGCCGACGTCGCCTCACGAGGGGCGTCCGAGCTCGTCGACGCGCTGCAGAGCCTGTCCGGCTTCGTCGAGCAGCTGCGTGAGGCTGCGAAGCAGGAGGACGACCGGCGGGCGAAGGCGAAGGCCTGGGCGGCGCGCAAGAAGGAGCGCGAGGACAACCTCTTCGTCGCGGCGACCCACGAGGTCGGGACGTGGTTCGGCGCCGACGACGACCCGAAGCCACCGGAGCCGGAGCCAGAGCCGCACCGCCAGGCCGACGCCGTGACGGTGAGCGGCCGGACCATCCCGGCCGGTGGGGGCGGCGGAGGTGGCGGCACGTCGTCGGCGGTGCCCGCAGACCTCCGGTCGTTCCAGTCCGGTGTCCGGTCGTGCGACGAGTCACTCGCTGGTGCGGTCTCGACCTTCCGCAACGCCCTTACCGATTACGAGTCCGGTTGCAACCCGTGCTGGGGCACGCTGAACGCGCAGTCGCTCGTGACCGCCGTGAACGACTGGCTGACCGCGAACGGGCAGGACGCGGCCTGGGCGGGCACCGTCGCGGCGCAGTTCGAGGCCGCAGGCGGTGGCACCGGACCCGCCACGCTGTCGGACGCCTCGATCTCGGCGGCCCTGGCGGCGGCCGGCATCGACGCCACCCGCGACGACCTGACCATCGGCCCGTTCTCGGCGATGGGCACCCCGCCGACGAACGGCTTCGCCGACGACCCGGTGAACACCGCGACGGGGAACTTCCTCGAGCCGGAGACCGATCTGCGCTTCGGTGGGGCCGCGGCAGCGCTGCACTTCTCGCGGATGTACAACTCGCTCGACACTCGGGTGGGCTGGTTCGGCATCGGGTGGTCGTCGGTGCTCGACGTCCGGTTGGAGCTCGGGGACGAAATCGCGTCGATCGTGCTCGAGGATGGACGCCAGGTCGACTTCCCCCGGGACGGCGGCGGCTGGGGACGCGGGGTCGGCGAGGACCTCTGGCTCCGCTGCGAGGACGCCGTGCTCGTCGTCGCCGACAACGCCGGCGGCCGATGGACGTTCACGCCCGCCGGGCTCTGGCTCGGCACCGACCGGGGGCCGGGCACCGGCGTCTCGGTCGTCCGGAACGGCGACGACCGGATCACCCGGCTCGAGCACGAGCTCGGCCGCGCGCTCCACGTCGAGTACCAGGACGACCGCGTCGCCTCCGTCTCGGCGTCGGACGGCCGCCGCGTCGAGTACCGGTACGACCACGCCCGACGCCTCGTCGCCGCGCAGGACGCGGTCGGCACGCGACGCTACCGGTGGGACGACGCGGGCCTGGTCGACCAGGTGACCGCGGCCTCCGGCGTCGTCGAGTGCGTCAACGTGTACGACGCGCAGGGCCGCGTGGTCGAGCAGCGCACCCCGTTCGGACGCACCGTCCGGTTCGCGTACCTGCAGGGCCGGGTGACCTCGGTGTCGGACACTGACGGAACCGCCACGAACACCTGGATCTCGGACCGGAAGGGCCGCGTCGTCGGGATCGTCGACGCCGACGGCCGCCGTCAGTCGATGTCGTACGACCCGCACGGCAACCTGGTCTCGGTCACGGAGCGCGACGGCCAGACGACCGTCCACGGGTACGACGACCGTGGCCGACGCGTCCGCACCGTGACGCCGGAGGGCGCCGACCTGACGTACGGCCACGACGAGCAGGACCGCGTCACGACGATCGTCACGGCGGCCGGTGGCGTCGTCGAGTACGAGTACGCCGACGCAGCGGACCGCAACCCGTCGGTCGTCGTCGACCCCGTCGGCGGTCGGACCGAGCTCGAGTGGCGCGGCGGTGTGCTCGTCCGGTGCACCGACCCGACCGGGGTGACCGTCACCTTCCACCACGACCGGTTCGGCGACGTCGTCGGCATCGAGAACGCCGACGGCGCGGTCGCACGACTCGAGCGCGACGACGCCGGTCGTGTCGTCGAAGCCCGGACGCCCCTCGGCCACCGCACGCGCTACCGGTACGACGCCTCCGGACTGTTGACCTCGCGTGAGGAGCCCGACGGCGGCGTGTGGCGGTACGAACACGGTCCGGGCGGCCGGGTCACCGCGACGGTCGACCCCACCGGTGCACGGACCGAGCTGAGCTACGGACCGCACGGCCAGGTCGTCGCGACGACGGACCCGCTCGGTCGGGTCGTCACGAAGGACTTCGACGCGCTCGGCAACGTGACGACGGCGACCCTGCCGGACGGGGCCGAGTGGCGCTTCGTCCACGACGCGCTCTCGCGTCTCGGCACCGTGGTCGACCCGGCCGGCGGCAGCTGGGCCCGCGAGTACGACGCAACCGGGCAGGTCAGCGCGACCGTCGACCCGACCGGCGTCCGGACCGAGACCGAGCGCGCACGTGTCGACGGCATCGCGGTCGTGCGGAACGCGTTCGAGGACGTCACCGTCCGCACGGACGAACTCGGTCGGCCGCTGTCGGTCGAACACGCGGACTCCTCCGCGGAGCTGACCACCTACGACGCCGCAGGACGCCCGGTGGAGCTCGTCGACGCCGACGGTGGTCTCACGGTCATCGAGCGCGACCGGGCCGGTCGGGTCGTCACGGTGACCACGCCCGCCGGGCGGACGAGCCGCTACGAGTACGACCGCTGTGGTCGTCCCGTCGCCGCCGTCGACCCGGCCGGCGCCCGCACCACGCTGACGTACGACGCCGATTCGCGGATCACGGCGCGGACGATGCCCGACGGGACGGTCGCGCGGACCGAGTACGACGCCGTCGGCCGTGTCGTGCGCTCCCAGGTGCCGGGCGTCGGCACCGCGGAGTACCGGTACGACCGGGTCGGTCGGGTCGTCTCGGCACGTGACTCCCGGTTCGGGCAGCGGTCGTTCCGGTACGACGCCGCCGGCCAGTTGACCGCCGCGGTGAACGGACTCGGTGGGGTGACCCGCTACGAGTACGACGAACGCGGGCGCCTCGTCCGCACCACCGACCCACTCGGCGGTGTGACGGTCCGGACGTACACGCAGCTCGACAAGGTGGCGACGTCGACCGACCCACTGGGACGAACGACCACCGCGACCTACGACGCGGCCGGCCGCCAGCTGACCCAGACCGACCCCGACGGCAGGACCCTGCGATGGGAGCACGACGCCGCCGGGCTCGAGGTCGCCCAGTACGCCGACGACGCACTGCTCGCCCGCATCGACCGCGACCCGCGCTCCCGGACCGTCACGATCACCGACCACACCCGTGGCGGGGATCCGGTGGACCACACGCTGGATTACAGCCGGCTCGGACAGCTCGTCCGTCGCAGCACCGGCTCCCGTGAGACCCGGTGGAGCCACGACGCCGACGGCCTCCGCACCGCCGTGTACTCCCCCGACGGCACGGTCACCCGGTACGACCGCGATGCCGTGGGTCGTGTCAGCCGTGTCGAGCACACCGCCTTCGGCGAGGTCCGGTACGACCACGACCCTGCCGGACGCCTGACGGGCCTCCGGGCCGGTGACCAGCTGCAGTCCTGGCGCTACGCGGACGGCCAGCTCGTCGAGCACACGACGACCGACGCCGACGGGTCCGACGTGACCCGCATCGAGCGGGACCCCGACGGGCGGATCCTGTCGGTGGACGGCCCCGCCGGACGGACCAGGTACGGCCACGACGACGGGGCACAGCTGGTCTCCGCCGAACTCGTGTCAGCTATGGGTTCTGACCACCGGTCCGACTGGGTCTACGACGCAGCCGGACGGCTCGTCGAGGAACGCACCGATGATCGAGTCCGCCGGTTCCACCACGACGCGGCAGGTCAACTCCTCCGGGTCGAGGACGGTGACGAGTCCGTCACCTACGAGTACGACGGGCGCGGCCAGCGCACGCGCGAACTCCGGAGCGACGGCAGCACCACCGACTCACTCTGGGACGCCCGCGGGTGGCTCACGGGCACCCGGACACAGGGTCCGGATGGCTCAGCGTCGACCAACCTGACGGTCGATGCCCTCGGCGAACTCGCCGATGTCGACGGTGTCCCGATCGCCTGGGACACCGCGGCGGCCACGCCGACGCTCCTCGCTGTCGGCGACGCTCCGGTCCTCCGTGCTCCCGGTGGCATCACCGGAGTCGGTGACGCCTGGACGACCGCCGGTTGGCGCAGCGCTCGTGCCGCATCGGAAGCGGACCCGTGGCAGGTCCTCGCCGACGTCGGAGGCGCGTCCCTGCCCGCAGCCCTCGGTCTGGGTGCCGACGGCACGCTGCAGGTCGCCGGCCTGGAGTGGATGGGCGCCCGCGCCTACGACCCGACCACGCGCGGGTTCCTCTCCGTCGACCCGCTCGCTCCGCCCGCCGGAGCCGCGTGGGGTGGCAACCCGTACTCGTTCGCCGGGAACGACCCGCTGCACGCGCTCGACCCGCTCGGGCTCGCGCCGATCACCGACGCCGAGCTCGAGGCCTACGCCGCCAGTGAGCAGGGTCCCCTGGCCCGGGCTGCAGCGGCCACGGGCGAATGGTTCAAGGACAACTGGGAGTACGTCGCCGGTGGCGCGATGGTCGTCGGCGGTGGACTCCTCATGGCCACCGGCGTCGGCGGCCCGGTCGGCATGATGCTCATCAGCGCCGGCGCGGACACCATCATCCAGAAGGCCACCACCGGCGAGGTCAACTGGGGGCAGGTCGCCGTCAGCGGAGCGTTCGGCGCGGTCGGCGGCGGCTTCGGTGCGGCGATCGGGAAGCACTTCGTCGGGAACGCGGTCGAGGGCGCAGTCGAGAACGTCGCGAACACCGTCGTCAGTGGGCAGCCGGTCACGCCAGGCAGCCTGCTGCGAAACGCCGCGGAGGGGGCGGCGACGTCGGCAGCCACCGGCGGGGTGCTCAACAAGGTGCATCTGCCGACAGCGGTGAACAAGCTCGGCGACGAGCTCCCGACGCCCTTCGAAGGTCAGAAGATCTACCGTGTCTACGGCGGAGATGCTCAGCCGACCGGTGCCTCATGGTCGCCGTCCCACCCTGGGTCTGTTGCCAACTACCGCGACGTCGCAGGACTACCGTCAGGGAAGACCGGGCCCGATTACAGCGTGAACTCGGGGCGGTTCCTGCTCGAAGGGACGTTGCGCGACCCCAGCGCGGTGGTGAAGACGAGGGCAGCGCTTCCCCTGGACGGCAACCGAGGCGGACTAGACGAGTACATCATCCCGAACGGCATCGACAAGGGCGCGATCCAGCTCGATCGCGTCAGCGGCATCAATCCGGAGTTCTGACATGCAAGAAGTCTTCTTCCTCTCGTCCATGGACAGCAAGCGGTTCTCGTCTGTCTTCCGGTGCGAAGTGGAACGACCGATCGAGCTCCCGAACGGTCATCATGCACTGATGGTCAGCTGCGATCCGCCGCTGAACGGTCAGGAGCTCGGCCATCCACTCGGCATCGGGGAGCTGTTGCTCTGGAGCCGGTTCGAGGACGAAGACCTCTGGACCTTCCCTGCCTTCCCGCACTTCGTGCAGATCTGCCTCCCTGACGTCGATCTGCCTGCCCATGCCATGCCTTCGAGCATCGCATGGGGCGAGATCTACAAGACCGAGGCCGACGCGTACGCCCACGAGATGAGCGCTCGCACGCGCTCCTCGACGACGTGATCGAGTTGGTCGGCAAGCTCCCGCAGACTCGCGAACCGCACTCCGAGGCAGCAAGAAGCGATCGGTGAGAGCGAGCGAATGAGGACCATGTCGTTCCGCAGGAGATCAGGCCACCCGGCAACCAGGAGACCCCAGCCCGACTTCGTGACGTACCACCGCTTTATCGGCTCACAGCCGATGGGCGTCCTGACGTTCCGCAACGTCGTCAACGGGATGACCATCCCTCCCCTGCGCTGGCTCGTCACCGACCTGGACATGGTCGCGCTGCCCCACTCGGACCTCAATGTCGTCGAGTGGGAGCAGAAGGTTCACGACAGCAGCGGCGCCGGGCTGTGGATCACCGACGACGACATGCGGCGCTTCGTCCGGGAGAACCACCAGATGATCGACGGCGAGTTCTTCGGCTCACCGATCGGCAGCACCACGACGGACGCCTCGCAGGCAGTGATCCGCATCGACTTCTTCGACAGCACGACGGTCACCGTCACCCTGGATCGTTCGGTGATCGGGACCTCCTGGGAGTTCGAACTGTTCCTCGGACCCGGCGTTCCCGCTTCCGGCATCGGGAGCCGCGACGAGGAGATCGCCTCCGAGCAGCGCCGCGCACAGGACGAGCAGCGCCGCGCACAGGAGGAACGTGACGGTCAGCAGATCCGCGCACTCGTCCGCGCGTGCCTCCAGAACGCTCGGATCGACGAGGCACCGGCGCTCCTCACCCAGCTCGACGCAGTGGTCGACGTCACGCCCTCAGGGCCGCGCGCCTGGTCGCTCGAACTCGAACGCGACGACCTGCCACGCGTCGACCTCCCCGACGGACCACTGCCGGAAGCCGCCAGTTACCGAACCGACGCCGAGGCAGTCGGGGGCGAGTTGCTCATCTGGGCGCACGACGGCAGGATCCAGATGGTCGAGCTCCCGTGGTTCACCGACGAGATGCCGACCGAACTGCCGCGTCTCGATCAGCTCGTCTTCCCGGCAGAGCGAGACGCCGGAGACGGCGAGAGGACACCGTGACCAACACCACGTCGGCCCCCATCCAACTGCACGTCGCCGGCGACACGGTCGACGCCATCGCGATCGACACCGCCGTCACCGTCCGCTTCTCGAGCGGAGCGACCCTCCGGTTCGAGACCGGCTTCGCGCTGACCGAGAACGACGGCACGCACACCTTCATGGAGCCCGGCGATCCGCCCTCGCTCCTGCCGCTCCTCGCCCTGCACACGAAGGTGGTGGAACGCGGCACCGTCACCGGCGCCCGCATCGCCGTCCGCTTCGCATCGGGTGAGCTGCTGGAGGGGTGGTCCCACCGCGACCGGCCGTCGTGGCACTGGTCCGAACCAGGACGAGCGCGCCTGGACATCGACGTCCTGACCGGCGGCGAGGTCGACGCCCGCACGCTGCCCGGAGGGACGCCGTCATGAGCGCAGGAGTGGGTCGCGACGGCCCCGGAGGAGGCTCCGTGACCGACGACCACAGGCTCGATCTCACCAACGCCCGGGTGGACGTCCTGACCGTCACCCTCCAGACCTCCATCGAGTTCTCGAACGGCACGACGATGCAGTTCGAGGCCGAGTTCGCGATCACCGGTCCGGACGGGGAACGCCGGATCGTGGACCCGACGGACCCGACGTCGCTCGCACCCGTCCTGGCCCTGCACGGCGACAGGGTCACGAACGCGACACTCGACGGCGCCGACCTCCGGCTCGACTTCGCATCCGGGACGGTCCTGGAGGCCTGGCCCGACGAGTCGTACGAGTCGTGGAACCACCACGGCGCCGGGCCGGAGCCTCGGGTGATCATCGCCATGCCCGGCGGTGGCCTGGCAGTCGTCGACCCACCAGCGACGTCCGACTGACCAGTCGTGCCACGATGAGGGTGTCATCGGACGAGGGGAACGGACGACGTGTTCGGCAAGCGCAAGAAGGACCAGCCATCGGGCTCCGAGTTCCACCAGACCAACAGTGAGCAGCAGCTCTTCGCGCAGTTGTTGGCCGAGACCCGGGCCGACCCGGAGAAGCTGTTCACGATCGAGATGATCGATCGTGGCAACCCTGGCCGCGACCTCGACGATCGTCTGAAGCGACTCCGCCACGCGGGCGTGACGATGACGCGGCCGTCCCCGGCCGAGGGTGTCCCGCCACGGTCGTCGTCGCACTCCGAGTCCGGGACCGCCGAGACTCCCGCCGACGAGCTGCTGCCGCTCAGCCGCGAACCCTTCACCGTCGAGACCGGTGACGTCTTCTTCATCCCGGACGGCGGCGGCAGCGTGCTGCTCGGGCACGTCCTCGCGACGCTGCACGACGCCGTCTACGTCGCGGTCTTCCAGCGCCCCGAGGACCTGCCGCGACCCGCCGACCCGCTCGTCGTGCTCGCCACGCAGCCGGTGGTGGCCGGGCTCACCCTGCCGGCGCGGTTCCAACCGGGCATGTGGGAGGTCGTCGGCAACGTCGCCCCGGACACCGACCGTCTGTTGCCCGCGTACACCTGGGGCACCGACCTCGACGGCGTGCACGTCACCGACTTCTCCGGGTCGCGCTCCCGACCGGCGACCGAGATCGAGGCGACGACGATCCCCCGCCGCGTCGTCGTGTCGCCGTACTTCATCGACATCGCCGTGCGCGCCGTGGTCGGCCTCGTCGACTGGCACCCCGACTTCGAGCACCTCCGCTACCGCTCCAGCCCGCGGTCCGTCGACCTCTTCCCCGACAGCTGAAGCTGGTAGCCGTTCAAGTTTCCGTCCCCCGCCGAGGGTGTCCCGCCGCGGTCGTCGTCGCACTCCGAACCACGAAGTGTCGAGATGCCCACCGACGAGCTGCTCCCGCTCAGCATCAGGAAGGAGGAGGCCGGATGACCTCGACAGTGCCGCAGGACCTCGAGATGGTCACGTACACGATCGCCGCTGATCGAATCGCGCTGCCCGACCTCGTGCAGTTCTTCTCAGAACTCGAGGCACCCGAGCTCGTCTGGGTCCTCACGACCATCTACGCCGTCACGTCCCCTGACCAGTGGGTCGAAGCACTCCCACTCGAACGCCGAGTCGACGCCGCGGCGGAACCAGGGCTCATCCTCAGCCACGCCGAGGCGAGGGACATCGCCGACAGCATCTGGCAGCTCATCGACGGCGAGTTCCTCGGGTACCTCCGCGGCGCCGACCTGACCGACGAGACCAACCTGGTCGTCCGCATCGACGCGTTCGACAGCGGCGAATGGACCGTGACGGTCCGACCACCGCTCACGACGATGAGCGATGCCTTCGACCGGACGTACGGCCCAGCGCGGCCCGGTCGACCGGCGACCCGTCTCGAGGAGTTCGGGCCAGGCCGGCAGACGGCGACCTAGATGCTCGCTTCGTAGCCGTCCCACTGTGCGCCGGAGGTCTCCGCGGTGATCCCTTCGAAGAACCGCACCGCCTCGCCGAGTCGGGCGTCGTCCACGAGCACGTTCTGCTGATCGGCGGCGACGTACCACTCCGCACCCGACGGCTTGACTGCGACGTTCCACCCGGCGGCGGCGATCCGCGCGGAGGCTGCCTTGGCGGACCCTTCGTCCGGGAAGTAGACGAAGTGGACCCAGTCGCGCGGCTGGGACAGGTCGCCGCCCCGCTGCACGATCTGCTGCAGCACGGGGTTCGTCGGCAACGAGGGCACCGTCTCGGGGCGCTTGCGGAACGGCCACATGGGTCGAGTGTCGCAGACGGTACCAACGGCGGACGGGAGGCGCGGTGCCAGCTGGCACCGCGCCTCCCGTCCGACCGCCGGTCCCGTCTACCGCGCGTCGGCTGTCGGCCGCACCACGTCGTTCAGCCACGCCCGGATCCGCGCGTCGAACCACTCCGCGTCGTGGTTCCAGAGCTTGGTGTGCCGGGCGACGTGCGCGACCTCGAGCCGCACCAGGTCCGGTCGGGCGGCGGCGAGGGCGTACGACGCCGATGCGGGCACGAACCCGTCGTCGTCGCTGTGCAGCAGCAGGATCGGCACCTGCAGTTCGTCGGCGCGGGCGACCATGTCGAGTTCCCGCAGGTCGATCGGCTGGTCCAGTCCGGCGACCCGGTGGACGACCGGCGTGCGGAGGACCCACTGCGCCACCTTCCGGACCGGCCGGGGCAGCCGGAGCGCACGGCTCTGCGACTTGAGGACCGCGTGCCAGTCGACGACCGCCGACTCCAGCACGACGCCGGTGACGAGTCCTGCGAGGCCCGAGCGCACGAGGGTCTGCAGGACCACGGCACCGCCCATCGACCAGCCCATCAGGACGACGCTCGTGGCACCCTGCTGGGCGACCCAGTCCAGGGCGGCGTCGACGTCCTCCCACTCGGTCGAGCCCAGACCGTAACGACCGTCGGCACTCGGTGGTGCGACCCCGTCGTTCCGCCACGACACCAGCAGCACCGAGTAGCCGGCGGCGCGGAACACCGGCACCGCGCGGATCGTCTCGGCCCGGGTCACGCCCCGTCCGTGCACCAGGACGGCCCAGGGCGCGGCCGGGTCGTCGGCGCGGACGACCCAGGCGGGCGCGGGGCCGTTCGGGGTCTGCACGTCGACGTCCTCGACCGGCACCCCGAGCTCCCCCGGGGTCAGGTAGAACCAGCCACCCCACCGGCCGCGACGGGCCACGGTGGGGTCGCCGGCGTCCACGGCGATGACCCGCCGGGTGACGGTCGTGTCCGTCATGTCGAGCACCTCGCCGACGCGCATGTGCCCGGTCGCGCCGCCGAACCACAGGCTGTACCGACCCGGGGACTCGGTGTCGGGACTGCGTCCCAGGGAGACGGTGCGTGCCTCCAGGTCGACGGCGGTGATCGGCACCCGCTCGGCGCGCTTGCGGTCCGGGGTGACCACGGCCCGGGCGACGGCGGCGACCGACCCGGCGACGACGGCGACGCCGACCGCGGCGGTGGTGATGCCGGCACCCAGCGCGAGGAGGCCGACGGACCGGACGGCATCGGGACGGCGGGCCATGCGGGCCTTCCAGGACGAGGACGACTGCGGGCAGCACGACTGCGCGCGGAACGGCGTGCCGCCCGCGCCGGTGCTCGGTCCGGAGCCTAGTCTGCATCCGTGCCCGAATCCCGAGACCCCGACGCCGAACCGGAGGCGTTCGCGCGTCTCCGCGCGTTCGTGTCGAGTGGCAGGACCCGCACCGAGACCACGGTCACCGAGATCCCGTCGCCGAGCCGCATCGCACCCTTCTCGCTCGCCCTGGCGGCGGACGTATCGGGCGTCGTGCACGGTGTGGACTCGGACCTCGGCACCGGACGCTTCATCGCCCTGCACGACCCCGCAGAGCCGGAGGGGTGGGGCGGCGCGTACCGCATCGTCACCTTCGCGCAGGCCCCGCTCGAGCCGGAGATCGGCGTCGACGAGTTCGTCGCCGACGTCACCTGGAGCTGGCTCGTCGACGCCCTCGAGGCGCACGGTGCCCGGTACGGCAACGCGTCCGGCACCGCGACGAAGATCATCTCCCGCGGCTACGGCGAGCTCGCGGCTCAGGGCGACGGCGCCCAACTGGAACTGCGGGCCTCGTGGACGCCCCTCGACGACGACCTGACGCCGCACGTGCAGGCCTGGGAAGAGATCGTGGCGATGCTCGCCGGACTCCCCCCGGCCTCGGACGGTGTCTCGCTCCTGGCCCCCCGGAGGCTCGCCCGTGACTGACGCCGATCCCGCATACGAGGACGCGCACGCCGCTGTCCACGTCATCGAGGAACGCGACGAGTACCTCGACGCCGTCGCACGGCTCGCCGCCGGTACCGGCCCGGTCGCCGTCGACGCCGAGCGCGCCAGCGGCTACCGCTACTCGCAGCGCGCCTACCTGATCCAGATGTTCCGCCGCGGGTCCGGCTCGTTCCTGTTCGACCCGATCGCGATCGGTGACTTCAGCGACCTGCAGGCCGCACTCGTCGACGAGGAGTGGGTGTTCCACGCCGCGTCCCAGGACCTGCCCTGCCTCCGCGAGGTCGGCCTGGTCCCGACCAAGATCTTCGACACCGAGCTCGGTGCCCGCATCGCCGGGTTCCCCCGTGTCGGCCTCGGCGCGGTCGTCGAGCAACTGCTCGGCATCACGCTCGCGAAGGCGCACTCCGCCGCCGACTGGTCGACCCGCCCGCTCCCGCAGGCGTGGCTCGTCTACGCCGCACTGGACGTCGAGTTGCTGCCCGACCTCCGCGACTCGCTCGCCGAGGTCCTGGACGCCGCCGGCAAGACGCGGATCGCGGAAGAGGAGTTCGCAGCCGTCCTCGCTCGCGGCCCGAAGCCCCCGCGTGCCGAACCGTGGCGTCGACTGTCCGGCATGAACGTGCTCCGCGGCGCCCGGGCCCTCGCGATCGCCCGGTCGCTCTGGCAGGCGCGGGACGCCTACGCGCAGGAGACCGACATCGCCCCGGGCCGCACCATCCCGGACTCGGCGATCGTCGCCGCCGCCGCTGCTGCCCCGGCTTCGCGTGCCGAACTCGGTGCGCTGAAGGCCTTCACCGGCCGCGCCAGCCGCTCCGAGCTCGACCGCTGGTGGGCCGCCGTGGAAGCGGGCCAGACCACCGAGGACCTGCCGCGCCTGCGAGGCGGGGGCGAGCCGAGCCTCCCACCGCCCCGCGCCTGGGCCGAACGCAACCCGGCCGCCGACCGCCGGTACCGTGCGGCCCGCGTGGCCGTCACCGCGCGTGCGGCGGAGCTCGACCTCCCCGTGGAGAACCTGCTGACGCCGGAGACGCTCCGCCTGGTGTCGTGGAACCCGCCGAAGACCGTCGCGACCGAGACCGTCGGTGCGACGCTCGCATCGCACGACGCCCGGCCGTGGCAGGTCGAGGAGACCGCGTCGGTCATCGCGCACGCGTTCGAGGTCGCCGCGGACCGGTCCGTCGAGGACCCGGCGGCCGCGGTCACGGCGACCACGGCCTCCCGTCCGGACGAGACGACGGCGGACGCCGACCACGCGACGCCCGACGCTGGCGCGCCCGGTGCGGTCGGTGCGGTCGGTCTTGTCGCAGACGGACAGACCGACGCCACGACCGGGACGACCGGCTCGTAGGAACCGCCCAACCGACGTGCCCCCGCCCAGCCGGGGGTACTAGCGTCGGAGCGTCGCCGGGCGAGGCCCGGCCGGTCGGGGTGACACGTCGCTCCGGCCCGATCGTTGTGGATCTGGAGGCTCGCATTGCCGAAGACATCAGACGTCGTGTTCGTGGACGGTGTCCGTACCCCGTTCGGCCGCGCCGGTGAGAAGGGGGTGTTCTGGCGGACCCGCGCCGACGACCTCGCCGTCCACGCGATGCGTGGCCTGCTCGACCGGAACAGCTCGCTCGACGGTGCCGCCGTGGACGACGTCGCCGTCGCCGCGACCACCCAGCAGGGCGACCAGGGCCTGACCCTCGGCCGCACGGTCGGCATGCTCGCCGGCCTGCCGAAGACCGTCCCCGGGTACGCCATCGACCGCATGTGCGCCGGCGCCATGACGAGCGTCACGACGCTCGCCGGTGCCATCGCCTTCGGTGCCGCCGACATCGCCATCGCCGGCGGTGTCGAGCACATGGGCCGGCACCCGATGGGCTTCAACGCCGACCCGAACCCCCGCTTCGTCGCGGAGCGCATGGTCTCCAGCGACGCCCTCGTCATGGGCGCCACCGCCGAGCGCCTGCACGACCGCTTCCCCGCCATCACGAAGGACCGCACCGACGCCTTCGCCGTGCAGTCCCAGCAGCGCTACGCCGCCGCCTGGGGTGCCGGCAAGCTGCAGCCGGACGTCATCCCGGTCGAGGTCAACACCGGAGCAGGCTGGGACATCGTCTCGGCCGACGAGCCGCCACGACCCGGCACCACCCTGGAGGCCCTGGCCGCGTTGAAGACGCCGTTCCGGCCCCACGGACGGGTCACCGCCGGCAACGCCGCCGGGCTGAACGACGGCGCGACGATGAGCCTCCTCGCGTCCGAGGACGGCGCGAAGCAGCACGGTCTGGCGACGAAGATGCGCATGGTCTCCTTCGCCTTCATGGGCGTCGACCCAGAGGTCATGGGCGTCGGCCCCATCCCCGCCACCGACAAGGCACTGCGGAAGGCCGGGCTGTCCATCGACGACATCGGACTGTTCGAGATCAACGAGGCCTTCGCCGTGCAGGTCCTGGCGTTCCTGGACAACTACGGCATCGCGCAGGACTCCCCGAACGTGAACGCCTGGGGTGGCGCGATCGCCGTCGGCCACCCGCTCGCGTCGAGCGGTGTCCGCCTGATGAACCAGCTCGCGGCCCAGTTCGCCGAGCGCCCCGACGTCAAGTACGGCATCACCACGATGTGCATCGGGCTCGGCCAGGGCGGCACCGTCATCTGGGAGAACCCGAACTTCAGCAAGTCCGCGGCACGGAAGGCGGCCTGACCATGACCACCACCCCGATCGACCAGCTGACCGCCCTGAGCGAGGACGAGGTCGTCACGCACTCGTACGTCAAGCACGTCGCGCTGCCCTCCGGCGGCACACTCGCGCTGATCACGCTCGACAACGGCAAGGACTACAAGCGCCCCTCGACGCTCGGCCCGGGCACGATGCGCGAGCTGTCGGACGTGCTCGACACGCTGCGTGACGCCGCGTCGGCGGGCACGATCCAGGCCGTCGCGATCACCGGCAAGGAGTACTGCTTCGCCGCCGGTGCCGATCTCTCCCAGGCGGCGGCGCTCCCCTCTCGCGAGGTCGCACACGAGCTCGGTGTGCTCGGCCACGCGACGCTCCGGAAGTTCAGCGAGCTCGGTGTGCCGTCGTTCGCGTTCGTCAACGGCATCGCGCTCGGCGGCGGGCTCGAGGTCGCGCTGCACTGCACCTACCGCGTGTTCTCGTCCGCTGCCCAGGGCATCGGGCTGCCCGAGGTCTTCCTCGGGATCATCCCGGGATGGGGCGGTGCGACCCTGCTCCCCCGCCTCATCGGCCCGGAGAAGGCCCTGCGGGTCATCGTCGAGAACCCGCTGAAGAACAACCGCCTGATGGACGGCCCGGCCGCGGTCGACCTCGGCATCGGCGATGTGCTGATCCCCTCGGTGACGTTCCTGCCGTCCGCGGTCGCCTGGGCTGACGGCGTCGTGTCCGGCCGCACCAAGGTCGTGCGCAAGAACGAGCCCGGACTGATCGAGAAGGCCGCCTGGGGCACCGTCGTCAAGGTCGCCCGTGGGCAGGTCGCGTCGAAGATCGGCACGGTCCCGAAGTCGCCGTTCCGCGCACTCGACCTCGTCGCCGCCGCCCGCAGCGGTTCGTTGGACGAGCGCTTCGCCGGGGAGGACGACGCCCTGGCCGACCTGCTCGCCGGGGACCAGTTCGCCGCGTCGATGTACGCGTTCGACCTCGTGCAGAAGCGGGCGAAGCGTCCGGTCGGCGCTCCCGAGGGCGTCGACGCAAAGAAGATCACCAAGGTGGGCGTCCTCGGCGCCGGACTCATGGCGTCGCAATTCGCGCTGCTCTTCGCCCGTCGTCTCGGCGTGCCCGTCGTCATCACCGACGTCTCGCAGGAGCGCGTCGACGCCGGTGTCGCCCGGATCCGCCAGTCCGTCGACGAGATGCTCGCCAAGGGCCGGGTCTCGCAGGACGACGCCAACCGCATCACCGCACTCGTCAGCGGCTCGGTGTCCTACGACTCGTTCGCCGACGCCGACTGGGTGATCGAGGCCGTGTTCGAGGAGATGAGCGTCAAGCAGGACGTGTTCCGGAAGATCGAGCAGGTCATCGCTCCGGACGCCATCCTCGCCACGAACACCTCGTCGCTCTCCGTCGACGAGATGGCCTCGGTGCTGACGAACCCGGAACGCCTCGTCGGCTTCCACTTCTTCAACCCGGTCGCGGTGATGCCGTTGCTCGAGGTGGTCCGAGCCTCGAAGACCTCCGACGAGGCCCTCGCCACCGCCCTCGCCGTCGCGAAGACGCTGAAGAAGACCGCGATCGTCACGGCCGACCAGCCGGGCTTCGTCGTCAACCGGGTCCTCGCACGCGTCCTCGGTGAGGCCATGCGTGGCGTCGAGGAGGGCACCTCGTTCGAGACCGTCGCCGACGGTGCCGCTCCGCTCGGCCTGCCGATGTCGCCGTTCGAGCTGCTCGAGCTCGTCGGCCTGCCGGTCGGTGCGCACGTGCTCGACTCGCACCACGCGGCGTGGCCGGAGCGCTTCTACCCGGGCGACGGGTTGAAGCGGATCGCGGAGCACGGGACGATCCTGACCCGCGACAAGAAGGGCAACGCGACCGGGTACGACCCCGCTGCCGTGAAGCTCGTCGCACCGTCGAAGAAGGACGCCGCACCGGTCGACGCTGCCGAGATGCAGCGTCGCTTCGAGGACGCCCTGGCCGACGAGGTGCACCGCATGCTCGAGGACGGGGTCGTGCAGCACGTCGAGGAGATCGACCTCGGCCTGATCCTCGGCGCGGGCTACCCGTTCCAGGCCGGTGGCATCAGCCCGTACCTCGACCGCTCCGGTGCGTCCGAGCGCGTCTTCGGCGGCACGTTCCACGAGCCGCCGATCGTCGGCCCCGCCTCCCGCTAGCGCGGCGCCGGCGCTGGCCGGCGCACGGCGCTGACTGGCTCCGCACAACAGAAACCGCCCCGAACCAGGGGATCCCGTGGTCCGGGGCGGTTTCTGTTGTGCGCCGCCGAAGTGCACCGGGCGCGACGGGCGCCGCGCGACGGGCGTCAGCGCTCGGCGGACTCCCGCGACCGCGCCGGCTTCGCCTGGGGCAGCTTCGTGCCGACGACCTGGTCGATGACGTCGCGGGCGATCGCCTGCGCGGTCAGCCCCGCATCGCTGAGGATCTGACTCCGGCTGGCGTGGTCGATGAACGCGTCCGGCAGACCGAGCTCGTTGACGCCGGTGTCGACCCCGGCAGCGCGGAGGTCCTGCCGCAGCCGGGTCCCGACACCGCCGACACGGACGCCGTCCTCGATCGTGATGACCAACCGGTGGTCGCGGGACAGGTCGATGAGCGACGCCGGGATCGGCACCACCCAGCGCGGGTCGACGACGGTCACACCGATGCCCTGCGCCTCGAGCAGCGCGGCGGCCTCGAGCGCCGTCGGCACCATCGAGCCGACGGCCACGATCAGGACGTCCTCGGCCGATGTGGCCTGGTGCAGCACGTCGACCCCGTCGTCGAGCCGTCGGAGCGCGGGGATGTCCGGTCCGACCTGACCCTTGGACCACCGGAGGACCGTCGGCGCGTCATCGACCGCCACGGCCTCCCGGAACTCCTCTCGCACGGTGACGGCGTCGCGTGGGGCGGCGATCCGGATGCCGGGGACGACCTGCAGCAGCGCCAGGTCCCACATGCCGTGGTGCGAGGGACCGTCCGGACCGGTGATGCCGGCACGGTCGAGGACGAAGGTGACGCCGGCCCGGTGCAGGGCGACGTCCATGAGCACCTGGTCGAACGCCCGGTTGAGGAACGTCGCGTACAGCGCCACGACGGGGTGGAGTCCCCCGTACGCCAAACCCGCGGCCGTCGTGACGGCGTGCTGCTCGGCGATGCCGACGTCGATGACCCGGTCCGGGTGCGCCTGCTGGAACAGGTGCAGTCCGGTCGGACGGAGCATCGCGGCGGTGATGGCCATGATCCGCGGGTCCTCGTGGCCGACCTCGGCGAGCGTCGCGGCGAAGACGGAGGTCCACGACGGACCCGAGGCCTTGTCGAGCGACTCGCCCGTCTCCGGGTCGATGTGCCCGACGGCGTGGAACTGGTCCGCCTGGTCGCGGAGGGCGGGCTCGAAGCCGTGACCCTTCTCGGTGATCGCGTGCACGATGACGGGCGAGCCGTAGCCCTTCGCCTGTCGGAGCGCCGCCTCCATCGCCTGCTGGTCGTGCCCGTCGACGGGTCCGACGTACTTGATGTCGAGGTTCGAGTACAGCGCCTCGTTGTTGGTGAAGCGCGACAGGAAACCGTGCAGGCCGCCACGCAGCCCCCGGTACACCGCACGTCCGGGTGCACCGAAGTGGTCGGCAGCGGCCCGGCTCTTCTCGTACAGGGTGCGGTACTCGCGTCGGGTCCGGACGGAACTCAGGAAGCGGGCCATCCCGCCGATCGTCGGCGCGTACGAGCGGCCGTTGTCGTTGACCACGATCACCAGTCGGCGGTCGTTCTGGTCCGAGATGTTGTTGAGCGCCTCCCACGTCATGCCACCCGTGAGGGCGCCGTCCCCGACCACGGCGACGACCGTGCGGTCGGACTGCCCGGTCTGCTGGAAGGCACGGGAGATGCCGTCCGCCCAGGACAGCGACGAGGACGCGTGCGACGACTCGACGATGTCGTGCTCCGACTCGCTCCGCTGCGGGTAGCCGGCGATGCCCCCACGCTCCCGCAGACGCGAGAAGTCCTGCCGGCCGGTGACGAGCTTGTGCACGTACGACTGGTGACCGGTGTCGAAGACGAACGGGTCGTGCGGCGAGTCGAAGACCCGGTGCATGGCGAGGGTCAGCTCGACGACGCCCAAGTTCGGCCCGAGGTGCCCGCCGGTCTTGGCGACCTCGGCGACCAGGAAGGTGCGGATCTCCGCGGCGAGGTCGGTCATCTGCGCGTCGGAGAGACGCTTCAGGTCGCGCGGCGACGTGATGCTGGCGAGCAGGCTCACGGGCGCTCCTTTCGTACGGCGGTCGGCCCACTCTATGCGCGCGACCAGCGGACGGACTGGAGGCGCGGTGGCAGCCCGCCACGCGCCTCCCGTCCTCCGCGGAACGCAACGAGAGCGGCTCCCCGCAACGGAGTACCGCTGCGGGGAGCCGCCCAGGTTGCGTTTTCCGGGGTCAGACGAGCGAACGGAGGACGTACTGCAGGATGCCGCCGTTGCGGTAGTAGTCGGCCTCACCCGGGGTGTCGATGCGGACGACCGCGTCGAACTCGACCGGCTGCTTGCCGGCGGGCGAGTGCTCGGTCGGCTCAGCCGTGACCTGCACGGTCTTCGGCGTGGTGCCCTCGTTGAGCGCGGTCAGACCGGAGATCGAGATGGACTCGGTGCCGTCGAGCCCGAGGGACTCGATCGACTCCCCCGCCGGGAACTGCAGCGGGACGACGCCCATGCCGATGAGGTTCGAGCGGTGGATCCGCTCGAAGCTCTCGGTGATGACCGCCTTGACGCCCAGGAGGCTCGTGCCCTTCGCCGCCCAGTCACGGGAGGAACCGGAGCCGTACTCCTTGCCGCCCAGGACGACGAGCGGGGTGCCCTGCGCCTGGTAGTGCTCGGACGCGTCGTAGATGAACGACTGCGCACCGTCGGGCGTCGTGAAGTCGCGGGTGTAGCCACCCTCGACGCCGTCCAGGAGCTGGTTGCGGAGCCGGATGTTCGCGAACGTGCCGCGGATCATCACCTCGTGGTTGCCGCGACGTGAGCCGTAGGAGTTGAAGTCCTTGCGGTCGACGCCGTGCTCGCCGAGGTACTTGCCCGCCGGGCTGTCGGCCTTGATCGATCCGGCCGGGGAGATGTGGTCGGTCGTGACCGAATCGCCGAGCTTCGCGAGCACGCGGGCACCGGAGATGTCCGACACGGCGTCCGGCTGCATCGTCATGCCGTCGAAGTACGGGGGCTTCCGCACGTAGGTCGACTGCGCGTCCCATTCGAACGTGTCACCGGTCGGGGTCGGCAGGTTCTTCCACCGATCGTCGCCCTCGAACACGGAGCCGTACTCGTGGGTGAACATCTCGGTGTCGATCGACGAGTCGATGACCTGCTGGACCTCGGCCGTGTCGGGCCAGATGTCCTTGAGGAAGACGTCGTTGCCGTCGGTGTCGGTGCCGAGCGCGTCGGTGTCGAAGTCGAAGTGCATCGAGCCGGCGAGGGCGTACGCGATGACCAGCGGCGGGGACGCCAGGTAGTTCATCTTCACGTCGGGGTTGATGCGTCCCTCGAAGTTGCGGTTGCCCGAGAGCACCGCGGTCACGGCCAGGTCGTTGTCCTGCACGGCCTGCGAGATCTCCTCGGGCAGTGGGCCCGAGTTGCCGATGCAGGTGGTGCAGCCGTAGCCGACCGTGTAGAAGCCGAGGTCCTCGAGGTAGGTCGTCAGACCGGCCTTCTCGTAGTAGTCCGTGACGACCTTGGAACCCGGCGCGAGGGTGGTCTTGACCCACGGCTTGGCCTTCAGGCCCTTCTTCGACGCGTTGCGCGCGAGGATGCCCGCGGCCATCATCACCGACGGGTTCGACGTGTTGGTGCACGACGTGATCGCGGCGATCGCGACGGCACCGTGGTCGATCGTGAAGGGGTCGCCTTCCGCGATCGCGACCGAGGTCGGCTTCGAGACCGTACCGGGCGCGCTGGAGGCGTGGACCGGGACCTCGGACGCCGGAGCGTCCTGCAGGTCGTCGACGGCGTGCTCGTCACCGGGGGCAGCGGCCACCGGGTCGGACGCCGGGAACGTGTCCGCGACGGCCTTGTCCTCTTCGGTGTGCTCGATGCTCGCGTAGTTTGCGAGGTCGACCTCGAACTGGTCCTTCGCCTCGGACAGGACGATGCGGTCCTGCGGGCGCTTCGGGCCGGAGATCGAGGGGACCACCGTCGAGAGGTCGAGCTCGAGGTACTCCGAGTACGCCGGCTCGACCGAGGGGTCGTGCCACAGACCCTGCGTCTTCGAGTAGGCCTCGACCAGGGCGATCTGCGCCTCGTCGCGACCGGTCAGGCGCAGGTAGTCGAGCGTGACGTCGTCGACCGGGAAGATCGCGGCCGTCGAGCCGAACTCGGGGCTCATGTTGCCGATGGTCGCGCGGTTCGCGAGCGGCACCGCGCCGACACCCTCGCCGTAGAACTCGACGAACTTGCCGACCACACCGTGCTTGCGGAGCTGCTCCGTGATCGTGAGCACCACGTCGGTCGCGGTCACACCGGCGGGGATCGCACCCGAGAGCTTGAAGCCGACGACCTTCGGGATGAGCATGGAGACCGGCTGGCCGAGCATCGCCGCCTCGGCCTCGATGCCGCCGACGCCCCAGCCCAGCACGCCGAGGCCGTTGACCATCGTGGTGTGCGAGTCGGTGCCGACGAGGGTGTCCGGGTAGGCGTAGGTCTCGCCGTCGAAGTCACGCGTGTAGGTGACCTTCGCCAGGTACTCGATGTTGACCTGGTGGACGATGCCGGTGCCCGGCGGGACGACCTTGAAGTCCTCGAACGCCGTCTGGCCCCAGCGGAGGAACTGGTAGCGCTCCCCGTTCCGCTCGTACTCCAGGTCGGTGTTGCGCTGGAGGGCGTCGGAGCTGCCGAAGAGGTCCGCGATCACCGAGTGGTCGATGACCATCTCGGCCGGGGACAGCGGGTTGATCTTGTTCGGGTCGCCGCCGATCTCGGCCATCGCCTCGCGCATGGTGGCGAGGTCGACGATGCACGGGACACCGGTGAAGTCCTGCATGACCACGCGGGCCGGGGAGAACTGGATCTCGGTGTCCGGGTCTGCCTCCGGCTTCCACGAGCCGAGGGCGCGGATCTGGCCTTCGGTGACGTTCGCGCCGTCCTCGGTGCGCAGGAGGTTCTCGAGCAGCACCTTGAGGCTGTACGGGAGCTTCTCGTGCCCGGGCACGGCGTCGATCCGGTGGATTGCGTAGTCGACACCCCCGACCGAGAGCGTGTCCTTCGATCCGAAGCTGTTGACTGCAGCCACTGTGCCGCCTCCTGAGTTGATCGGTGTGCCCTCATCCTCGCGGGCCGCGGGACGTCCCACCAGCAAGGTGAACCTAAACCCGGGGACTCCGTCGTGCCCGGAGGAAAGTGTCTTGACGTCGAGACAACTCTACACCGCGGCGGGTTCGTCCCGGACGAAGACGGTCCGGACGAGCAGCCACGTCACCCAGAGCAGGGCTGCGTAGAGCGGGACGCCGGTGATCAGCTTGATGCCGGCGAGCAGCTCGACCTGCGCCGCCAGCCAGAGCGGGATCTCGAACGCGAGCCGGAAGGCGAAGAGCCCGGCCCACATCCAGGTCGCGACGGTCAGGACGCGACGCTTCGCCGGGTCGTCCCGCCAGTCGTGACCGTCGTCGTCACCCGGCACGAGCAGGCCGACGACCAGGCCGATCAGTGGTCGGCGGATCGCCAGCGTGACGAGGATGACCGCCAGGAAGACGGCGTTGATGACGATGCCGGGGATGAAGTTGCTCTCGGCGCGACCCGTCAGCAGGGCGAGGCCCGCCGAGATCGCGACGCCGAAGATGCCCGCGAAGGACATCATGATCGACTGCCGCTGGAGCAGCCGGAGCACCACGAAGACGAGCCCGATCGCGACCGGGACGACGACGCTCGGCACGACCTCCTTCGTGATCGCGTAGACGATCAGGAAGGCGAAGCCCGGCAGCACCGACTCGGCGAGCCCTCGGACACCTCCGACCGCGGTCAGCAGGGCCTTGCCGGAGGGCGCCTCGCCCGGGGCGACCTGACCGATGCCGGCGTTGCGCACCGCGTCCCGCAGCTGGGCCTGCAGTGACAGCGGCTCAGCGCGCTCCTCGACGAAGGGATCCGACGCGGCGGAGCCGGTGGTCGGGGTGGCCCCGTCGGGACGGGAGCGGTCGTCGTGGTCCGTCACCGGGCCTCCAGGCTGGTTCGTCGGGGTCGGCTGCAGCCGCGTCAGATGGTCGACTGGGTCGACTTCGGCATGTGCAGCGGGATGAGGTCGCGCGGCGGCATCGGGGTCGTTCCACGAACGACGACGACGCTGCGGAAGAGCTCCTCGATGTCGGCGGCGTCCTCGGGCTGCTCGGCGGCCTTGCCGGCGATGACCCCACGGAGGAACCAGCGCGGGCCGTCGACCCCGACGAAGCGGGCCGCGCGGACCCCGTCGGTGACACCCGCGCCGCCCACGACGGGCACCTGCGCGCGGAGTTCCGGACCGAACGGGCCGTCGACCTCCGTGACGACACCGCCCTGCTGCTGGATCTGCTCGGCGATCTGCGCACGGATCTCGTGCCAGAGGCCGGTCGAGCGCGGCGCGGCGAACGGCTGCACCTGCAGGGTCGACTCGTCGTAGTCCAGGCCGACGGCGACGACCCGCTGCGAGTCCTCTTCGACCTCGAGGCGGAGGTGCAGACCCTCGCGCGGCAGGATCTTCACGCCGCCGAGGTCGACGTACGGACGGACCAGGTTCGCCTCGGTCTCGTCGAGGGGACCGTTGTCGCCACGGTCCAGCGGAGCCGACTTGTCGGTCGACTCGGTGGCCAGGACCTCGTCGAAGCCGGCGTCGGCGTCGTCCGCGAGCTCGATCTCGGGCGAGGGCCCAGCGACCTCGACGTCGTCCACCACGGCCTCGGCGACCTCGACCTCGTCGCGCTTGCGTCGTCCGATCCTCATGACCGCGTCCCTTCCAGACCCTGCTCGTGCATGTCGACGGGCGTCACCGCTCCGTCGTTCCGATCGGCGTCCTGTCCGGCGCCGACGACGCCGGAGGACACCTCGTGACCGGTCCGGTCACCGTAGCCCGACGACCCGAACCCGCCCTGGCCGCGAGCGCTCTGCGGCAGCTCGGCGACCTGCGTGAACGTCACGCGGGGCACCGGCATGACGATCAGCTGTGCGATCCGGTCGCCGACCCGGACCTCGTACGGCTCCGTGGCGTCCGTGTTGAGCAACGCGACCTTCACTTCGCCGCGGTACCCCGAGTCGATCGTGCCGGGCGCGTTCACGATGGTGATGCCGTGCTTCGCGGCCAGACCACTGCGGGGCACGACGAAGCCGACGTGCTGGTCCGGCAGGGCGATCGCCAGCCCGGTGCCGACCAGGCGGCGTTCCCCGGGCGCGAGCACGAAGGACTCGGCCGACACGAGGTCCGCTCCGGCGTCGCCGGGCTTGGCGAAGGCGGGAGCGGCGTTGCCGGTCCAGAGGACGTCGACTGCTTCGGTCACGAGTCGAGGGTAGTGCAGACCGTGACCGATCCGTGACCTGCTCGGAGCACGCAGCGGCTCGTGGTCGAATGGAGGGGTGACCGTGTACCGCGAACGACTGTGGGCTCCGCCCGCCCTGTACCTGGCGACGGCGCTCGTCATCCCCGCGAGCCTGCTCGTCTTCCTCCCCATCAGCGCGACGGCCGGGGTCGCCGTGGCCATCGGCATGGAGCTCGCTGTGCTCGTGCTGCTGTGGGCTCTCGCACCCGTCATCGAGGTGACGGACACCGAGTTCCACGCCGGTCGGGCGCACCTGCCCCGCTCGGTCGTCGGCGAGGTCGCCGGCTTCACCGGTGCGGCCGCGACGAGCCAGCGTGGACCGGAGCTCGACGCCCGCGCCTGGACCCTGTTCCGCGGCTACGTGCACGGCGTCGTCAAGGTGGAGGTCCGGGACGCCGCCGACCCCACCCCGTACTGGCTGGTGAGCGTCCGGGACCCGGAGGCCGTCACCCGTGCCCTGACGAGCGGCGCCGAGCGGGCGAACCGGACCGATCCGGTCTGAGCCCGGCCTCGCGAGCAGGAGTGCCAGCACGCAGAACGGCCCGCATCCAGCAGGATGCGGGCCGTTCTGCGCTCGGTCGGTGCTTCAGAGTGCTGCGCACTCCATGCACACGGGGCCGAGCTTCGTCTCGTGGTCGAGCTGCGAGCGGTGCTTCACCAGGAAGCACTCGACACAGGTGAACTCGTCGACCTGCGGGGGCAGGACGACGACGTCGAGGTCGACGTCGCTGAGGTCCTGGCCCGCGAGCTCGAAGCTGCCCGGGTTGTCAGAATCGTCGTCGACGACTCCCGACATCTTGTCGGGGACGCGCTCCTTGAGGGCCTCGATCGACTCCGAGTCGGAGTTGTCGTCGGTCTTCCGGGGGGCGTCGTAATCGGTGGCCATGCCCATCCATTTCTCGTATCGAGAGGTCGTCGCCGGATTCGGCGGCGACAGTTTGCACCACGGCCCGTCCGAGTGCAAACCGAGTACTCGAGCGGTGCGTTCTGGCCGTGCAACCCGGCGCGCATCCCGACCATTCCCGAAGCCGGGGACGAGACGCACGGCACGCCGTGCGCCTGCGCGGAAAGTGCTGCAGCGGCCTGCATACTCCTCGGGTACGACGCACGACCGTACGCAGGCAGCGGAAGGCGGAACCATGCAAGACGTGAGAGTCATCGGAGTCGAATCCGGGTCACTCCTCCTGGCGACCGACGGCGGGACCGAGTTCCGGCTGCCCGTCACCGCGTCGCTCCCGGGCCAGGTCCGGCAGGCGAACCCCGACTCCGGGCCGCAGAAGCGCGTGTCGCCGAAGGACGTGCAGGCGCGCATCCGCAGCGGTTCCGACGCCGCCGACGTCGCCGCCTCCCTCGGCGTCGAGGTCGACTACGTCCGCCGGTTCGAGGGTCCGGTCCTCGCCGAGCGCGCGTTCGTGCTCGACGCCGCCCGCCGGGTCAGCGTGACCCCGGTCGACGACGCGTCGCCGGACACCTTCGGCGAGGCCATCACGGCGCGCCTGGAGGCCGGGGACGCCACCGACGTCGCCTGGTCGAGCTGGAAGCACGTCGAGAACGGCTGGCAGGTCCAGGTCCGGTACACCGCTGCCGAGGTCGAGCACGACGCCCAGTGGCGCTTCGACCCGAAGACCGCAACGCTCGTGCCCGACAACGGCGACGCGCACCGCCTGTCGCACACCGAGGACGAGGGCATCGCCCCGCGCCTCCGCGCCGTCGAGTACGAGCGCCAGGACGAGGACGGCACCCGCTTCGACTCCGGCGCCTTCCACGTCGAGGAGGCCGCAGCCGCCGAGGAGCCCGCAGCTCCCGAGGCCGTCGAGCGCACCGCACTGCGCCCGCCGCTCCCCCGCATCGGCACCTCGTACGTCGAGGAGCGCGCGCCCGGCAACGAGACCGCCGACCTGCTCGAGGCCCTCCGTCGCCGCCGCGGTGAGCGTGAGGCCGCGACCTTCCCGGACCAGCAGGACGCCCCGCGCGGCACCTCGGTCGGCGTCGTCGACCTGCCCGTCTCGCCCGTCGACGACTCGGACACGGCCCCGCAGCCGGAGGCCCGTCCCACGGCCGTCCCGGACGCCGACGGCCGTCCCGACCGCCGCAAGCGCAACCGTCGGGCGATGCCCAGCTGGGACGAGATCGTCTTCGGCACCCGCCCGGACGACGACACCGTCTGACCCGTCCTGCCGACCGTCCGGTCAGGAGGCCCGTCCCGCGTCCGTGGGGCGGGCCTCCTGTCCGTCCCGGTCTCGGTCCGTCCCGGTACCGGTCCGTCCCGGCCCCCGTCCGTTGCGGTCTCCGGTCCGCCGGCGCTCCGGTCCGTCAGCGCGCGGGCTACTGGGCGAACGCGCCGGCCAGGCGCAGCGGGACGAGCAGTTCGTCGTCGCTCATCGCCCCGTGCTGGCCGATCATCCGGCCGGGCTCCGTGCCCTCCGGGACCCCGCGGTCGTCGTTGAACGCCCACGACCCCTTCGCGACGAGCAGCACGTCGCCGATCCGCGGCATGACCTCCGGGTCGACCGGTCCGAACCACCCGGCGGCCACGGCTTCGTCGCGGCTGGCGACCACCGCACGCTTGCCCAGCGACGCGCGGAACGCCTCGACGAGCGCTGGTACGTCCGTTCCCGGCGCAACGGTCAGCTGACGGCAGCGTGGATCGCCCGCCACGCCGACGACGTCCACCAGGAGTTCCGGGTCCATCGGGACGTTCGCGTGCGGCGGCACGTCGAGCACGCCGTGGTCCGCGGTCACGAGCACCCCGACGTCGGGCGCGATGCGGTCGGCGAGGCGGGACAGCTCGGCGTCCACCGACTCGAGCGCCGCGGTCCACCGGTCGGACTGCCAGCCGTGCTTGTGCCCGATCGAGTCGAGCTCCGGGATGTAGAGGTAGACGAGCTGCTGCCCGGTCGCGGTCGCGTCGAGCGCGGCGTCGATGCGGGCCGGGATCGTGTCGCCGGCCACGAAGCGCGCGCCACCGAGCACGTTCGCCGTCATGCCCGAGGACCGGTAGCGGCTCGGGGCGACGACGACCGGGTCCACACCGAGGTCCGACGCCGCGGTGAACACCGTCTCGGAGCGCAGCCACCCGGCGGGGACCTCGGTGTCCCACCCACTGAGCAGGTTCATCACCCGCGACTCGTCCGGGTTCCACCCGCTGTACCCGACGACACCGTGCGCACCGGGTGGCCGGCCGGTCGTGAGCGTCGTCAGCGCCGCGGCGGTCGTCGTCGGGAAGCCGCTGCGCAGGCGCTTCTTCGTCGCGGTGAGGAAGCGCGCGTGACCCGCCCGTGCAGCGAGGGCGTTCGCGCCGAGGCCGTCGACCAGCACGACGATCGCGGAACGGGCGGGACGGAGGGTGATCCGGGCCTCCCGGCCGGTGTCCCGCAACCAGGCGTCGTCGGCGACGCCCAGCGCGACGAGGCAACTCGGCAGCACGTCGGCGAGGTTCACGGCGGCGTCGGGGGCCGTCGGTACGCTTGTTCCCACCCCCAGAGTCTTCCAGATCGAGCTGGGTCGGCAGGAAGGTGCCATGGCACGCACGGACGTCGTCGGACTGCCCGACGGTGAGCGCATCGAGGACGTCGACGTCTCGGAGGAGATGCAGGGCTCCTTCCTGGAGTACGCGTACTCGGTCATCTACTCACGCGCGTTGCCCGACGCCCGCGACGGCCTGAAGCCCGTGCAGCGCCGCATCCTCTACCAGATGGCGGAGATGGGCCTGCGGCCGGACCGCGGCCACGTGAAGAGCGCCCGCGTCACCGGTGAGGTGATGGGGAAGCTGCACCCGCACGGCGACGGCGCGATCTACGACGCGCTCGTCCGGCTCGCGCAGCCGTTCACCATGCGCGTGCCGCTGATCGACGGGCACGGCAACTTCGGCTCCCTCGACGACGGCCCGGCTGCTGCCCGGTACACCGAGGCGCGCCTGGCGGAACCGTCGATGGCGATGACGGAGGGGCTCGGCGAGGACGTCGTCGACTTCGTGCCCAACTACGACAACCAGATCATGCAGCCGAGCGTGCTGCCGGCGGCCTTCCCGAACCTGCTCGTCAACGGCGCGTCCGGCATCGCGGTCGGCATGGCGACGAACATGGCGCCGCACAACCTCGGCGAGGTCGTCGAGGCCGCGAAGCACCTGCTCATGCACCCGCGGGCCACGCTCGAGGAGCTCATGGAGTTCGTCCCGGGTCCGGACCTGCCCTCCGGCGGGACCATCGTCGGGCTCTCCGGGGTCCGTGACGCCTACGCGACCGGTCGCGGAACCTTCCGGACCCGGGCGAAGGTCTCGGTCGAGAACCTCACCCCGCGCAAGTCCGGGCTGGTCGTCACCGAGCTGCCCTACCTGGTCGGGCCCGAGCGGGTCATCGAGAAAATCAAGGACGGGGTGCAGTCGAAGAAGCTCGTCGGCATCTCGGACGTCAACGACCTCACCGACCGCAACCACGGCCTCCGGCTCGTCATCGGCATCAAGTCCGGCTTCAACCCGACGGCCGTCCTCGAGCAGCTCTACAAGCACACGCCGCTCGAAGAGAACTTCGGGATCAACAACGTCGCCCTGGTCGACGGATCGCCCCGCACGCTCGGGCTCCGCGACCTGCTCGACGTCTACGTCAAGCACCGCCTGTCCGTGGTCACCCGGCGTTCCCAGTACCGGCTGGCGCGACGTCGTGAGCGCCTGCACCTGGTCGAGGGGCTGCTCATCGCGATCCTCGACATCGACGAAGTCATCCAGGTCATCCGCACCTCCGACGACTCCGAAGCCGCACGGAACCGGCTCCGCGACGTCTTCGACCTGTCGGAGGTGCAGGCCGAGTACATCCTCGAGCTCCGTCTGCGCCGTCTGACGAAGTTCTCGCGCATGGAGCTCGAGGGCGAACGCGACCAGCTGCTCGCCGACATCGGCGCGCTCGAGGAACTGCTCGCGTCCGACGAACGGCTGCGCGCGCAGGTCGCGACCGAGCTGACCGCGGTGTCCGAGGAGTTCGCCACGCCCCGCCGCACCCTGCTCACCGAAGCCGACGCGCCCGTCCGTGGCGGTCGGAAGGCCACGGTGGACCCGGAGTCGCTCCAGGTCGCCGACGCCCCCTGCCGAGTGCTGCTCTCGACGACCGGACGACTCGTCCGTGTCGACATCCCCGCGGCGGAGTCCGGCATCGTGCACGTGCCGAAGCGCTCGAAGCACGACGCCGTACGCTCCGCCGTCGTCAGCACCGTCCGCGGGCAGGTCGGCGCGCTCACCTCGACCGGGCGTGTCGTGCGGTTCTCCCCCGTGGACGTCCCTGCCGTCCCGCCCGCGTCGGTGCGGCTCGACGCCGGAGTCCGAGTGAGCGAGTACCTCGGTGTCCCGAAGAGCGAGACCGTGGTCGCCCTCGTGTCGCTCGACGCGTCCGTCGCGGACTCGGTCGCCATCGGCACCGCGCAGGGCATCGTCAAGCGCGTCGTGCCGGCGGCCTGGCCCGACAAGCCGGACTTCCCCGCCATCGGGCTGAAGCCGGGCGACCACGTCGTCGGCGCCACCCAGGCACCCGAGTCGGACGACCTGGTGTTCATCACCTCGAACGCCCAGCTGCTCCGGTTCCCGGCCGCCGCCGTCCGACCGCAGGGCCTCCCGGCCGGCGGCGTCGCGGGCGTGTCGCTCGCCGGTGGTGCCACCGTGCTCTGGTTCGGCTCCGTCGCCCTCACCGAGGACACCGTCGTCGCCACCGTCTCCACCACCTCGAGCACCCTACCGGGCACCGACGCGGGTCGCGCCAAGGTCTCCGCCCTCACCGAGTTCCCGGCGAAGGGCCGTGGCACGCAGGGCGTCCGGGCACACGCGTTCCTCAAGGGCGAGGACGGCCTCAGCGTCGCCTGGGCCGGCGTCGCGCCGCCGCATGCGGTCGGCTCGGACGGTGCTGCCCGGACCCTGCCGGACTGGCTGTCGAAGCGCGACGGGTCGGGCAGTCCGCTCGATGCCGAGGTCGTCACCATCGGTGGCAGTGCCGCCGCCGTCGACGGGACCCCGGGCGAGGTCTGACACGCCTTCGTCTCAGCGAGACGCCGCCGTGTCCGCGAGACTGCGCCGGGTTCGGCGGCGTCTCGGCGTCGTGGCGGCGTCTCGACGTCGTCCGGGAGACGGTCCGGCACGCCGCCGGTCAGGCGTCGATGCGCTCGCGGTCCAGGCCCTCGCCCGCCAGGATGAACTCCTTGCGCGGCGCGACGTCGTTGCCCATGAGCAGCTCGAACACCTTCGCCGCCGACTCCGCGTCCGACACGTTCACCCGCCGGAGCGTCCGGTGCGCACGGTCCATCGTCGTCTCGGCCAGCTGGTCGGCGTCCATCTCGCCCAACCCCTTGTACCGCTGGATCGGCTCGAGGTACTTCTTGTTCGACCGCTCGAGCTTCTTCAGCAGCGTCGTGAGCTCCTGCTCGGAGTACGTGTACAGCGTGTCGTTCGGCTTGCCGCGGTTCACCACGACGACCCGGTGCAGCGGTGGCACGGCGGCGAAGACCCGGCCCTGTTCGATCATCGGCCGCATGTACCGGAAGAACAGCGTCAGCAGCAGCGTGCGGATGTGGGCACCGTCGACGTCGGCGTCCGACATGATGATGATCTTGCCGTAGCGGGCCTGGTCGATGTCGAACGTGCGGCCGGAACCGGCGCCGATGACCTGGATGATCGACGCGCACTCGACGTTCGAGAGCATGTCCGACACGGACGCCTTCTGCACGTTGAGGATCTTGCCGCGGATCGGCAGGAGCGCCTGGTACTCGCTGTTCCGGGCGAGCTTCGCGGTACCCAGGGCCGAGTCGCCCTCGACGATGAACAGCTCGGTGCCCTCGACGTCGTTCGACCGGCAGTCCGCGAGCTTCGTCGGCAGCGAGGAGTTCTCGAGCGCGTTCTTGCGGCGTTGCGTCTCCTTGTGCGCACGGGCCGAGATGCGCGTCTTCATCTCGGCGACGACCTTCTCGAGGAGCCCGGCTGCCTGTGCCTTCTCGGTGCGCTGCGTCGAGGTGAGGATCTCGGTCATCCGCTTCGACACGACCGAGTCGACGATGCGTCGGACCGCGGGCGTGCCGAGGATCTCCTTCGTCTGTCCCTCGAACTGCGGCTCGGGCAGCCGGACGGTCAGCACGGCGGTGAGACCGGCGAGCACATCGTCCTTCTCGAGCTTGTCCTGACCGACCTTGAGCTTGCGGGCGTTCGCCTCGACCTGGGTGCGGACCGCCTTGACCAGACCTGCTTCGAAACCCGTCTGGTGCGTCCCGCCCTTCGGCGTGGCGATGATGTTGACGAAGCTGCGGAACATCGTCTCGTAGCCGTCGCCCCACCGCAGTGCGACGTCGACCTCACAGGTGCGCTCGACCTCGGTGGACACCATGTGGCCCTTGTCGTCGAGCATCGGCACGGTCTCCTTGAAGGTGCCCGAACCCTGGATGCGCCAGACGTCGGTCTTCGCGCCGTCCACCGCCAGGTGCTCGACGAACTCGCCGATGCCGCCCTCGTAGCGGAAGCGCTCGACGACCGGGCCCCGCTCCACGCGTACGCTCGGCTCGCCGTCGAGGGGCGGCGCCGCCAGCGCGGCTCGTTCCGCGGCAGCCGACATCGAGGCGGGGCGGGCATCGGTGATGGTCAACCCGAGTCCGGGGACCAGGAACGCCGTCTGACGCGCCCGGTTCACCAGGTCACCGGTGCTGAACGCGGCGTCCTTCGTGAAGATCTGCCGGTCCGCCCAGTACCGCACCCGGGTGCCTGTGACGCCCTTCTTCACCTTGCCGATGACCCGGAGTTCGCTGCCCGAGGTGAACGGTGCGAACGGCGCGTCGGGCCCGATGCCCTGCGCGTCGTCGAAGATGCCGGGCTCCCCACGGTGGAACGACATGGCGTAGGTCTTGCCGCCCCGGTCGACCTCGACGTCGAGGCGCTCCGACAGCGCGTTCACGACGGAGGCACCGACCCCGTGCAACCCGCCGGAGGCCGCGTACGACCCCGAGCCGAACTTGCCGCCGGCGTGCAGCTTCGTGAACACGACCTCCACCCCGGTCAGGCCGGTCTTCGGTTCGACGTCGACGGGGATGCCACGAGCGACGTCGGAGACCTCGACCGACCCGTCCGCGTGCAACGTGACACCGATCTCGTCACCGTGCCCCGCGAGGGCTTCGTCAACCGAGTTGTCGATGACCTCCCACAGGCAGTGCATCAGGCCGCGGGAGTCCGTCGAGCCGATGTACATGCCGGGACGCTTCCGGACCGCCTCGAGTCCTTCGAGGACGGAGAGATGCCGTGCGGAGTAGTCGGAGCTCACCTGACGAGCGTACCGAGCATGTCCGACACGGCACGGAGGCGCGGGCGAAATACACATGGCTCACCAGCAGAAGCGGAGATCATGTAGTACTTCAGTATGGAACCGCCACGGGCGCCGCGGACGCTTGCCTCGACCTTCGACCCAGCCGCGAACTCCTTGAACGCCGCCCGACTGCTGTTCGCCGGACTGGTGCTCGTGTCGCATGCGGTGGGGATGACCGGGGTGTCCGCCGAGCCCGAGCTCGGCGGGATGACCGTGGGACGTTGGGGGGTGATGGGTTTCTTCACCGTCACGGGGTACCTCATCTGCCGGAGTCGCGACAACACGCGGTCGATGCTCGACTTCGCCGAGGCCCGCGCGGCTCGCATCCTCCCCGGACTGTTCGCCACCCTCCTCGTCACCGCCTTCGTCTTCGCCCCGATCTCGGTCGGCTACGAACCCGACGCGAGGTGGGACCCGTCGAGTGCCGTCCGGTACGTCCTCCACAACGCGCCGCTCTACCCGCCGAGGTTCCTGCAGGAGGGCATCGACGACACCCTGGTCGGCGTGCCGTACGAAGGCATCTGGAACGGCTCACTGTGGACGCTCTTCTGGGAGGCCGCCTGCTACGTCGTGGTCGCTGTCGCCTTCTCGCTGGTCCCGGTACGGGTCCGACGCGTGACCTCGGTCGTCGCCCTCGCCGTCGCGATGATCGCGGCGCTCCCGAACACCCTCGGGATCATCGAGTACCCAGGCCTCGGTTCTGCCATCGACGTCTGTGTCGCGTTCGCAGCGGGCGCTGTCGCCTACTTCTGGGCCGGCGCGATCCGTGTCTCGGCAGTCACGGTCGTGGCGCTGCTCACGGTGATCGCGGCGTCGATCGTGACCGGGACGAGTGCGGACATCGCTCCGCTCCCGTTCATCATCCTGCTGCTCCCGCTCAGCACGGCAGTACCCCTGCATCGAGTTGGATCACGGTTCGACGCCTCGTACGGCTTCTACGTCTACGCCTGGCCCGTGCAACAACTCACCTGCCTCGCACTCGGTCCGGTGCTGCCGTTCCCACTCCTGTTGATCCTGCAGATCCTGTCGACTCTCAGCTTGGGGCACCTGTCCAGTCTGCTCGTCGAGCGACCGGCGCAACGTCGGGCGCGGGCGCGCCGCCTGCGCCGTGCGGTGCAGCACGAACAGCTCCGCAGCCGTCCCGACACTCGTACTGGGGATGATCGGTCCGCGCTGAGCGAAATGGGCGCCCCGGATGCCGCACATCCAGGCAGGACGTGTTGAGATGGTGCAACCAAGAAGCACCACCTGCAATCCGTGAGGAGCACAGCAATGACCCAGACCGTGCAGGACCTCTCCATCGACGAAGTCAGCAACCACCAGCTCACCGCTGCCGACCGGTGTGACAGCTGCGGAGCGCAGGCGTACATCCGAGCCACCATGGCGAGCGGCGAACTGTTCTTCTGCGCCCACCACGGAGCTGAGTTCAAGGACAAGCTCGCCGCCACCGCGATCGAGTGGCACGACGAGAGCAGCCGACTCCACGAGTCGAAGTAAGCGCGACGCACCACACGACGGGCCCGGATCCACATGGATCCGGGCCCGTCGTCGTCCTGGCATCCGTCATGTGACGGACGAAACCGCCTGGAGGCCCGGCACCGGTCTCCCGCACCGATGCCGGGCCTCCAGGCGGCCGCCGTCGACCACCGGCTACGCGATGCGCTTGAACGCCTTGTCGACGTACCGGTCGATCGTGGCGCGGGCTTCACGTGCGTACTCGTCGATCGTCGCCGTCCGACCCGGGTCCGGCGTGTAGTCGCGGCCGAGTCGGGCCGTCGCCGCGGCGAGCACGGCGTCGGTCAGCTGCGGGTTGAGCGGCAGGATCGGCCCCTGCGTGTGCGTGCCGAACGAGTTGCCGGTGACGGCACCCTCGACCGGCGAACCGGCCTGGTTGCCCCCACCGGAGACGACGTCCGCGAACGGCGAGACGCCGTCGGCGAGCTCGATGCGTGCAGCGTGGTCCTCGAAGCCGGCCAGCCGGGTCGACGCTCCCGGCAGCAGCGGGTACCGCGACTCGAGGACGAGGTAGTTCACACGGCGCTCTGCCCCACGAACGGCTCGGGCGTCGAACACGCCGAAGCCGTCGATCGGGGCGCCGTCGGTCGGGACGACCTGGTTCGTGGCGAGGTCGAACCCGCCGCCGACCGCCACCACCGGCACTCCGGCGGTCGCGAAGTCGCGCAGGACCGAACCTACCCGGGTGACGTCCGTACCGAGCGAGCGCATCGCGCTGAGCGGTCCGTTGCCCACCACCACCACATCGGCCGCCGAGGGCAACTCGTCGCCCGGGGCGTACTCGACGACCTCGGTGACGATGTCGGCGGTGGCGGCACGACGGACGAGGGCTGCGACGTTGCCGCGGTCCCCCGACACGCCCATCTGCCGCGGGTAGACGTGCAGGATGGTCAGGCGATCGGCCGTCATGCGGTCTTCTCCATGTCCGGGTGGCCGAGGGCCTTCCGGGCGATCATCATGATCTCGTAGTTGACGATGAAGTTCTTCGTGCCCGTCGTCGTGGCACCAAGGCCCTGCATGTGCCGGATCGCCGACTCGACGTCAGGCTCGACACGACCGATGCGGACACCGGCGTGCTCGAGGGCGATCGCGATCTGCCAGGCCTTGTCGCCCGAGACGACGTCGACGTGGTCGAGCTTCGAGAAGTCGATGTCGTAGATCCAGGAGATGTCGGGCGTGCCCTCGTCGATCGCCATGAGGACCTGCTCCGGGTGCGCCGGCAGGGCGTCGAGGTTGAGCTGCAGGCTCGCGGCGTTCTTGAACATCGTGAACTCGGCGGACTCACCGGCGATCGGCAGACGCTCGCCGCGACCGTAGGCCGGCTTCATCCGCTCGAACGCCTTGGTGACGGCGGCTGGACGGAACTGGTCGCCCAGTGCGGCACTGGCCGTCGCGGCGGCAGCGGCGGCGTCCACCGCGTAGTGGAGGCCGCGGGCCGGCAGGCGGACCGGGATCTCGGAACCCGCGAACGCGATGGTGGCGCCGTCCCCGGAGAAGGCCACGATCTCGGCATCGGCGGTCGTCTGTGCCCGGTCAGCAGCGGCGACGAAGTCGTCGGCGTTCTGCAGTCCGTTCGGGGCGGCTGCGACCACCTCGGTGCTCGCGCCGAACCGCAGGACCCGTTGCCCGTCGACGGCCACGTAGGCGTCGAGGAACTGGTCGTCGTGGTTCGTGATGACGTTCGCGGTCGACAGCGCGGCCGTGTCGAGCATCATCGTCGCGACCCGCTCGGTCTCGAAGAACCGGTAGAGCTGGTCGACCTGGACGTTGAGCATCGTCACCGTGGACGGCGACAGGATGCCGGCGAGTTCGACGGCGAAGGCCTCGTCGACCTCGAGGATCCCGATGTCCGCCTTGAGCTTGCCGCCCAGCGAGACCTGGGACAGCAGTGCCGACGCGATGCCCTGCGGCAGGTTCGCACCGGACGGATTCGTGAAGACCCGCAGACCGTGCGCCCGCACGATCTCCGAGATCATGTGGGTCGTCGTCGACTTTCCGTTCGACCCCAGCACGAAGACCACACCGTTGGGGAACTGCCGCGTCACGTGCTGCAGGAAGTCCGGCACCAGCTTGAGGACGATGTAGCCCGGGTATGCGGACCCGCCGCCCCGCGCTCGCGCGAGGGCACGGAGGATCCGCCCGACCAGGATCGGGACCACGAAACGCACCGGTCGACCTACTCGAGGTAGTCGCGGAGCGACTGCGACCGGGACGGGTGGCGGAGCTTCGCCATCGTCTTCGACTCGATCTGGCGGATGCGCTCGCGCGTGACGCCGAACGTGTCGCCGATCTGGTCGAGGGTCTTCGGCTGGCCGTCGCCCAGGCCGAAACGCATCCGGATCACGCCGGCCTCGCGCTCGGAGAGGGAGTCGAGCAGGCTCTCGAGCTGCTTCTGCAGCATCGTGAAGCCCACCGCGTCGGCCGGGACGACCGCTTCGGTGTCCTCGATGAGGTCACCGAACTCGGAGTCGCCGTCTTCACCGAGCGGGGTGTGCAGGGAGATCGGTTCGCGACCGTACTTCTGGACCTCGACGACCTTCTCAGGCGTCATGTCGAGTTCGCGGGCGAGTTCTTCCGGCGTGGGCTCGCGACCGAGGTCTTGCAGCATCTGCCGCTGGACACGGGCCAGCTTGTTGATGACCTCGACCATGTGCACCGGGATGCGGATGGTGCGGGCCTGGTCGGCCATCGCGCGGGTGATGGCCTGACGGATCCACCAGGTCGCGTAGGTCGAGAACTTGAAGCCCTTGGTGTAGTCGAACTTCTCGACGGCACGGATCAGGCCCAGGTTGCCCTCCTGGATGAGGTCGAGGAACTGCATCCCCCGGCCCGTGTAGCGCTTCGCGAGCGAGACGACCAGTCGGAGGTTCGCACCGAGCAGGTGCGACTTCGCGCGCTGACCGTCGCGGGCGACCCAGCGCAGCTCCCGCTCGGCCGGCTTGGACAGCCCCGTCGAGTGCTGCAGCTTGTCCTCGGCGAACAGGCCGGCCTCGATGCGCATCGCGAGCTCGACCTCCTGCTCGGCGTTGAGCAGCGCGACCTTGCCGATCTGCTTGAGGTAGTCCTTCACCGGGTCGGCGGTGGCACCCGTGATGGTCGTCGAGTAGACCGGCGCTTCATCGTCGTCGGTCTGTGAGATGACGAGCGCGCCGGCGGCGACCGCGGCAGTGTCCGTCGCGGGCTTCGCAGCCGAGTCGTCGTCCGAGTCCTCGGTCGCGTCGTCGGTCGTCTCGGTGGCGTCCTCGGCCACCTCGACCGGCGTCTCGTCCTCGGTGCCCTCTTCGTCGTCCTCCGAGGCGGCGGCCTTCTTGCCACTCGCCTTCTTCGGAGCCGCCTTCTTCGGGGCGGCCTTCTTGGCGGCGGTGGTGGTCCTGGTGGCGCGCTTCTTCGGCGCGGCCGTGCCCTCCGTCGTGTCCGTGGCGTCTTCCGCCACGACGCCGTCGGGCGTGGTGTCCTTCGTGGGATCGACCGTCGTGCTCCGGGCAGCCATGCGATCACCTTCCTCGTCGTGCCACGTTCCTGGGGTCGTGGCCTTCCCTCGCCGCCCAGGGCCAGCGCCGCGGTCCCCCACGTCGTCTGGTCCTACCGTTCCGGGCAGCACTAGGACCCATGTCAAGTCCCCCGACGCTGAACGCAGGGAACCCGAAAGGGTCCGTGATCATTATTGCACGCGTCCTTTCCGGAATCGTGCAACGAGTGCAACCCACAGTGGAGCCACCCGTATTCCGTCCTCCGCGTGCAGTCGCGCCCGCGTCCGACGCCGGGCCAGGAGCAGCATCACCACACCGAACCCGACGACCACGTACTGGACGGTCATCGCGACGCGGAAGTTCTGCCAGGCGAACGTGTCGGTGCCGGACGCCGCCGCCAGCACGTCGAGCAGCGACCCGATCGCGAACATCATCACGAAGGCCGCGAGGAAGCCGCCGACGTTCACCACGCCGTTCGCGGACCCGAGTGAGCCGACCGGGTTGAAGGACCGGGCGAAGTCGAACCCGATGAGAGAGCCCGGCCCGCCGACCCCCATCGCCACGACCAGCAGGACGAGGAGCCACGTCGGCGGCTGGCCCGGCCAGAGCAACACCGCCGTCCACACCACACCGAGCGCGGCGACGATCCCGAGCACCAGGTTGGAACGCCGCATCGGGAACCGCGCGCAGAGCAGGCCGAGGACCGGGCCGGCGACGAACCCGACGACGACGATCACGGTGAGGAAGGTGGCTGCCTCGGTCGCCGAGTAGCCCAAGCCGCGGAGCATCGGGACGCCCCAGAGCAGGCTGAACACCGTGCCGGAGGACTGCGTCACGTAGTGCGACCAGAAGCCGAGCTGTGTGCCGGGCCGGCGGAGGGCGTGGCCGAAGGTGTGGAACGCGGCGCCCCACGAGTGCGGGATCGGGATCGTGTCGGTGCGGACCACGACCGGACCCGCGCGCACGAACACCACCGTCAGGACGAGCCCCACGGCACTGGCGATCGCCGCGACCCCGAACGCCGCGTCCCACCCGACGGTGTGCAGCAGCAGGGCGAACGGGAATGCCGAGACGATCTGTCCGACCTGCCCGAGGTTGCCCGTCCACTGCGAGATCTGCGGCAGGAGGGACCCGCTGAACCACATCGGCAGCAGACGCATCACCGAGATGAACGTCATGGCGTCGCCGGCACCGACGAGCACCCGCCCGACGATCGCCGGCCCGATCGTCGGCGACAGCGCGACGACGGCTTGGCCGATCGTCAGCAGCAGGGCACCGAGGAGCACCAGGCGACGTGGTCCCACCCGGTCGAGGGCGATGCCCACCGGGATCTGCAGCCCCGCGTACACCGCGATCTGCACGACCGCGAGCGTGGACAGGACGGCAGCGGACACGGCGAAGCGGTCCTGCGCGTCCACCCCGGAGACCCCCAGGGACGACCGCTGCATGACCGCCAGGACGTAGGCCAGGACGGCGACGCCCCAGACGACGAAGGCACGGCGCGAGTTCACCCGACCAGGCTAGCGAGCGGACGACTGGTACCCGTGCGGGTGGAGATCCTGCGGTCAGTCGTCCTCGGCTGCGCTGCGGCGGTCCGCCAGGAACCGCTCGAGCTCCGCGGCGATCGAGTCCGCGCTCGGCACCTGCCCGTCCGCCCCGGTGAGCGGCGACGCGACCGCGTTGCCCTCCATGTACGTGTCGTGCCGCTGCTCGAGCGTGCCGACCAGGCGCTGCAGCTCGGCGTTGCCGGCGACCTGTTCGTCCACGCGGGCCAGGAACTCGCGCCCCTCTTCACGCAGCGCGTCCGTCGGGAAGATCAGACCCGTGGCGGCCGAGATGCCCGACAGCGCCGCGACCGCGGCGTCCGGGAACTCCGTGTCGGAGAGGTAGTGCGGGACGAGCAGCACCAGGCCGGTGACCTGCTGTCCGAGCCCCGCCAGACGGTGCTCGACCAGGTGCAGGACGTTCGCCGGCGCCTGGGTCTCGGGCTTCCAGACGCTCATCGACTCGACGAGGTCAGCACGGGTGCCGGACACCGTGACGCCGATCGACCGCGTGTGCGGCACCGGCATCGGGATCGCCTGGACCCACGTCGTGTCGGCGACCTGCAGGTCCTCGGCCAGGTCGACGACCGCCTGGACGAACCGGTTCCACTGGAAGTCCGGCTCGTAGCCGGACAGGAAGAGGAAGGGCTGCCCGAGCTCGTCACGGACGAGGTGCAGCGTCAGCCGCGGCGGCTCGACGGCGGTGATGTGGTCGTGCTCGAACGTGATCACCGGACGACGGGCGCGCCAGTCGAGCAGGACGTCCGGGTCGAACTCGGCCACGAGCTGGGTCTCGAGCGAGCCGGTGATCGACGCCGTGATCTGCGCCACCGCCGAGCCCGCGTCCGCGAAGCCCGTCAGGGCAGCGACGAGGTGCAACCCGGCAGGCACCGTCGGGGCGGAGACGTCGAGCGTGTAGAGGTCCTCGGGGTGGTTCATCGGGTCAATGCTAGGCGGGGCCGCCGACGCCACATGGTCGGGCGGCGACGCCGACAGCGAACAGGTGCCGAGCCTCCCGTCACCCGCCCGACGGGAGGCCCGTCCATCGCCCGTCGGTGGGCCGTCAGTGGGCCGTCAGTAGGCTGACCGCATGGTCCGACCGACGCTCTCCACCTCTTCCTCGTCCCCCTCCTCCGTCGACGCCGACGTCCTCGTGCTGGGCGTGCGCCCGGGCACCGACGGCGCCCCGGCCACCCTCGTGCCGTCCGCCACAGGCCCCGTCGACGGACTCGCCGACCTCGACCTCGCCGCGGTCGGAGCGACCGGTGCGAAGGACCAGCTCGTCCGGATCCCGGGCGGGGCGTCCGTCGGCGTCGCCGCCGCGGGCATCGCCCTCATCGGTCTCGGGAGTGCCACCGGGCCGGCTGCCGTCCGCACCGCCGCCGGCAGCGCCGTCCGCCAGCTGCCGCACGTCGCCGCCATCGCCCTGGCCCTGCCCACGGAGGACGACGCCGCCGTCGCCGCGGCACTCGAAGGCGCCGCACTCGGGGCCTACTCGTTCACGCGACACAAGGGTGCCGGCACCACGGGCCCGACCCGTGGCGACCAGCGCATCACGGTCGTCGCCCCGGCCTCGGTCACGGCCGACGCCACCGTGCGCCCGGCGATCGTCGCCGACGCCGCGGCCCTGGTCCGCGACCTGGTCAACACCGCCGCCGGGGACCTCGGTCCGTCCGACGTCGCCGACGTCGCGGGATCGATCGCCGAGGGACTGCCCCTCACCGTCGAGGTCCTCGACGAGACCGCTCTCGCCGAACAGGGCTTCGGCGGGATCGCGGGCGTCGGACAGGGGTCGGTCCGTCCGCCGCGACTCGTCGTCGTCCGGTACGAGCCGGCCGGCGCGACCAAGCACCTCGCACTCGTCGGCAAGGGCATCACGTTCGACTCCGGCGGGCTGTCGCTCAAGCCGGCAGCGTCCATGCTCGGCATGAAGACCGACATGACCGGTGCGGCGACGGTCCTCGCAGCGACGGTCGCGGCCGCTCGTCTGGGCCTCGACACCAAGGTCACCGCCTGGCTCTGCCTCGCCGAGAACATGCCGTCCGGGTCGGCCATCCGCCCGGGTGACGTCCTGACGTTGAAGAACGGCAAGACCGTCGAGGTCACCAACACCGATGCCGAGGGCCGACTCGTCCTCGGAGACGGCATGGCCGCGGCGTCGCTCGAGCAGCCCGACGCGATCGTCGACATCGCCACCCTCACCGGAGCGCAGATGGTCGCCCTCGGAGACCGCACGACCGGCCTGATGGGCAGCGACGAGCTGGTCGCACAGGTCCGTGCGCTCGCCGACGCGGTCGCGGAGCCGATCTGGCCGATGCCGATGCCGGAGGAACTCGACGGCCGTCTCAGCAGCGACGTCGCCGACATGGTGAACGCCACCGTCGGACAGACCGCGGGCGGGATGCTGCTCGCCGCGAAGTTCCTCGAGCGCTTCGTCGGGCAGACCGCCGAGGGCACCACGATCCCGTGGGCGCACCTCGACATCGCCGGACCGTCGGAGAACCGCGGTGCGGGGTACGGCTGGCTCGGCAAGGGCGCGACCGGTGTGATGGTCCGCACCCTGGTCGCACTCGCAGAAGACCTGCAGTCCAAGTAGTAGGTTGGTCCCCGGCGGGGCCGCCGCGTCCGCGCGCGCTCCCCCGCCGGAACTGACGGGACGGGACCGGTACAGACGGTCCGACCGCCGGACGCCGCCGCGCGGTGTCCACCGGGACGGCGTCCAAGAGACACGAAGCCGCCCCCGACACGCACGAGGGAGTTGCACCAGGTGACGGAACAGACTTACGACGTCGTGGTCCTCGGTGGCGGCAGCGGCGGCTACGCCGCAGCGCTCCGAGCCGCTGAACTCGGGATGAGCGTCGCGCTCATCGAGGGCGACAAGCTCGGAGGGACGTGCCTGCACCGCGGCTGCATCCCGACGAAGGCACTGCTGCACTCGGCCGAGGTCGCCGACGCCGCCCGCTACGCCGAGAAGTACGGCGTCGTCGCCGAGTTCGCCGGCGTGGACGTGCCGAAGGTCATCGAGTACCAGCAGGGCGTCATCAACTCGAAGTACAAGGGCCTCCAGGGCCTCGTCAAGGCGCGCGGGATCACCGTCGTCGAGGGCTGGGGCCGTCTGACCTCGCAGAACACGGTGCAGGTCGGCGACCAGACCGTCACCGGTCGCAACGTCGTGCTCGCCACCGGTTCGTACTCGAAGTCGCTGCCCGGGCTCGAGATCGGCGGCCGGGTCATCACCTCCGAGACCGCCCTCCGCATGGACTACGTCCCGAACAAGGTCGTCATCCTGGGTGGTGGCGTCATCGGCGTCGAGTTCGCCAGCGTGTGGAAGTCGTTCGGGGCCGAGGTCACGATCGTCGAGGGCCTGCCCCACCTGATCCCGGCCGAGGACGAGTCGATGTCCAAGCAGCTCGAGCGCGCGTTCCGCAAGCGCGGCATCGAGTTCTCCCTGGGTGTCCGGTTCGACCACGTCGACCAGCACGAGAACGGCGTCGTCGTGACGCTCGAGAACGGCAAGACCTACGACGGCGACGTCCTCCTGGTCGCCGTCGGCCGTGGCCCGCTCACGCAGAACGTCGGCTACGACGAGGTCGGAGTCGCCATGGACCGCGGGTTCGTCACGACGAACGAGCGCCTCGCCACCAACCTGCCGAACGTGTACGCCGTCGGAGACATCGTCCCCGGTCTGCAGCTCGCCCACCGCGGCTTCCAGCAGGGCATCTTCGTCGCCGAGGAGATCGCCGGTCTCAACCCGGTCGTCATCTCGGACGACAACATCCCGAAGGTCACCTACTCGGACCCCGAGGTCGCCTCGGTCGGTCTCTCGCAGTCGAAGGCCGAAGAACGGTTCGGCGCCGACAAGGTCGACACGTACGAGTACAACCTCGCCGGCAACGGCAGGAGCCACATCATCGGGACGTCCGGCGCGGTCAAGGTCGTGCGGGTCATCGACGGGCCCGTCGTCGGCGTCAGCATGATCGGCGCCCGCGTCGGCGAGCTCATCGGAGAAGCACAGCTCGCCGTCAACTGGGAAGCACACCCGGAGGACATCGCGCCGCTCGTGCACGCGCACCCGACGCAGAACGAAGCCCTCGGCGAAGCCTTCCTGCACCTCGCGGGCAAGCCGCTCCACGCGCTGTGAGCAGCACCGTCGTGCGCACCACGAACACCACAACCCAGAACCACGCCTGCGAGAAGGAGTCCACCCGATGAGCGAATCCGTCAACCTCCCGGCGCTCGGGGAGAGCGTCACCGAGGGTACGGTCACCCGATGGCTGAAGAACGTCGGTGACCGGATCGAGGTCGACGAGCCGCTGCTCGAGGTCTCCACCGACAAGGTCGACACCGAGATCCCGTCGCCGATCGCCGGCGTCATCGAGGAGATCCTCGTCCAGGAGGACGAGACCGTCGAGGTCGGCACCGCCCTCGTCAAGATCGGCGACGGAGCCGGCGGCGGCGACTCCTCCGACCAGGGTGGGTCCGAGTCCACCGACAGCCAGACCGAGGCTGTCGCCGAGGACACCGAGCCCGAGACCGCACCGAGCACGGAGCAGGACACCGAGGCGAAGGCCCCGGAGCCCGCCGAGCCCGAGCCGACCCCGTCCGGCCAGACCCAGCCCGCGGCTCCGCAGGCGCCGTCGGCACCGCCGGCCGCCTCGCCGGTGCCGCAGGCTGCCCCGGTCCCGCCGCCCGCAGCTGCCCCGCCCGCAGCCGTCCCGGCCCCCGCCAAGGCAGCACCCGCTCCGGCTGCGGCCCCCGCAGCCGCGGCGCCGTCGTCGACCCCGTCCGCGGAGGTCCCGAACCCCAGCGCCAACGGCGCGGCCTCGGGGTACGTCACCCCGCTGGTGCGCAAGCTCGCGAACGAGCAGGGTGTCGATCTCTCCACCGTGACCGGCACCGGCGTCGGTGGGCGCATCCGCAAGGAGGACGTGCTCGCCGCGGCTTCCGCTGCTGCGGCCGCCCCGGCACCGGCCGCCTCGGGCTCGGCGGCTCCGGCACAGTCCGGGCCGTTCGTCGCGGAGGTCTCGCCGCTCCGCGGGACGCGCGAGAAGATGACCCGCCTGCGCAAGGTCGTCGCCGAGCGTGCCGTGCAGTCGATGACCTCGACCGCACAGCTCACCAGCGTCGTCGAGGTCGACGTGACCAAGGTCGCGCAGTTCCGCGACGCCCACAAGGCGGAGTTCCTCGAGAAGACCGGTGCGAAGCTCTCCTTCATGCCCTTCTTCGCCCTGGCGGCGTCCGAGGCACTCAAGGCCCACCCGAAGATCAACTCGACGGTCGACGGCGACGAGATCGTCTACCCGGAGACCGAGAACGTCTCGATCGCGGTGGACACCGAGCGTGGTCTGCTCACCCCGGTGATCAAGGACGCGGCGTCGCTCGACCTCGCCCAGTTCTCGAAGTCGATCGCGGACCTGGCGGAGCGCACGCGCAACAACCAGCTCAAGCCCGACGAGCTCGCCGGTGGCACGTTCACGCTGACGAACACCGGTTCGCGCGGCGCACTGTTCGACACCCCGGTGGTCTTCCTGCCGCAGTCGGCGATCCTCGGCACGGGCATCGTGACGAAGCGCCCGGCGGTCGTGAAGGTCGACGGGCAGGAAGCCATCGCCATCCGCTCGTTCGTCTACCTGGCGCTCTCCTACGACCACCGGATCATCGACGGCGCCGACGCGTCTCGGTACCTGGTGGCCGTGAAGAACCGTCTGGAAGAGGGCAACTTCGGTCCCAACTTGGGCTACTGAGCCCTGGGCTAGTGAGTTTCGGGCTCCTGAGCCCCGAGCTACCGGTCGTTCGGTAGCTGGCGAGTTCGACGGCGGCCCCGTCTCCCCGGTGGGAGGCGGGGCCGCCGTCGTTCCCGCACCAGTCGACGTTCATCTCGCGCCCCACGCCCCGACCACGACGACACCGACCAGGACGACCAGTCCGGTGGCCAGTTCGCGCACGCCGAACCGGTGCGATCCGACGGGCAGCCCGGACCGCAGGAGTCCACGCCCCGACTCCAGGAGTCGCCCGACGGCCGAGTGTGGTGCCGCAGGCCCTGGCGCTCTCGGATCCACATCGAACGCGAAGGTCATCGGCGGTGGATCCCAGCGCACCGGCCTCGGCGGGGCCGCGGCACGGACCACGCGGTCGAGCGCGTGGAGCGCCGCTCCGCCATCCCGGCGGGCAGCCGAGCATGCCTGGTCGACCTCGTCGTGGCAGACCTCGCGCGGATCGACGCGTTCCCAGACGGCACGCACGGCGAGGACCAGCGCCTCGACACCCGAGACGACGCCGGGCCCGGAGCGATCGGTGGTACCGGGAGGGCGGTCGACCAGCACGACGGCACCGGCGTCGTCGACCAGGACGTCGTCGACGCCGGCACGACCGAGCAGGACCGCGCCGGCGTCGGCCAGGAGGGCGAGCTCGAGCAGCGGGAGCGTCAGCGTCACGGCGACACCAGCCGTCGGTGACCCGATCCGGTCCAGTGCCGCGGGCAGTGCGAGCCCCGTCGGCGCCGATGCCCGCGCGACCAGGGCCCCGGTCTCGTCGCGCCCGATCTCCGCCACCCCAACCAGGTGGTCGTGCGTCACGGTGCTCCGGTCGGCGAGCCACTCGGCGAAGTCGTCGGCGGGCTCCGGGGCTCGCCAACAGAGGTCGATCTGTTCCCACGGTTCCATGGCGACCATCATGGCGGGGGCGGGGCGGGCCTCCCGGCCGGAGCAGGGACCTGTGGACAACGCTGTTCGCCCACAGCCTGGCGACGGACGGTCCACGATCGACGTGCCAGGCCGTATCCTTGTCGGCATGGCACGCAGCAGTTCCTCAAGCTCCCCGGCGAAGGAGCCCGGTCGTCTCAAGCAGATGTACCAGGTCTTCACCATGACCCGTCGGGCCGACCCCAGCTCCGTCTGGTGGTTCGCCCTCGCGTTCCTCGGACCGGTCGTGGTCGGCGTCCTCGCGGCGCTGCTCATCCCGGGTCAGAACTGGCTCGCGATGACGCTCTGGATCATCGCCGGCGTCCTGCTCGGTGTGCTGCTGTTCCTGATCGTGCTCGGCCGTCTTGCCGAACGGGCCGCTTACTCGCAGATCGAAGGCCAGCCCGGTGCCGTCGGCGCCGTCCTGTCGAACTCCCTGCGACGGCAGTGGCGCTCGAGCGAGATGCCCGTCGCCGTCCACGGTCGGTCTCAGGCGGCGGTCTACCGCGCCGTCGGGACGCCGGGTGTCGTCCTCATCACCGAGGGCCCGGTCACGAACCTGAATCGTCAGGTCGAGGAAGAGCGTCGCAAGGTGGCTCGTATCGTGCCGAACGTCCCGATCCACGTCGTCAACGTCGGTGACGCGGACGGCCAGGTCACGCTCCACAAGCTGCCGCGTGCGATGAACAAGTACAAGAAGGCGCTGAACCGCAACGAGGTCCTGGCGGTGTCGAACCGTCTCGACTCCCTCACACACGGTCCGGCCGCGGCGATCCCGAAGGGCATCGACCCGACGCGGGTCCGTGCCGGGCGGCCGCGCTGACACGTCGCCCCCCGCGTGCCGCGACGCCTTCGACCCTTCGGGTCGGGGGCGTCGTGTCGTTGCGGCGTGGTGGTCGCGTCGAGGTCGCACGAGGTGCCGATCTGCGGGCACTGAGGCGGCAGGCCGTGCGACCTCGGGGGACGAGCAGCGGCAGGTCGTGCGACTTCGGCGGACGGGCAGCAGGCTGCCCGGCAGCGGAACACCATGCTCCGAGACGACGGGGTCCGGCGGGGCCCGACCGGGTCGACCGGGCCCGGTCCGACGGGTTCCGACCGGACCCGGCCGGGTCGACCAGGCCTCAGCGGCGGACGAGCACCGTCCCGGCGACCGCGTCGTGCAACGCCCGCCCGTCCTTCGCGTGGATGAGGACCGGGACGACGATGCAGAGCAGGACCGTCCGGACGATCGGCCGCCACACGCCGACGTAGCCGCCGCGGACCGGGACGACCCGCAGCCCGACGCAGACGTGGCCGAAGGACCCGGACAGCAGCGCGATGAAGACGACCTGCAGTGCCGCGAAGATGCCGAGCGTCACGAAGTTGCCCGCCGCGCCGTAGGTCCCGATCACCAGCGAGATCAGCGACGCGAGTGCCCAGTCGATGACGAGGCCCAGGAACCGACGTCCGAACGACCCCATGCTGCGTGGTCCGGACTCCGGCAGTCCGAGGATCTTGCCCGGCCATTCGGTGCGCTCTGGACCGGGAGCGGGCGAGGAGGGCAGAGTGGAGCGGGCCATGTGCCCAGCGTAGGCGTTCCCCCGGCACGTAACACGCTGGAAACAACCCAGTCACGTCCGGGAAACTCCATGTCAATAGCCTCGTCGGAGGGTGCCTCCTGGTTCCCTCGACACCACCCAACCCCACAGGAGACCGACTCGTATGTTCAGCGATTCCTCCGAGGTGCTTGCCTTCATCAAGGACACGGACGTCAAGTTCCTCGACATCCGGTTCACGGACCTCCCCGGGGTCCAGCAGCACTTCAACATCCCCGCATCAACGGTCGACGAGGACTTCTTCGCCGTCGGTCAGCTCTTCGACGGCTCCTCGATCCGCGGCTTCGCGTCGATCCACGAGTCGGACATGCAGCTCATCCCCGACGTGACGACGGCGTACGTGGACCCGTTCCGTGCGGAGCGCACGCTGATCATGGTGTTCGACATCTACAACCCGCGCAACGGCGAGATCTACGGCCGTGACCCGCGCCAGGTCGCGAAGAAGGCCGAGAAGTACCTCGCCTCGACGGGCATCGCGGACACCGCGTTCTTCGCCCCTGAGGCCGAGTTCTACATCTTCGACGACGTCCGCTACTCCGTGACGCAGAACGAGGCGTTCTTCTCGGTCGACTCCGAAGAGGGCGCCTGGAACACCGGTCGCGAAGAAGAGGGCGGCAACCTCGCCAACAAGACCCCGTACAAGGGCGGCTACTTCCCGGTGTCGCCGGTCGACAAGACCGCGGACCTCCGCGACGACATCTCCCTCAAGCTCATCGACGCGGGCCTCGAGCTCGAGCGTGCGCACCACGAGGTGGGTACCGGCGGCCAGCAGGAGATCAACTACAAGTTCGACACGCTGGTCCACGCGGCGGACGACATCCTGAAGTTCAAGTACATCGTGAAGAACACGGCCGAGCAGTGGGGCAAGGTCGCGACCTTCATGCCGAAGCCGCTCTTCGGCGACAACGGCTCGGGCATGCACACGCACCAGTCGCTGTGGTCCGACGGCACCCCGCTGTTCTACGACGAGAACGGCTACGGCGGCCTGTCCGACCTGGCCCGCTGGTACATCGGTGGCCTGCTCAAGCACGCCCCGGCCGTCCTGGCGTTCACGAACCCGACGATCAACTCGTACCACCGTCTGATCCCGGGCTTCGAGGCACCGGTGAACCTCGTCTACTCGGCGGGCAACCGGTCGGCGTCGATCCGCATTCCGATCACCGGCACGAACCCGAAGGCCAAGCGCATCGAGTTCCGCGCGCCCGACGCCTCCGGCAACCCGTACCTGGCCTTCGCGGTGCAGCTGATGGCCGGCCTCGACGGCATCCAGAACCGCATCGAGCCGCACGAGCCGGTCGACAAGGACCTGTACGAGCTCCCCCCGGAGGAGGCGAAGAACATCCCGCAGGTGCCGGCATCGCTCGGCGCCGCGCTGGACGCGCTCGAGGCGGACCACGAGTTCCTCCTCAAGGGCAACGTCTTCACCGAGGACCTGATCCAGACCTGGATCGACTACAAGCGCGAGAAGGAGATCCTCCCGATGGCACAGCGTCCGCACCCGTTCGAGTACGAGCTGTACTTCGGCGTCTGACGCTCCACGCTCCACCACGGAGGGCCCCGCACCGTCAGGTGCGGGGCCCTTCGTGTGCCGCCCGTGCATCTGGCGATCCGCCTGGGCGACGGCCTGGAGGCCCGGCGGCGGCCCGGCGGACCGACACCGGGCCTCCAGGCTGGACACGCAGGTCGGGACGCGAAAGCGACAGATCGCCGCCGGAATCCGGTGCAGATCTGTCGCTTTCGCGCACTGTACCGCGGCCCCGGCGCGGCGGCCGACGCACGAGAGCGGGGCCCGTGCCGACGGCAGGGGCCCCGCTCCGGGGACGATCAGCGGCTGGTGGCCAGCGCGTCGACCGTGCCCGCGGCGACGCTCGCGGGAGCACCCGTGACGGGGGTGGGCCGTCCTAGGGAGCGGACGGTCCACCCCGCCCCGACCCAGCGGCCGGTCGGGAGACAGTTGCGCGCGTCGATCACGACGCGCTGTCCGACGACGGCCGCGAGGGCGACCGGGTCGGCCTCGACGACCTCGTCCCACTCCGTGAGGACGAGGACGAGGTCAGCGCCCTCGATCGCCTCGGTCATCGACGCGGCGTAGGTGAGCGTCGGGAACGACCGGCGTGCGGTCTCCATCGCCTCCGGGTCCCAGAGCGTCACCTGCGCGCCACGGAGGTGCAGCGCGGCGGCGACGTTGAGCGCCGGGGAGTCACGGACGTCGTCGGTCAGTGGCTTGAACGCTGCCCCGACCACGGCGATGCGACGGTTGAGGACCGATCCCCCGGTGGACTCGATCGCCATGTCGATGACCCGCTGGCGCTGGCCCATGTTGATCTCGTCGACCTGCTGCATGAGGCCGACGACCCGGCCCGCACCGATCTCGTTCGCCCGGTGCATGAGGGCTCGGATGTCCTTCGGCAGGCATCCGCCGCCGAAGCCGAGCCCGGCGTTGAGGAACTTCCGGCCGATACGGGCGTCGTGGCCGAGTGCATCGGCGAGGGTCGTCACGTCGGCCCCGGCGATCGCACACATCTCGGAGATCGCGTTGATGAACGAGATCTTCGTGGCGAGGAAGGCGTTCGCGCTGACCTTGACGAGCTCGGCGGTGGCGAGGTCGGTGGTGATGACCGGGGTGCCCTCGCTGATCGGGGCGGCGTAGACCTCGCGGATCACGGCGTCGGCAGCGTCCGACGCGCCGCCCCACACCAGGCGGTCCGGGTGCAGCGTGTCCTCGACGGCCTTGCCCTCCCGGAGGAACTCGGGGTTCCAGATGAGCTCTGCGTCGATGCCGGCGGGCGTGAACTCACTGACGATCCCGCGGAGCCGTGCGGCGGTGCCGACCGGGACGGTCGACTTGCCGACGATGAGTCCCGGGTGGGTCAGGTTCTCGGCGACACCGCGGGTGGCGTTCTCCACGAAGGACAGGTTCGCCGCGTGCGACCCGGCCTTCTGCGGGGTCCCGACACAGACGAAGTGCACGTCCGCCGCAGCGACCGCTTCGGCGATCGAGGCCGTGAACCGGAGCTTCCCACTGGCGACGTGCTTCGTGATGAGCTCGGGGAGTCCGGGCTCGTAGAACGGCACCTGGCCGGCGGAGAGTGCGGCGAGCTTCGCGGGGTCGACGTCCACGCCGATGGTCTCGAAGCCCATCTCGGCCATGGCGGCGGCATGCGTGGCACCGAGGTACCCGGTGCCGATGACGCTGATGACCGGTGCGGGTCGGGTGTCGGCGGACTTCTTCGATGCGGTCACTTCTTGACCTCCTGCAGGTCGTAGTCGATGTCGGTGCGGGCGATGCCGGCGACGAACGCCGCCAGGCTGTCGGCACGGGAGTTGAGTCGCCAGTCGTTGGTGGTGCGGGCACCGTCGACGATCGTGGTGGCGGTCTCGCTGAAGTACGCGAAGCCGATGACGTCCGAGTTGGCAGGGTCCGCGAGGGCGTCGAACAGCGAGTCGACCCACTGCGACTTCTGCCCGTTCGACACGGCGGAGCCGGTCTCGGTCGCGCCGATCTCGCTGAGCAGGATGCGCTTCTCGGGCGCGATCTGCCGGATCTGGTCGAGCGTCGCACCGAAGGTGGTGGCGAAGGTCGGCGACTCGGCGGCCTTGCGGTAGTACCCGCTCATGCCGACCCAGTCCACGTAGTCGTCGCCCGGGTAGTACGCCTGCATGTAGTCGACGGTCTGGTACTTCGGGTTGCCCAGGGCGTCGATGCGGGTCGGAGCCCAGTTCCAGATGACGTAGTCGTTCGCACCCGCACGCTCGAACACGTCGTGCACGTGCTTCCACATCGCGACGAACGAGCCCGGCGCGTTCTGCTGGGCGGCGCCGTCGGACCAGTTGTACCAACTGCCGTTCATCTCGTGGTCGAGACGGATCACCACGGGCTGTCCGTTCGCCTTGAGCGCGTCGGCGTACTTCGTCAGGTAGTCGTCGAACGCTCCCCCGGTGATGTCGGCGTTCGCGTACCCGGCAACGTACTTCTGGTCGTTGCCGGTGGTCGCCGGCCGGGTCTCCCAGGTGAGCAGCGGCACGCGGCCGTTGGTCCACGATCGCTGCACGGCACCCGCGTTGAAGTCCTGGTCGAAGCCCTGGAAGTAGCCGACCATGTTCGTCGACTTGCCGACCTGCTGGGACACCTCGTCGTACTCGGCCCAGTTGAAGGGCGACTGCGCCGTGTACAGGCCGTACCAGCGGGACTGCTGGGCGAGGACCTCGGTCTTCGTCGGCACGTCGACCGGGGTCGCCGGGTCCGGGTCGGTCGAGGGGCCGTCGGTGCCGGGGACGACGGTCGGACCGCCGCCCTGGCCCGACCCGCCGTGACCCGACCCGCCGTGGCCCGACCCGCCGGACGAGGACCCGCCCGAGCCGGCCCCCTTGCCCGCCGTGATCGACGTACCGGAGGAGGACGAGCCTCCCGAACCGGCGCCGTGTCCGTGGCCGGAGGCCGTACCGGACCGGGCGTGCCCGAGCTGCGACCGCAGGTCTGCGATCTGTGCCTTGAGCTGGGTGACCTGGTCGCTGCGGGAGCCGGACTGCGCCGAGGTGCTCTGCAGCTTCCCCTCGAGCTTCCAGATCTGCTGCTGCGCGGCGGCGAGCTTCGCCTGCAGGGCGTCGACGTCGGCTGCCGGTTCCTGCTGGGTCGGGACGCCGAGCGCCCGGCTGACGGCGGTGGAGACGGGCCCGGAGGGCGAGATCCACACGGACCAGGTGATCAGGGCGAGGACGGCGACGATCGCCGCCATGCCGAGGGCGGTGCGCTTGGCGTGCTTGGTGGAAGGCGCCCACCAGGTGCCGTCGGTGCGGTCGAGATCAGACAATGAGGAACGCCTCCAGAGCGAAGACCGCGATCCCGATGCAGTACGGGATCGATGCGTACGGGTTGAGTCGGCGACGTGCGGGCTTCGCCGCGCGGTGCGGTGCACGGGCGGTCGAGGTCGTGGTCGCTGTCGCTGTCGCGACGTCGCGTCGGGTGGTGAGCACGGTCGCGGTGGCGGCCGTGGTCGCGTCGGGTCCGAAGAGCTCGTCGAACGCGTGGTCAACGGCGGCCTGCTCGCTCGGCCGCTCGGACGTGTCGGTCAGTCCGCGGTCCACCGGGCTCATCGGCACGGTCGTGCCCGAGAGCTGCGGCTGCGCCGGGTCCTCCTCCATCGGCCCACCGGCGTAGGCACCGGCCCGGGTCCCCCAGCCGCTGGCGTGCGCCAGGCGGAAGAACCCGATGAGCCGGATCGGCATGAGGAAGAACGTCGAGACGATGATGAACATCGGCAGGCGGAAGAAGTCCGACGGCTTCTCGGCCAGGTGCCGCATCTGCCGGATGGCCATGCTCAGCACGCTCGAGACCACCATGAGTCCGGCGACGTAGACGAAGCCGGTGGAGAACCCGTACTGGTGCAGGATGCCCTCGTAGAGGTTCTGCCCCTGCCCGGTGAGCGCCCGGTAGATCCAGCCGGCGATCACGCCGAAGAGCATGAACGGCAGGATGATGTCGGTCAGGAAGAACACGGCCAGGATCGGCGCGTGGCCGAGCATCCACGGCAGCATCCGCAGCGTGTTGTACTGCGACCCACGGGCCCAGCGGAGCTGCTGCTTGAACAGCTTCTTCACCTGCAGCGGAGCGTCCGTGTACACGAGCGACGTGTACTGGTAGACGGTCCGGTACCCCTCCTTGAGCGTCAGGTTCGTCAGGGTCCGGTCGTCGGAGACCTCGAGGAAGACCCCCATGAACTCCTCGTGCATGAACCTGTCCATGACGCGGACCAGGATGCTCCGGCGGAACGCGATCGTGCGGCCGGGCAGGCAGCCGATCTGTCCGAGGACGCTCTGCGCCGGCATCGAGTACAGCGCACGGGAGTTCTCGAGCCAGTCCGCCCAGCGGGTGATCCAGGAGCGCGTCGGCTCGAGGATGCGCTGGCGGGTGGTCACGCCACCCACGGACTCGTCCGCGAACGGCTTGAGCAGCTCGACGAGCGTGCCGGGCGTCCACACCGTGTCCGAGTCGACGAGCACGGTGATGTCGCCGTTCGACATCTCGGTGCCGACCTTGACCGCGTTGCGCTTGCCGGGGATCGGCGTGTGGGTCCAGCGCACGAGGGGGGCGAACTCGTCGCACACCGCTTCGAGCGCCTCGTTCCGAGCGCCGTTGATGACGACGATGATCTCGCCGGGACGCTGTTCGACCATGCGGCCGATCACGTCACGGAACAGGTCGAGCGGCTCGTCCACCACGGGGACGACGACGCTCGTCGTCCCGGTGTACGTGCCGGTGAAGGGGCGGTACCGGGCGGAGAGGACGACTTTGAGCAACCAGAGCAACCAGATCACCAGTGAGTACACGGTGAACAGGTAGAACTCGGGGTGGCCGTCGACCATCTGCCGGATCTGGAGGATGAAGGTGAACATCGATCCCTGCTGCAACGTTCGAAGGGAGATTCCGCGTCATCGGGAAATCGGGGTCGGTTCGGGTGTCCTCATTCAGACAGATCGCAGACAGCCCCTGCAACGTGCCCCTCGGGTGGGGGTGACCGCGGGGTCGATCGGGGGACAGAGTGGTCCGCAGCACGTCGGACCGACCCTTGTCCCCACTGGTGCTGACAGCAGTTGCGTGGACCGGTCCGACGGCGGCCGTCGGTGTGCAGAGAGTCCGACACGGCCGGGAGGCTCATCCTCGGTCCACAGAGAACCCCGGATCAGAAGGCAGTTGAGCTGGTCGTCGTCGGCTGGCGCTGTCTCCGCTGCTCCGGTGTTCCGAAACCCTGGTCGCGCGCTGACAGCGATTCAGCATCGGTACCGATCGGGGTACGGTGCACAGTGCAACGGGGTACGGACGGGTCGGGACGAAAATTGTCTTTGACAACTCGTCATCTTGCTTCGATTCGCAACACCCCGGGCGTGTCGCGGTGCCGGCGCCTCCGTTCGAGACGACGCTCAGGCGCCGTAGAACTCGCGCTCGAAGACCTGCCGGGAGCGCCGGGTCACGGCGAGGTAGTCCTCCTCGAGTTGCGACGCCGACCCCGGCGGGTACTCCAACAGGCGCGCGATGCCCTCCAGCTGCGTCCGCTCGACCGGCAGCACGTCCGTCGTCCGTCCCGACCACAGCACGAGCGCGCTCCGGGTCCGGGACGCGAACCGCCACGCGGCGGCCAGGCGCTCGGCGTCCTCCGGCGCGACCCAGCCGGCGTCCGTGGCCGCCTGCAGCGCCTCGAGCGTCGACGTGGTGCGGAGTGACGGCTGCTCGTGCCCGTGCTGCAGCTGGAGGAGCTGCACGAACCACTCGACGTCGCTCAACGACCCGCGACCGAGCTTCAGGTGACGCGCAGGATCGGCGCCGCGGGGCAGTCGTTCGGACTCGACCCGGGCCTTGATGCGCCGGACCTCCCGGACCTCCCGGTCCTCGATCGCGGCGGGGTACCGGGTCCGGTCGGCCAGGTGCTCGAAGTCACGGAGCAGCTGGGCGTCCCCCACAGCGCCACGGGCCCGCAGGAGCGCCTGCGCCTCCCACGTCAGGGACCAGCGGGCGTAGTAGGCCGCGTACGAGTCGAACGAGCGCACCACGGGGCCGTTCTTCCCCTCGGGCCGCAGGTCGATGTCGAGGTCGAAGGGGTGCAGGGCGTCCTCGGTCAGGCGGTTCAGCTCACGCACGATGACCTGCGACGCGCGCGAGGCGACCTCGTTCGGCACCGTCGACGAGCGGTAGACGAAGAGGACGTCGGCGTCCGAGCCGAACCCGAGTTCACGGCCGCCGTAGCGTCCCATCGCGATCACCCCGAACTCGAGACCCTGCGGGGCGTCCCGTCGTGCCAGGTCGAGCGCACCGCTCAGCGTGGCCTCGGTGACGTCGCTGAGTGCCGGACCCAGGCCGTCGACGTCCAGGTGCCCGAGCACTGCGGCCATGCCGAGCCGGAGCGTCTCGCGCCGCCGGACCCCGCGCAGGAGCGAGGCCGCCGTGTCCACGGCGTCCCCGTGTCGCGCGGTCGTCGCGCCCGTCTCGGCCAGCAGCGCAGGCAGCGGACGCGGCTTCAGGAGGGTGTCCGGCTCGTCCAACCAGGCCACGGCCTCGGGGAAGCGTTCGAGCAGACCGGACAGGAACGCCGACTCGCTGAGCACCGTCGTCAGGCTGTGCGCGGCGCCCGAGGAGTCCCGGAGCATCCGGAGGAACCAACTCGACTCCCCCAGGGTGTCGCTGAGTCGTCGGAAGGCCAGCAGCGCCCGGTCCGGCGCGGGCCCCTCCGCCATCCATCGCAGGAGGACCGGCAGGAGGTTCCGCTGGATCGCTGCCCGCCGGGTCGTCCCCTGCGTCAGAGCCCGGATGTGGGCCACGGCCCCGTCCGGATCGAGGAACCCGATCGCGGTGAGCCGGTCGCTGACCTGACTGCTCGTCAGGACGATCTCGCCGTCGGTGGACGCCACCGCCGCGAGCATCGGTCGGTAGAAGAGCCGCTCGTGCAGGCCGCGGACCTCGAGCTTGACCGATCGCCAGCGGTCCAGCAGCGCCGACGCCGAGGACGCCAGGCGGGTGGAGCGAGCGAGGACCCGGAGTTCGTCCTCGTCGGACGGCATCAGGTGGGTGCGCTGCAGCCGCCGGAGCTGGATGTGGTGTTCGAGGACCCGGAGCAGGGCGTAGTCCGGTCCGAAGCGCGCCGCTTCCGGCCGTCCGACGTACCCGGCGGTCGCCAGGGCGTCCATCGCCTCGAGCGTCGAGCGGACGCGCACGGACTCGTCGTCGCGCCCGTGGACGAGCTGCAGGAGTTGCACGGTGAACTCGACGTCACGCAGACCGCCAGGGCCGAGCTTCAGCTGCCGATCGACCTGGGCATCCGGGATGTGCGCCGTCACCCGCTCCCGCATCCGCTGCACCGACTCCACGAACCCCGGACGCTTCGACGACTGCCACACGAAGGGGGCCACCGCGGCGACGTAGCGCTCCCCGAGGTCCATCGACCCGGCGATCGCCCGGGCCTTGAGCAGCGCCTGGAACTCCCACCCCTTCGCCCAGCGCTCGTAGTACGCCACGTGCGACTCGAGCGTCCGGACGAGCGCGCCGTCCTTGCCCTCCGGCCGGAGGTTCGCATCGACCTCCCACAGTGCGGGCTCCGCGGCGAGGTCCGTGATGACGTGGGTCGCGGCGATCGCCAGACGCGTCGCGATGAGGACCGCGCGGTCGGTGCTGATCCGGGGCGCGTCGTCCCCCTCCGTCGGCTCGGTCGGCACGGTCGGCACGGTCGGCTCGGTCGGCTCGGTCACGAAGATGACGTCGACGTCGCTGACGTAGTTGAGCTCGCGTGCCCCGGCCTTCCCCATCGCGATCACCGCGAGCGGCGTGGCGGCGACGTCCGCGACGGGGAACGGGACCTCGCGACGCGCGACCGTCACGGCGGCGTCGAGCGCAGCGCCGGCGAGGTCGGCGAGGCCGGCGGCGACGTCCGGGAACGCCTCGGTCGGAGACGCGTGCAGGACGTCGAACAGGGCGATCTGCGCCAGGTGCCGGCGGTAGCGGACACGGAGTCGCCGTCGAGCCGTCTCGCCCGAGCTGCCGTCCACCGCCTGGTCGAGGGAGGCCGTGTACCGCTCCTGTGACCACGGCGGCGCGACGGGATCGAGCACCAGCGCGAGCTCGTCGGGCCGGCGCTGCAGGAACTCGGCGAGCCCGGTGGACGCGCCGAGCAGCCGCACCAGGCGCTCGGTCGCCCCGGGGTCGGCCAGGACCGGGCGCAGCTGCTCCGGAGCCGACTCGATGAGCCGCTCGAGCGCGAGCAGCGCTCCGTCCGGGTCCGCCGTGGCGGCCCAGACCGACTCGGCATCCGCGATCGGGACGCGCAGATCCGAGCCGGGACGGGCCTCCAGGGCGGCGATCCGCTCCAGCGAGCCGGACAGGTCGGCGAACCCGAGCCGGGCCAGCTGGGAACGCGAGGTTTCGGTCCGGCTGGTCATCTGGCGTGTGCTCCCGTCGTGTGTCCTGACGTGGGTGTCAGAGCATGCCGAGGTTGGTGTCCAACTCGAACGGGGTGACCTGGTCGCGGTACCGCTTCCACTCCTGGCGCTTGTTGAGGAGCACGAAGTTGAAGACCTGTTCCCCCAGGGTCTCGGCGACGAGCTCCGAGTCCTCCATCAGCGACAGTGCGTGGTCGAGGCTCGCGGGCAGCTGGCTGTAACCCAGGGCCTTGCGCTCCGAATCGGACAGGCTCCAGACGTTGTCCTCGGCCTCGGCGGGGAGCTCGTAGCCCTCCTCGATGCCCTTCAGGCCCGCCGCGAGCAGCAGCGAGTACGCCAGGTACGGGTTCGCCGCCGAGTCGATGCCGCGGTACTCGATGCGGGCGGACTGGCCCTTGTTCGGCTTGTACAGCGGCACGCGGACGAGCGCCGAGCGGTTGTTGTGACCCCACGTCACGAAGGACGGGGCCTCGTCGCCGCCCCAGAGACGCTTGTAGGAGTTGACGAACTGGTTCGTGACCGCGGTGATCTCCGGCGCGTGCCGCAGCACACCCGCGATGAAGTGCTTGGCCGTGGGCGAGAGCTGGTACTCGCCACCGGGCTCGTAGAACGCGTTCTGGTCCCCCTCGAAGAGCGACACGTGCGTGTGCATGCCGGATCCCGGCTGCCCGGACAGCGGCTTCGGCATGAACGTCGCGTAGACGCCCTGCTCGATCGCGACCTCTTTCACCACGGTGCGGAACGTCATGATGTTGTCCGCCATGGTCAGGGCGTCGGCGTACCGGAGGTCGATCTCGTTCTGACCCGGGCCGGCCTCGTGGTGGCTGAACTCCACCGAGATGCCGAGGTCCTCGAGCATCCGGACCGAGCGACGACGGAAGTCGTGCGCGCTGCCGCCGGGGACGTTGTCGAAGTAGCCGGCCTGGTCGACGGGCTTCGGGCCGCCGTCCTTCCAGTCGCGGTCCTTCAGCAGGTAGAACTCGATCTCGGGGTGCGTGTAGAACGTGAACCCGCGGTCGCTCGCCCGGGCCAGGGTGCGCTTCAGCACGTTGCGGGGGTCGGCCACGGCCGGCTGCCCGTCCGGCGTCGTGATGTCGCAGAACATCCGCGCGGTGGGGTCGATCTCGCCGCGCCAGGGCAGGATCTGGAACGTCGAGGGGTCCGGGTGCGCGAGCACGTCGGCCTCGTACGAGCGGGTCAGGCCCTCGATCGCGGAGCCGTCGAACCCGATGCCCTCGGCGAACGCGCCCTCGACCTCGGCCGGCGCGATGGCGACCGACTTCAACGTGCCGATCACGTCGGTGAACCAGAGTCGGATGAACTTGATCCCGCGCTCCTCGATGGTGCGGAGCACGAAGTCCGTCTGCTTGTCCATGCACGACCTTTCCGTGTTCACCGAGCCGCGACGCGACCCGCCGGGCCGCATCGCGACCGTGCACACAGGCTAGTGCCCGTGCGACTCCTCGTGGGCGGGGCGCGCGCGGGCTGTGGACGGCGCGAGGGCGACGTCGACGCGCGTGCCGGGTGCGCTCAGCGGCCTCTCGCGCCGGGCCTGTCAGCCGCCTGGGCCAGGCTCGGACCGTACCGACCCTGCGAAGGAGCACCACATGGCCGTCCTCGACGCCGCCGAAGTCCTCACCCAGACCCCGATGCCCGTGCCGGCACCACGGGGCCCCCTCAGCACCGCAGTCCTCGCCGCACTCACCACCGGCGCACCGGACGAGACCCTCCGCGACGTCGCCGTCGCCGCCGTCGCCCGTTCCCAGGACGTCCTGAACGACGACGACCTGCAGCTCGCACTGTTCGCCCTCTACGAACTCCACTACGGCGGCATCGCCGGCGTCGACGACTCGCTGGAGTGGGACGTCCACCTGCTCGGCACGCGTGCGGTCGTCGAGACCGCGCTCGAAGCCGCCGTCCGCGCCGCCGTCCCGGTGCCCGAGCGCCCCGAGCCGACCGCCGAGGCGGTCTCCGCGGCGCTGTTCGCCCTGACGGCCGCCGACAGCGGACCGAGCGTGTCCCGGTGGGTCGCCCGGAAGGCTGATCGTGCGCAGATCCGCGAGTTCCTGGTGCAGCGAACCGTGTACACGTTGAAGGAGGCCGACCCGCACAGCTGGGCGATCCCGCGGCTGTCGGGTCGGGCCAAGGCCGCGTTGGTCGAGATCCAGTCGGACGAGTACGGCGGCGGACGACCGAAGCGCATGCACTCGGCGATCTTCGCCAGGACACTGCGCGCCGCCGGCCTGGACGACTCCTACGGGGCCTACGTCGACCACCTGCCGGCGATCACGCTCGGTGCGCTCAACATGATGAGCATGTTCGGGCTCCACCGGCGCCTCCGCGGAGCCATCGTCGGGCACCTGGCGGCGTTCGAGATGACCTCGTCGATCCCGAGCAAGCTCTACGGCGACGGGTTCCGGCGGAACGGGTTCGACGAGGACGCGACGTGGTACTTCGACGAACACGTGGAGGCCGACGCGGTGCACGAGCAGATCGCCGGCCGTGACCTGGCCGGCGGGATGGTCGAGGCCGACCCGACGCTGCTCGACGACGTGATGTTCGGCGCTGCCGCGTGCCTCGTCGTCGAGGGCATGGCAGGGACGCAGCTGCTCTCCAGCTGGGAGCAGGGGCGCAGTTCCCTGCGGCGCCCCCTCGACGGCGAGTCCGGGAGCGTCGGCGACGCGGATGCCCCTGGCGCCGACGTCACGGCGATGCGGTCTTCGGACGGTGCCTCCCGTGTCGCGTGAACGCGAGGACGAGCCGTCGGTGGTCGCGTACCCGGACGGTCCGTTCCTGCTGCGCGGTGACGTCGCGGTGCTGGGCCCGGACGGACAGGAACTGCCCCGGCGACGCCGGACGGTCGCCCTCTGCCGGTGCGGCAAGTCGATGCTGAAGCCCTACTGCGACGGCACGCACAAGATCATCGGGTTCCGGACCGAACCGGAGCCGCCCGCCGAGCCGACGGCCTGAGGCCGGTCAGCCGTCCTGGTCCGCGGCGTCGGCGCGCTCGTTGTTCTGCCGGACCCGGTCCAACGCGTGTGCGGCCTCGTCGCGGGTCGGGAAGGGGCCGATGTGGTGCCGGTTCGTCGACTTCGGGCCCTGCTCGACCTCGCCGGTCTTGTCGTTGTACCACCACTGGGATTCGATGCGCTCGTCGGTCATGGGCCCGACCGTACCCGGGCGGACGCGGGGCGTCCGCGCAGCGGGGTCGGGTCGCGGGCCGGGCGGTGAGCCGGCGGGCAGGCGGGCGGGCTCGTGCAGTGTGCCTGCCGGGCGAGCCCCACAGCCGGGAGGCGACGGCCGGGCCCGACACGCCGCTAGAGTGGAACGCATGCCCCGGGACGAACACGGACACCTGACGGCCGGCCGCGTCTCACCACAGCGGCCCGTCCCGAAGGACATCGAGCGACCCGAGTACGTCGGCAAGGTCGAGCCCCATGAGCACGGACTCGGCGACACGTACACGCCGGACGAGGTCGAGCGGATCCGCACAGCCGGTCGCATCGCCTCGCAGGCCATCGACGCCGTCGGTGCAGCGATCCGCCCGGGCGTCACGACCGACGAACTCGACCGGATCGGCCACGAGTTCGTCGTCGGCCACGGCGCCTACCCCTCGACCCTCGGCTACCGCGGGTACCCGAAGTCGCTCTGCTCGTCCCTCAACGAGGTGATCTGCCACGGCATCCCCGACGACACCGTGCTGCAGGACGGCGACATCGTGAACATCGACATCACCGCGTACAAGGACGGCATGCACGGTGACACCAACCGGACCTTCGTGGTCGGGCAGGCCGCGCCCGAGGTGCAGGACCTCGTCACCCGCACCGAAGAGGCGATGCACCGCGGCATCCGCGCCGTCGCTCCCGGCCGCCAGGTCAACGTCATCGGCCGCGCGATCGAGTCGTACGCCAAGCGCTTCGGCTACGGGGTGGTCCGCGACTACACCGGGCACGGCGTCGGACGCGCCTTCCACTCCGGTCTGGTCATCCCGCACGTGGACGACGCCCGCTACGACACCGTGATCGAGCCCGGCATGGTCTTCACGATCGAGCCGATGCTGACCCTCGGTGGCATCGACGCGGACATCTGGGCCGACGACTGGACCGTCACCACCCGTGACCACTCCTGGACAGCGCAGTTCGAGCACACGCTCCTCGTGACCGAACGCGGCACCGAACTCCTCACCGTCTCCTGACCACCCGCGGCGCGCCCGGCCTCGGGACCGTGCCGGACACACTCGTCACCTACGGAAGGCACCGCTCCCCATGACCTCACTCGCAGTCGGCGTCGACATCGGCGGAACAGGCATCAAGGGCGCGATCGTCGACACGGCGACCGGCGAACTCACCACCGACCGGATCAAGAAGGCCACGCCCGAGGGCGGCCGGCCCAACGACATCGTCGAGGTCGCCAAGTCGATCCTGGACGACCTCTCCCCTGCCTCGGACGTCCCGGTCGGGGTCTGCTTCCCGGCGATCGTCCGCGACGGCAAGACCATGTCCGCGGCGAACGTCTCGAAGAAGTGGATCGGTTTCGAGGCCGAGGCGCTGTTCGAGAAGGAGCTCGGCCGCTCCATCCACTTCGTCAACGACGCCGACGCCGCCGGGTTCGCCGAGCAGCAGTTCGGCGCCGCGAAGGGCCGCGACGGACTCGTCATCATGACGACGCTGGGCACCGGTATCGGCACAGCGCTGATCAACGACGGCGTGCTCATCGTGAACGCGGAACTCGGCCACCTGGAGATCGAGGGCGTCGACTACGAGACGAAGGCCTCGTTCGCCGCCAAGGAGCGGGACGACCTGTCCTGGAAGCACTGGGCGAAGCGCCTGCAGAAGTACTACTCGCGGCTCGAGGCACTGCTCTCCCCCGAGCTCTTCGTCGTCGGTGGTGGCGTGTCGAAGCAGTACGAGGAGTTCCTGCCGCTGCTCGACCTGCAGGCGGAGATCATCCCCGCGACGCTCCGCAACAACGCGGGCATCATCGGCGCGGCGACCCTGGCGGCACGCAGCACCCGCTGACCGGCTGCGGGCGTGCGACCGGGTCGGGGTGCTGATCGGGGCTGATCACCTGGGCCGCTACACTCGTCGGAGCGAACGGGTCGGTGAGACGGTCGCGTCACTCCCCCGGGAGTGCCGAGGAACGTCCGGGCTCCACAGAGCAGGGCGGTGGGTAACACCCACCCGGAGCAATCCGCGAGACAGTGCCACAGAGAACAGACCGCCGGCGGCGACGTCGGTAAGGGTGAAACGGTGGTGTAAGAGACCACCAGGGATCCGGGTGACCGGATCTGCTCGGTAAACCTCGCCCGGAGCAAGGTCAGACAGAGGACGCTGAGGCTGCTCGCCGAGTCCTCGGGTAGACCGCTGGAGGCCGACGGCAACGTCGGTCCGAGAGAGATGGCCGTCACCGCCGCGAGGCGGGACAGAACCCGGCGTACGGCCGGCCCGTTCGCCCAGACCGTACGAACACGACAGCCCGGCACCGCGAGGTGCCGGGCTGTCGTGTTCCATGGCGGCGTCACCGTGAGACGCCACGCAACGCGCGAGACCGCCGGATCCCGCGGCGTCTCGCCCGGACGACGGCGTCTCACGCAGACGTGCGCGTCTCAGCCGACGGGAGGCACGCGGCCGACCCGCACCGCGCCTCCCGCCAGGCACACCCCACGACGCCGGCGTCGCCGCGAGACGCCGCGCAACGCGCGAGACGCCGCCGAATTCGGCGGCGTCTCGGCGGAACGGCGGCGTCTCGGCGGCACCGAGCCTGCGAACCCGCCGCCTACAGACCGGACTCGGCCGTCCGCACCAGGATCGCGTCGCTGTCCGGGCAGAGCACGACGTCGTCCGGCGCCGCGGCCCGGATCGACGCCAGGTCGGAGTTGTTCAGCGCAACGCCGGACGCCGTCGACACGCCGCCCTGCAGCAGCGATGCCCCGAACCCGTACCGGGCCCGCTGGCGCTCGTACAGCGCGAGGAGGTCCGCCGGCACCTTGGCTGCGACGTCGGCGCGGGACTGGACCGCGGCCACGCGGTCCTTCTCGAACCGGGCGATGCCGTCGTCGCGCACCCCCATCAGGCGTCCACGCTCGGCGTCGATGTCGGCGAGCTGCGCCTCGATGTCACCGACCCGCGCGCGGAGCTGGTCGAGCTTCTCCATGACCTCGAGTTCCTGCGTCTCGAGGTCGTTCGTCCGACGGTTCAGCGAGTCGAGCTCGTTCTGCAGCCCGGCGGCGTCCTTCGCGCTGCCGACGTTCTGCAGCAGCGTGGTGTCACGCTCGATGCGTGCCTGCGCGGTCGCGGTGTCGGACTCGAGGCGGGCGAGGTCGCGTTCGGCGTCCTCCACGTCCCCCGTGGCCGCGGCGAGCTGGCTCCGCAGCCCGGCGGCCCGGGTGCCGAGTTCGGTGAGGTGCTCGCCCTTCTGCAGGGAACTGATCCGGTGTGCCAACCGGGTGATGTCGTTGTCGAGTCGCTGGACGTCGAGCAGGATGGCCTGGTCCTCGGGTGCTGCCTTCATGGTCAGGCTCCTTCGTTGGGGGCGGATGGCAGGACGGCGAAGTCCCACGGGTCGGTGCGGAGGTCGCTCACGGTGACGCGGACCCCGGTGGCGGCACGCAGCTGTTCGGCGGCGACGTCGAGCCAGAGCCACTCGGTCGCCCAGTGCGAGGTGTCGATGAGCGCGGGCCCGTCGGCCACCATCGCCTGCTCACGGAACTCGGAGGCGGGGTGGTGCCGGAGGTCGCTCGTCACGTAGACGTCGGCCGCGCGCACCTCGGGATTGCCGAGGTACGCGTCGCCCGCGCCGGCGCACAGGGCGACGGTGCGGACCGGACGGTCGTACTCCCCCGACACCCGGACCCCGGTCGCGGTGGCCGGCAGGACGTCGACGATCCGTCGGGCGAGGACGCCGAGCGCCACGGGTTCGGCGAGGACGCCGACCCGGCCGATGCCGGTCATGCCGTCGGCGGCGGGTTCGAGCGGACGCTGCTGCTGCAGGCCGAGCCGGTCCGCGAGCACGGCGGAGGTGCCGGTGGTGACGACGTCGGCGTTCGTGTGGGCCGCGAGGAGCGCGCAGCCGCCGCGCACGAGCGTCGCGAGGACCGACCCCTTGTAGGTGGACTCGTCGATCGTGGTCACACCGCGCAGCAGCAGGGGGTGATGTGTCAGCAGCAGGTCGGCCCCGGCAGCGACGGCTTCGCGCGCGGTGTCCGGCACGGCGTCGACGGCCAGGTGGACGTGTTCGACCACCGCGTCCGGGTCGCCCGAGACGAGGCCGACGGAGTCCCAGGACTCCGCCCCGGCCGCCGGCCACAGTGACTCGACGACGGACTGCAGTTCTCGGAGCGTCGGCATCCCGTCAGTGTACCGAGACGGCGGGCTCCACCCGGGTGTCAGCGACGGCCGACGAGGTGCAGCAGCCGGGCGACGACACGCGACCACCAGCCGGACGGCGCGGTGGTCGAGGCGTCGGTACGGGCCTCCCGGTCGGCCGCGCTGTCGGCGACGTCCGCCGAGACGGTGTCGTCGGTGGTCCCCGGTGCCGCGACCGGAGCGGCCACCGGGACCTCGACGGACACGACCGGCTGCTCACCGGTGTGCGCGCGGAGCACGGCAGCGAACGCCGCACGGTCGATGACGGTCGGGCCGGTGGCCGGCTGCACCAGTGGCGTCGGTCGACCGGAGGCCGGGACCGGCGGGGAGGACGGCGAGACGGTCTGGAGGCTCGACACCGGTCGGACCGCGGCCCGCGGTCCGGCGGTGGCGGGGATGCCGTCATCTGACCGGTCGTCGGCCGGGACGTCGACCGTCACCGGATCGGCCACCGCGCGGTGCGGTGCCGGCAGGAGCGAGCGGACGGCTCCGAGCCGCACGGGCGACGTGGCGGCCCGGCGCAGGGCGGCTCGCTCACGACGGTCGGCCTCGAGTGCGGCGTCGGCCAGCAGGTCGGCGAAGACCTCGCGGGCGAAGGCACGTGCACCCTCGACCTCGGCATCGGTGCTGTCGGCGACGACGGCCTCCCAGGCGGCGAGGCGAGCGAGGTCCTCGTCGCGGACGCGGACCTCGTCCTCGAGCAGGTCGATGCGTTCGATGGTGGTCCGGCCGCTGGCGGCGTCGAGCGCGACGGCGAGGTCGTCGAAGCGGAGCGCGAGGCGCTCGGGCGGCTCAGGGAAGGACGGGGCGCAGACGGCCACGTGACGGGCACGGTCGCGGCGGAAGGCGCGGTCGTCACCCGAGGTGGTGGGGGCGGCGGGCTCGGCGGCGACCGCGGGCTCGGCGTCCACCTCGGTCTCGGCGAGGGTCTCGGCCTCGGCGTCGGTCTCGAGGAGGTCGACTGCCGGCTGTTCCGCGTCCACCGAGGGCAGCACGGGACGGCGCACCGGACCCGTCACCGGGGGGACGACGAGGTCTGCGAGGTACGGCGACCGCGTGGCCGGGGCGTCGCGCAACCACTCCTCGAGTTCGCGACCGAAGGGGTCCACGAGGGGCGTGCGTGCTCCGGCCTGCGTCTCCATGTGAGGAGTATGAATATCGCACGCTCGATCGGCGCGGACATCGGCGGAGTGTCGCGGGATCCGGTGGCATGTCGCCCCGGTCGGAGCGGCGTGTCGCTGTGTCCGGGGACAGCGCGGGGCTGATCGCGGTGTCAGCCGTGCAGGGTGTCGCGGGGGTACTCCAGGAAGCGCCGGGCGTAGGCCGCCGAGAACCGACCCAGGTGCGCGAAGCCCCACCGGACGGCGACGCTGGCCACGGTGGTGTCGGTCGGTGTGCCGGCACGGAGCTCGTCTCGGACCCGGTCCAGGCGGATCCCCCGCAGCAGGGCGTTCGGTGCGACGCCGATCTGCCGCTGGAACGCCTGCTGCAGGCCGCGGACGCTCAGTCCGACGTGCTCGGCGACGTCGGTCGTGGTGATCGGGGTGTGCGCAGCGGCGTGCATGTACTCGACGGCCGATCGCACCCGCCCGGTGGCCCCGGTCGGCAGCGGGACCTGACGGGCGGTGATGCGGTGCGGGAACGTGGTCAGGAGTGCCAGGGCAGTCCGTCGGGCCGTGTCGGCGAGGGCCAGCACCGACACCGGGGCGTTGCCGAGCACGATCCGGGACGCCTCCTGCACCTGGTGGTTCCAGGCACGGACGGCCTCGACCCCGGGCGCTGCCGTGTGGTCGAAGACCAGGGTGCCGGGTTCGGTGCCGTACGCCTCGGCCGCGATCCGTTCGAGGAAGGTCCGATCGAGTTGCACCACGCTCTGCCGCACGTCGGCCAGCTCGAAGCGGTAGGGGCGTCCGGTCGGGAACACCACCGGCCGTCCGGGAGACAGCCCCAGCTCGTCGCGGCCGACGTCCAGCACGCCGCCGCCGTCCGTCACCCAGGACACGCTGACCTGGTCGCCGGAATCGACCTCGCCGACCATGCGCGCGTCGAACCGGGTCGACCGGAACGACATCGTCTGGTCGCCGACCGTCCGGAAGCGGTACCCGAAAACGCGTTCGGTCCGCTCGGGCAGGAACCCGGAGGCCTCGTAGGCCTGCTCGAACACCGCCCGGGCGGCGTCGAGGTCGGCCCCGGACGTCTCGAAGACGGTCCTGGGGTCCACGGTGGTGGTCATCCCGGGAATCGTGGCACGCACCGCGACAACTTCATGCATCTGGATGAACCTGCCGCGGGAAGCGGCTCACGCCACGCGGGTGGACTTCCGGACCGTCCAGCGGTTCTCGTCGCCGTGTCGGTCGTAGCGCAGTTCGTCGACGACCATCTGCACGAGGGCGAGGCCGCGACCACTCTCCGCCATGTCGTCCGGCAGGGTGGCACCGGCCACGTCGACGGACGCGGGGCGGCCGTCGTCGGTGATCCGGGCCTCCAGTGCGTCGCTGGCAACCGCGAGCGTCAACGAGCACGTGAGCGGGATGCCGGCGGTGGCGTGCTCGATCACGTTCGACGCGAGTTCGATGATCGCGAGTTCGAGGGCCATCCGGTCCTCGACGCTGACGGCGGGCTCGGCCGTCCAGACGTCGCTGAGGAAGTCGTGCACCGAGGAGACGTCGTCGGGCGGCGACGCGAAGTCCAACCGGTGCTCGCCCACGACGGCCCCGGTCAGACCCATTCGCGGACGGCTTCGTCGCCGTCGGCGTAGCTGCGGAGGATCTTGTCGATGTTCGACAGCTTCAGCACCATCGCGACCTGCTCGGACGGTGCCGCGATCCGGAGGTCACCACCCGCCTGGCGGGCGGTCTTCAGCGCACCGACGAGCGCTCCGAGGCCCGAGGAGTCGAGGAACTCCACGTGCGACAGCTCGACGGCGACACGAGGACGACCGCCCTCGATGACCGTCGCGACGGTCTCACGGAAGGCGGGTGCCGACACCATGTTGAGGCGTCCGGAGCACTCCAGCACCGCCGCTTCGGTGCCGGCTTCGTGTACGACGATGTCCATTGTGTGTGGGGCCCCCTCGAGAGTCTGCGCGTGCCTCATCGGAGGCTAACGGGTCCTGGCGACCGGGGGAACAGGACGCGCTGGCGTCCGTGCCCCCGGTCCGGGGGATCACCCCGTGTTCTGCAGGCCGGCGGCGATTCCGTTCACCGTCAGCAGGAGCAGTCGGTGGTCGCTGTCCGTGGTGTCGGAACTGCCGGAGGAACGGATCGCCCGGAGTGCCCGCAGCTGCAGGTGCGACAGGGCGTCGACGTACGGGGAGCGCAGCCGGACGGCCCGCGCGAGCACCGGTCGGTCCTCGAGCACGTCCTCGGCGCCGCTGATCCGCAGCACCCACGAGCGGGTCCGGTCCATCTCGTCCAGGACCTTCTGGCCGAAGTCACCGCGATCCGCGAGCGCGAGGTACCGCCGCGCGATCTGCACGTCGGTCTTCGCGAGCGACATCTCGACGTTCTTGACCAGCGCGGTGAACAGCGGCCACTCGGCGGCTGCCGTGCGGAGCAGGTCGAGGTCGCCGACCGCCTCCAGCGCGGAGCCCAGGCCGTACCAGCCTGCGAGGTTGATGCGGGCCTGCGTCCACGAGAACACCCACGGGATCGCCCGGAGGTCCTCGAGCGACTCGACGCTGAGACCACGACGGGCCGGGCGGGACCCGAGCGGCAGGAGCCCGAGTTCCTCCATCGGCGTGACACGGGCGAACCACGGTGCGAAGCCGTCGGCCTTCACGAGGTCGTAGAAGGCGGCGCGGGAGACGTCGTCGAGCTGCTGCGCCAGGTCGGCGAAGCGCTCGGCGGCGGCAGCGGTACGGGACTCGTTCGACGGCGAGGACGCGAACAGCGTGGCCGAGGCCATCTGCTCGAGGTGCCGGGCGGCGATGTCCTGGTCGCCGTACTGCGCGAAGATCACCTCACCCTGCTCGGTGAGCTTCAGGCGGCCGTCGATCGACCCGGGCGGCTGCGCGAGCACAGCCTCGTTCGCCGGGCCGCCGCCACGACCGAGCGACCCCCCGCGGCCGTGGAACAGCGTCAGCTCGACGTCGTGCTCCGTCGCCCAGGACGCGATCCGCGCCTGGGCGTCGTACAGCGCCAGGTTGGCCGACACCGGCCCGACGTCCTTCGAGGAGTCCGAGTAGCCGAGCATGACCTCGAGCCGGTGCCCGGTCGCGGCCAGACGACGCTGGAACGGCTCGGTGCGGACGGCCTCGTCCAGGATGTCGACGCTGGCGTGCAGGTCGGCGAAGGTCTCGAACAGCGGGATGACGTCGAGCACCGGAGCGGCCTCGACCGACCCGAGTGCCGCGACGGCCAGTTCGTGGACGTTCGCCAGGTCCTCGGCGGACTGGGTGAACGAGACGATGTACCGGCTGGCCGAGCGGACGCCGTAGCGGTGCTGCAGGTCGGCGATGGTGCGGAAGACGGCGAGGACCTCTTCGGTCATCGCACTCAGGTCTCCCCCGGCGCGGATCTCGGCGAGGGCCGTGCGGTGCACCTGGGAGTGCTGACGGATCTCGAGCTCGGCCAGGTGGAACCCGAAGGTCTCGACCTGCCAGACCAGGTTCTGCAACTCACCGTTCGCGGCACGCAGGGCCCCGGCGGCGGTCAGCGAGGCCTGCACGACGTGCAGGTCGGCGAGCAACTCGTCCGGGCCGCCGTACGCCAGCGGTCGGTCGTCGCGGCGGGTGGCGTCGATGCGGGCGGCGATGAACAGCAGCGCCCGACGGTGGGTCTCGGTGGGGGCGCGGATGCCGATGCGCTCGGCGACGTCCGGGTCGAGCGCCTCCTGCGCCGCGACCAGCGCGGTGAGCCCGGCGTCTCCCGGGGTGTGGTCGGCGTCGAGCGTCAGGGCGCTGCCGATGCGGGTGGCGGCCCGGGCCAGCCCGAGCAGGATGTGCTCCGCGGCGATCTCGGCGGCCTGGCGGGTGACGTCGGCGGTGACGTGCGGGTTGCCGTCGCGGTCCCCACCGATCCACGTGCCGAAGCGCACGAACGCCGGGGCCTGCACCGGGGCGCGGCCGGCGTCGTCACCCTGCAGGCGGTCGTCGAGCAGCCGGTACACCTGCGGCACGATCTCGAACAGGGTCTGGTCGAACACGCTCATCGCGGTGCGGACCTCGTCGAGCGGGGTCGGCCGGGTGGTGCGGAGCGGGGAGGTGCGGAGCAGCGTGGCGATCTCCTCGAGGAGACGACGCTCGTTCTCGGCACGGGCGGTCGCGTTCTTCGTGCGGTCGCGCTCGTCGATGAGGTCGGTGATGCGCCGGACACCCGTGGTCACCGCACGACGGCGGGCCTCGGTCGGGTGCGCGGTGAGGACCGGGTGGAAGCGCAGGCCTTCGAGACGGGCAGCGGCTTCGTCGGCGCCGACCTGCTCGACGAGCTCGACGAAGGTCGCGGGGAACGAGTCACCCGGTTGACCGCCGTCGTCGCCGCGGGCACGGAGCACCCGGACCCGGTGGTGCTCCTCGGCGAGGTTGACCAGGTGGAAGTACGAGGTGAAGGCCCGGGCGACCTCTTCCGCGCGCTCGGCGGAGAACGTGGAGACGACCGCTTCGGCGCGGGTGGCGCCGTCTTCGTCGGTGCCCTCGTACGCGTCGATGACCGCCTGGCGGAGCGCCTCGACGTCCCGCAGCAGGTCGTCGCCACCGGTCTCGCGGAGCACCCGTCCGAGCAGGTTGCCGAGGTACCGCACGTCAGCGCGCAGGTCACTGTCGACCGCTCCGCTGACGTCGTCACGCGCGCGTCCGAAGCGCGTCGAACCGTCGATCGCCGTCATCTCGTCCTTCCCGGGTCGGTCCGGGCTGTCCCGGCGTGGCAGCAGCGTACCGGGCGCCGACGCCACGTGACGACGACCGTCCGGACGGCCCGGTCGGACGCGCCCGTCGCTCAGGCCGGGTCGGCCAGGGCGGACGGGAGGCGCATCCGGTCCACGGCCGCGAGGAGCCCGGCGTCGAGACGGTAGGCCAGCTCGACCTCGGCGATCACCCGCTCCCGCTCGTCGTCGCTCCACGGGGCCGCGTCGAGCTCCGCCCGGTACGTGTCGGTGAACGCGGCCGGGTCGGCGACCTGGTCGAAGATCCAGAGCAACACGCCGTTGGTCTCGAAGCCGAACTGGTCGGCGAGCAGGCGTCCGAGGGCGTGGCCGCCGGTCAGGTCCCCGAGGTAGCGCGTGTAGTGGTGGGCGACGAACCCGCCGGGCCAGGTCGCGGCGACCTCGTTGAGCCGTCGGACGTACGCCGTCGTCGCCGGCAGGGGGGTGAGCAGCTCGTCCCAGTCCGGCCCGACCAGGTACTCCAGGTCGGCGCGGATGCCCGGCATGCGGGTGAGCCGGCTGGTCACGAACGGGGCGGCGACCGGGTGGTCCGCCATCCGGTCGGCGGCGCACTCGAGCGCGTCGTACACGAAGGCGTACTGCCCCAGGAGCGTCGCGTAGTCGGCGACGTCACACCGCCCCTCGACCAGGTCGTGCATGAAGCCGTGGCCGGCCGAGACCCCGTGCGAGCGCCGCGTCCGGACCCGCAGGGCCTCGGAGAACGGGACGACGTTCGTGCTCATGAGGTGAGGCTAACCTCACGAGGTGTCCGTCGTCACCCTCCGACGGGAAGATGCAGGAAAGGAGGCTCGTCCGACGATGAGCCCCAAGCCGAACCGCCCGCAGCACGTCCTGGTCGTCGACCGCGCCGAGCGCCTCAGCCCGCACATGGTCCGCGTCCACCTCGGGGGCCCCGGGTACGACGCCTTCCTCGAGCACGCCGACCCGGAGCGCCTGGCGACCACCGACAAGTACGTCAAGCTCATGCTCCCGCAGCCCGGCTCCGGCCTGGAACCGCCGTTCGACCTCGAGGTGCTCCGCGCGACGACGGCGAAGTCCGACCTGCCGGCCCGCCGTACCTACACCGTGCGAGCCGTCGACACCGTCGCCCGGACCATCGCGGTCGACTTCGTCGTGCACGGCACCGACGGGCTCGCCGGACCCTGGGCCGCCGCGGCCCAGCCGGGCGACCGCATCGCCCTGTCGGGCCCCGGCGGTGGCTGGGCCCCCTCCGAGGACCCGGAGGTCACCCACGTGCTGCTCGGTGACGACAGCGCCCTGCCCGCGATCGGTGCCGCCCTGGAGGCCATGGGCCCCACCGCGACGGGCGTCGCCCTGGTCGAGGTGGCCGGCCCCGCAGACGAGCAGCCGCTCGTGCACCCGGCCGGCGTCGAGCTGCGCTGGCTGCACCGCGACGCGGCGGATGCGGAGCCGGGCACGCTGCTGCTGGCGGCGACCCGCGAGCTGCCCCGTGCCTCCCGGCCGGTGAGCGTCTTCGCGCACGGCGAGCGGGCCGCGATCAAGGCGATCCGGCGGGTGCTGCAGGACGACTGGGGTCTCGAGAAGGCCGACCTGTCGCTGTCCGCGTACTGGGCGCTCGGCCGCGCCGAGGACCGGTTCCAGGAAGAGAAGCGCGAACCGATCGGCGTGGTCTTCGCGGACTGAGCCGGGGTCGTCGGTGGCCGTCGGTAGCGTTCCGCCCATGGTCCGGTCGGAGAGCGTCGCACGCTGCTGCGTCCCCGGCTGCGGGGCGGACAGCTCCCCCGACGCACCGGTGCCGCTCTGCACCGGACACGTCACGCTGGTCGCCGAGTTCGCGGCCGAGCACGTCGGGGTGGACGACGTCCTCCCGGGCCCGTGCCTGGTCTGCGGCGGACGGATCGGGATCAGGTTCCCCTCCGGCTCGGTGTGCGCCGTCTGCGAGTGGCGCTTCGGCGACGTGCCGGACGGCGAGCTCGGCGCCCCGCGGGTCGACGTCGTCTACTACCTGCGGATGCGCGACGACACCGGCGACCGGATCAAGATCGGGACGACGGCGAACCCGCGGCAACGGCTCGGCCGGATCGCCCACCAGGACCTGCTCGGGTTCGAACGCGGCGATCGCACCCTCGAACGGCAGCGGCACGCGGAGTTCGCCGCCTCCCGCTACCCGGGCACGGAGTGGTTCCGGGTGACGCCGGAGCTCCTGGCGCACGTCGACGTCGTCGCCGCCGGCGTGCCCGACCCGTGGGCGCTGCACACGCGGTGGGTGAGCGAGGCGCTGGCGCTCCGGTCCTGAGCGCCGGCGGCCGGTGTCGGCCGCGGCCGTCAGCGGGCGTAGGCGTCGACGAACAGCGGGCCGCGGATCTCGCGCAGGACGTCCACGAGCCGGTCGATCGTCCGTCCGGACACCCCGGACTCCTGCAGGTCCCACGGCCCCAGGACGGGCAGGCGTCCGGTGCGGATCCGGACGACCTCCCACCCGACGGCCCGGGTGGCGCGGTCCTTCCGGCGGTCCGACTCCTCGCGGGAGCCGACGTGTTCGAGCCCGTGTCGACCGGTGGAGTCGTACTCGATCGCGACGCGGAGCTCCGGCAGGATGATGTCCGGCCAGACCTCGACGTGGTCGTGGAGCGGCCGGTCGAGGCGGATCGCGGTGTGCTCGAACGTGAGGTCGAGGCGCTCGCGCAGCCCGGCCCGGAGCTCGGCCTCGACCGCGGACGCCGGCGCCGGCGCGCACTGGCTGACGAACGACTCCCCCGACGGCAGCCGCGGGGTCTTCGGACAGATCGTCCGGGGCGCGGTCGTCCGGGTGCCACGGCCGCGGACGCCGGTGCCGCCGGTGCGCGGGCGGGACGTGGTGCGCCGGGACGACGCGACCGCTCCGCCGGGCAGGCCCCGTGCGGGCGCGGCCGGGAGGGTCTGGCGCCCGGTGGAACGGACGGCTCGCTGCGGCACCGGGACGGCGCTCGGCCAGTCCTCGGGCAGCACCGGCCAGCGCTGCGGCTGGGCGAGCACGGCGCACTCCGGGCACCACACCGACCGGCGCCGCTCACGGCCGGGTCGAGACCGCTGCTCGCCGGGGGTGGCGACGAAGACGTGTCCGACGTCGCACTCCCACGTCAGCAGGACGTCGGCGGCCGGCGGGATCTGGGTGAGGACGACGCCGGCGTTCCAGTCGGGGTGGTACTGCCGCACCAGGACGGGCCATGACGCCCACTCCGCACGGAACTCGCCCACGGCGTACGGCACCGGGACACCGCGCGACCACTGCCGCCGGCGCCACCACGCATCCACTGGTTCGGCCACGACCGCACGGTAGGACGAGCCACCGACAGCAGCGGGACCGATCCAGCCAGGGCGTCGGGGCCGGGTCCCTCAGCGCGGCGGCGTGACGATCGTGAACCGCTCGGGCCCGGCCTGCGAGCCGTCCTCGAGCACCCGGATGCCGGACTCCCGACAGGCCGCGATGCCGTCACGGTGCACCCGCTCGGGTCGTGGCTTCCGGGGGACGCCCGCGTCGCCGAAGACCGCCCACGCGTTCGCCGCGGCGGCGCTGGTGAACCGGGTGCTGGAGCGGACCCCCGCGAACCCCGCTGCGTCGAACGCTCGCGCCCAGGCCTGCGGCACGCGGTAGTCGCCCATCGTCTGCAGCTCGGCACCGACGCCGAAGCGGACCGCCGCCGCGTCGGTCACGTCGGCGAAGCGTCGGCCGCGGGAGGCCCGCGCCGCGACGACGACCATTTCGCGCGCCCGGGCGGCGAACACGGTGTTCGTGTGCAGCGTGTGGTGCGCGAGCCGTTCCCGCACGGCCACCTCGACCGAGTCCGCCCAGTAGCAGGTGCCGCGCGGCTCGGCGAGGTCGAACCGACCGCCGTCCACCCCGTCGGCGTCGGCCGGCGTCGATGCGAACCACCAGGCGCCGCGGTCGTGCCGCTTGGCCCGGTAGAAGGTGGTGCCGCGGGACTCGGTGGCCGGGAAGTCCGTGAGGTCGAGGTCGTCCGCCGGTCCCTGCTGGGCGACGTCGGTCCGCGCCGGTTCCCGCTCAGGCGTCGGCATGCCAGGCGTGCGCGGCTCGGCGGGCGGCGTTCAGGACCGGTTCGATCCGACCGTCACGGAGCGCCTCGGCGGCCGTCGTCCCGCCGAACTCGTCCGCGACGGTGTTGAGCCAGAGCGCACTGCCCCAGGGGTCGATGCCGTCCCGGTCGATCAGGTCGAGCACCTGCCGCAGGTGCGGCAGTGGCTGGCCCGAGCGGCCGAACTGGAACGCGGGGAAGACCCGGGTGCCGTCGCCGATCTTCAGCCCGATCAGGTCGCGCTTCTGGGTGGCCTTGTGGATCGCCTGCCGGGTGACGCCACGCCAGTTCGCCAACGAGGCGGTGTCGTAGAACGGGCCGATCAGCGCATCGGCCTCGTGCTTGACGGTCGGCAGGGCGGCCAACATCCGCTCCGCCAGGGCGTCGACGTCCGCCGTGTCGGTGAGGGCGGCGTCCGCCTCACCGAGCCGGATCCGGTCGGTCAGCGCCCGCAGGAGCGCGGACTCGGCCGGGCTGAGGTCCTCCGCAGCGGCGGCGGTCCGTGTGCGGTGCAGTGTCGATTCCATCAGGACTCCTCTCGACAACCGTGTCAACCCGACGCTACTCGGGGAACGACAACCGCGTCAACCGCTCGTCTCGGTGACGTCCCCCGCGGCCGTCTTCCGTCCGGCGCGCCCTCGTGCCAGGGTCGGAACGTGTACACCGACATCACCGGACCCGACCTCACCTCGTACCGCGGCAGCGTCGCCGAACCGGACGACTTCGACGACTTCTGGCGACGCACCCTCAGCGCAGCACGCGAGCATCCGATCGCCGTCCAGGCGGACCGCGTCGACACGGGTCTGGCCACCGTCGACACCTACGACGTCTCGTTCGCCGGGTGGGACGGGCAGCGCATCGCCGCGTGGCTCACCGTCCCCGCCGGCAGCAGTGCCGACGCACCGCTCCCCGCCGTCGTCGAGTACATCGGCTACGGCGGCGGCCGCGGTCTCCCGACCGAGCGACTGCTCTGGGCCTCCGCCGGCGTCGCACACCTGCTGATGGACACGCGCGGGCAGGGCTCGAGCTGGGCCACCGGCGACACGCCCGACCCGGACGGCACCGGCCCCGCGATCCCCGGCGTGATGACGCGCGGCATCGAGTCGCCCGACACCTACTACTACCGGCGCCTCACCACCGACGCCGTCCGCGCCGTCGACGCCGCACGTGACCTCGATCTGATCGACGGCGACCGGATCGCGGTCCTCGGGGGCAGCCAGGGCGGCGGCCTCGCGATCGCCGTCGCCGGCCTGGTCGAGGGTCTCGCCGGGGTGTTCCCTCGGGTGCCGTTCCTCTGTGACCACCGCCACGCGACGCAGATCACCGACGCGTACCCGTACCACGAGCTCGTCGACTACCTGGCGACGCACCGCACCGCGACCGACCGGGTCTTCGGGACGCTCGCCTACTTCGACGGGGTGCTGCACGCGGCCCGCGCGAGCGCACCGGCGTGGTTCTCGGTCGCTCTGATGGACCCGATCTGCCCGCCGTCGACCGTGTACGCCGCCTACAACGCGTGGGCGGGGCCGAAGGAGATCACCGTCTGGGAGTACAACGGCCACGAGGGCGGCGGTCCGCACGAGGACGCCGACACGCTCCCCCGGTTGCGCGCGCTGTTCGGCTGACGAGCGGTGGGGCGGCGTCAGCGGGCGAGGGCCTGCTTGACGTAGGCGACAACCGCGTTCGCGTGGCCGTGCCCCATGCCGTGCTCGGTCTTCAGCCAGTCGACGACCTCCATGTGGCGGTGGTCGTCCAGGCGGTCGGCCGCCAGGTCGAGCCACTCCTGCACGGGTCGACCGTAGGTGGTCGCGATGCTCGGGAAGTACGACGCCGGGCCCTTCGGCTTGCTGCCGTCGGCCGGAGGTGCCGGTTCGCTGACGCGGTGCTCGCTCATGGCGTCACGGTAGCGAGCCGAGGCGCCCGGTGGAAGGTCCCGGTCCCGTTCACCACTCGATGCGGGCGAACTCCTCGTGCAACCGCACCGCGCGACCCGGGTGCACCTGGGCGAACCAGCCGATCCGGCCGAGCAGGTGCGCCCGGAAGTCCGCGTGCCCACCACGGTCCTGGGACGCCGGGCCGTGCACCACGCAGTTGTGCAGGACCGCGTGCAACCGGTCGACCTCGCGGCGGCCGGGCGCGGTCCGCTCGTTGACGACGACGCCGGTCACCGACTGGCGGACACCGGCCCGCCGGACCCGTGTCTTCCGGGCGTTGAGCCGGTACCCCTGGTCGGTGACGATCCGCTCCACCCCGCGGAGGAACGCCTCCGGTCGCCGCGCCAGTTCGGCCCCGCCGCTGAACGTCAGGTCGTCGGCGTACCGGGTGTACGCGGCACCGACCGATGCAGCCCATCCGGCAAGCCGGGCATCGAGGTGTCGCAGCACGGTGTTCGCCAGCGTCGGCGAGGTCGGGGCGCCCTGTGGCAGGTGTGCCTCGGCGAGCACCCGACGGAGCGCTGCCCGCTCGTCCGGGTCGCCCCCGGGCGGCATCGCGGTGAGGACGTGCGGCGGCACCCGGTGCGTGCAGAGGCCGGTGAGGACGTGCGCGAGCGGTTCGGCGAACCCGGCGCTCCGGAACACGCCGTACACCGACCGTGCCCGCACACTCGCGAAGAACGTGGTGAGGTCCGCGGACACCACGATCTGCTGCCCGACGTGCACGGCGGCGCCCGTGACGACGCTGCGCCCGGGCACGAACCCGTGTGCCGCGTCGTGCACCGGCAGGACCGCGAGCAACTCGTCGAGCACGGTGCGCTGCGTCCGGCGCAGCAGGTCCATCGGCTTCTCCAGCAGCCGCGGCGTCCGTCCGGGGCGACGGACCCACTCGTGACGGTGGTGGTGCAGCGGGCTGGAGGGGCCCGGCCGACGGTTCCAGCCGCGGGTGTCGGCGAGCCAGAGCAGCCGACCGACGGTCACGTCGAGTTCGCGCGCGAGCTCGGGCAGCGTGTCGACCAGCAGGCGGCTCGACACGGTCGGGACCGCCTGCACCGCGACCACACGTCGGAGCAGCACCCGCACCGGTCGGCGGTCGCGCCGCGAGTCGTGCAGGCGCACCAGCGGCGGCGATCCGGCCAGGACCGCGGCCAGTCGGCGCGGCGCATCGACGGGAGGCCGTGGGGACGCCTCGAGTGCCGCCCGGACCGCGAGTCCCACGTAGGCACGCTCCAGGCCGACGACGTCGTACCCGGCGGCGGTCAGGTGGTCGGCGTCCCAGGCGTCCGCGGCGAGGAACGCGTCGGCCAGTGCGGTGGCGACGACGTCGAGGGGCGTGGGGTTCCCGGGGGACCTGTCGGTGCCTCCGTGAGGACGCGCGCGCGGAGCGCGCCGAGCCTCTCGGGGCGTGTGGTCCTGCTGGAACTGCGTGCCCCGGGGTGACCCCGGAGAGGTCGACGCGTCACGCGCGCCGTCCGCCTCCCCCGGGAACTCCACGTGCCCACCATAGGAGGAAGCCGCTACCGTGACGAGCGACACCGCCGTCCCTGTGAGGAGCACCATGCCCGACACCACCGGAGCCCGCTACCGCGACCTGCCGACCGACGAGAAGCTCGCCGTGCTGCTCGACGAGGAGCGTGAACTCGACCACGACGCGTTCGACCTCGACGATGCCTGGGCGGTGGGGTCGTGGCTGCGGGCGACGGCGCTCGAGCGGGGGCTCGGCATCGGCTTCGCGGTGTCCTTCGGCGAGCAGCGGGTGTTCCACGCCGCGACGCCCGGGTCCGCCGCGGTCAACGACGCCTGGCTCGACCGGAAGTTCCGCGTCGTCCGGCACTTCGCGCACAGCACCCTGGCGGTGCGGACGCAGTACGAGCTGGGCGGGTCGTCCTTCGACGAGGCCGCGGCACTCGACCCCCGGCAGTACCAGGCAGCCGGCGGCGGGTTCCCGCTGTTCGTCCGCGGCAACCTCGTCGGGGCCGTCGGCGTGAGCGGGCTGGAGATGCACGACGACCACGCCCTCGTGGTCGAGGCCCTGCGCGCGCACCGCGCACGACGGGACGAGCGCCTGTGACCGGGACGGACCTCCCGGACGACTGCGTCTTCTGCCACCTCATCGAGCACGACGACCAGGGCACGGTCTGGGTCGAGCGCGAGCCGGACGCCGTGGCGTTCCGGCCGCTACCGGAGTCGGAACTCGCTCCCGGACACACGCTGGTCGTCCCGCGGGAGCACGCCGCGGGCCTGCTCGACGTGTCGCCGGACGCACTCCGGGCGACGACGTTGCTCACCCAGCAGGTCGGCCGAGCGATGCGTGCCGCGCTCGGCGCGACCGGGGTCGTCGTGCTCAGCGCGACCGGTGCTGACGCCGGGCAGAGCGTGCCGCACCTGCACTTCCACGTCGTGCCGTCGTGGCCCGACGACGGGGTGCTGCGCTGGCCGGAGGCACGGTCCGCCCACGTGGTGGACGGGGACGCGTCGGCGATGCTCGCGGAGATGTTCGAGTGACGGACGCCGAGCGGCCGTCGGCGGTCCGGCTCCTCCGGTCCGCCGCGCTGAGCCCGACGGAGTACGCGTGCGCCGCGACCGCTCCGGCACACGCTCGACTCGTGTTCCTCGCCGGGTCGTGCCCACTCGACGCGGACGGCGCCACCGTGGCGCCCGGTGACCACGCGGCCCAGGCCGAGCAGTGCATCGTGAACCTGCGGCAGGCACTGGCCGACGCCGGGGCACGGATGACCGACGTCATCAGCACACGTGTGCTCGTGGCATCGTCCCGCCAGGCTGACCTGGTCGCCGCCTGGCAGGTCGTCCGCGACGCGTTCGGCGAGCACGATGTGCCCAGCACGCTGCTCGGCGTCACCATCCTCGGGTACGACGACCAGCTGGTCGAGGTCGAGGCGGTGGCCGCGGTCGTCGACGCGCCCTGAGGCAGCCGATGGCCAGGCTCAGTCGTCGGCGGGGACCGACCGACGGCGGCTCGCCAGGAGGGCGACGACGCCGAGGACCACGACGATCGCCACACCGCCGACCACCCAGGGCAGCGCGCTCGACGACCCGTCGCCGTCGGCCCCCACCGCGGTGTCCGCGACGGGGGTCGGCGTCGTCGTGACCGACGTGCCGGACGACCCACGGGCCTCCCGGCTCGGTGTGGCGGTGGGCGTGACCGTCGGTCCGGCGACCGCGGTCTGCGCCGCCTGCACCGTGAACGCGACCTGCCCGTCGATCGGGTGGCCATCCGGCGAGACGTACCGCCAGAGCATCGTGTGCGGCCCCGCCGACAGCTGCACCTGCTTCGACATGGTCGTCCCGGCGACGGTGACGTCGCCGGTCGACTCGTCCTGCCCGGCCTGGTCGCGGACCTCGATCCGGAGGCCCGCGTCGAGTCCCGCGAGCGGCGCCTCGGTGAACGTCAGGTCCACCTGGCGCAGGTCGCTCGCCACGACGCCACCCTCGGCAGGCGTGCTGCCGGTGAGGCCCGAGTGGGCGGACGCCGGTGCGGCGGTCGCGAGCCCGGTGAGGACCGTCGCGAGGGCGATCACCGACCCGAGCACGGTGCGCAGGGTGGGCGTGGTCCGGGTGCGGCTGCTGCTCGCGGTCGATGGCACCCTTCGACCCTACGGGGCGCGGATGTCAGTGGTCGCGCGCCGGTAGGGTCCGACGGGTGGGGAACCAGCTGACACTGCTCATCCGTCCGGCCTCGGCCGACGAGGCGTCCGCGGCCGCCTCGGATGACCCGACCGCGGTCACCTGCCCCTGCCGCCCGACCTCGGCACAGGACCGGGATCGGGACGGGCAGCGACGTCAGCGGCGACCGCGCCGGACCACGAGCGTGACGAGCCCGGCCAGGCCGAGCCACACGAGCGGGCGCGTGACACGGCGGCGCTTCGCGACCCAGCCGCCGTCGGTGGCGTTGCCGGCGTCGTTCGGGGCGTAGAGGTTGCCGTCCGTCGGTGCCTGGTGCCCGCGGAGCGCGAAGACCTCGACCGCGGGTGTCGTGATGCGGTGGAACAGCCACGGCACGATGAACTCGGCGGCGACGAACGACGCCTGGAGGCGGCCGACGTAGCGGTTGCGCTTCGGGTGCACGGCCTGCGCGACGACGGCCTTGGCGGCCCGCTGCACGGAGACGGTGGGCGGCAGCGGGTGCGAGGCCTTGTCGGTGTAGTTCGCGCCGTTCTGGTAGATCGGGGTGTCGATCGTCGACGGCAGCACCGCGCCGAAGCGGATGCCGGTGCCCTGGTGCTCGTCGGCCAGGACGTCCATCAGCCCGAGGGCGGCGTGCTTGCTCGTCACGTAGGCCGACTGGTACGGCGCGGAGAGCAGCGACTGGATCGAGCCGACGAGGACGTAGGTGCCTTCGCCGCGCTGCTTCCAGTGCGGCAGCAGGGCCTTGACCGCGTGGACGTGCCCGTGCAGGTTGGTGTCGACGACGCGCTTGAACGCCTCGGTCGGGGTCTGCTCGAACAGGCCGTACACGAAGAGCGCCGCGTTGCCGACGAACACGTCGATGCGACCGAAGCGGGTGGTGACGGTGGCGACGAGGTCGTTGACCTGCCGCTCCTCGGCGACGTCCGTGGGGATCGCGACGGCCTCGACACCGAGCGCGCGGCACTCGGCGGCCGCGGCCTCCAGACTCTCCTTCCCGCGTGCGGCGAGGACGAGCGTGGCGCCCTGCTTGGCGAACTCGTGCGCAGCAGCCCGGCCGATGCCGCTCGATGCTCCGGTGATGACGACGACCTTGCCGCGGAAACGATGACCCATGCGTCCTGACTACCCGCCCGCACTGGTGGCGAGCACAACGCTGTCCCCCGACCGCAGTGCTACCGCTCTGCGGGACCTGCGGGACCTGCGGCGCTGAGGGCCGCGTCCGTCCGCTGCCCGAGCGCTCCGACGAGCGTGGTGACGTACGTGCGGGTGAGGTGCTGCGAGTCGCGGTAGACGAGGACGTTGCCGATCACCGCGGGGCAGGCCCCCTGCACGCAGAACGACGAGGTCATGTCCGTCACGACCGCCCCGGGTGTCGCCCGTGCTGCGGCGACGAGCCGGTCTGCCGCAGCGAACGCCCGCCCGGTGCTGATCCGACAGGACCCCGGGTCGGCGCGGTGTTCGTCGACGCAGTGCTGCACGCCGCTGCCGACGGCCGGGGTGTCCGTGATGGCGACGATCCTCGCTCCGCGGTCGATGAGGGGCTGCCAGGAGGCTCGGTACCCGTCCCGCGCGCTCCTCGCCGGGTCCGTCCCCTCGGGGGCACCCCGGAGGTCGGCTCGGGCGGACGTGAACACGAGCGTGTACGGCGCTGCGGCCGCGAGGGACCGGTCGACGGCGCGGTTCCAGGCACCGCAGCGTCGCTCGTCGGCGGCGGAGACGTCACTCCAGCGGACGTGGGAGAACGCGCACCCGCCCTTCACCATGAGGTGCAGCTCCCATCCGCGCTGCTCGGCGAGGGCGATGAGTGCGGAGGACCACTGGTGTGCGTGGGAGTCGCCGATGAGCGCGACCCGGGTGCCACCGCGGACGCCGACGACGCAGCTTCGGGCGTCGGTCGCCTCGGCCTGACAGTCGTCCCACGTGGGGTCGACGTCGTAGGCGGCGGTCACGGTCGACGGGGTGGTCCCGCGTCCGGGCTCCCCGGCGACCGCGCACCCGCTCCCCGGTGCGATGGCGGCGGCGCCCCAGCACCGGTCGCCGTCGGTGCGGAGTTCGGTGGCGAGGGCACGGTCCTCCCGGAGCTGTCCGGTGAGGGCGCCCCACCCGACGGCCGGGACGACGAGGACGAGGGCGGTGGCACCGGCCACGACGGCCAGGGTGACGCGGGGTCGGTGGTGGGCGAGCCTCCCGGTCGTGACGGGTCGTTCGACGAGCACGGTGGTGAGGTGTGCCAGACCCGCGGCGAGGACGACCGTGACGGCGACACGCGACGGCGTGGGCAGGTCGAGGGCCCGTGGGAGCAGCAGGGCGACGGGCCAGTGCCAGAGGTACAGGGGGTACGAGATGCGGCCGAGCCAGCGGACGGACGGGAGGCGCGTGGCTCGGCCGAGCGGGCCGGTTTCGGTCCGGCCGGTGATGACGAGCGCGGTGGCGGCGACGGGCAGGACGGCGGCAGTCCCGGGGTACGCGACGGCGGGGGTGAGGAGGAGGCCGCAGCCGACGAGCCCGAGCCACCCGGTCACGGCGAGGGCCGTCCGCGCACGCGGGCCGGGGACGGCACAGGAGGCGCCATCGGGAGCGAGGGCGAGGATCGCGCCGACGCCGAACTCCCACGCCCGGGTGTGCGGCCAGAAGTAGGCGGGTGCCGGGTCCGTGGTGGTGAGGACGGACGAGCAGGTGAGGGACGCGGCGACGACGACCACGACGGCGACGAGGACGGCGCGCTCGCCCGACCCTGGTCGTCGCACCACCCGCCACACCGCCAGGAGCAGCAGCGGCCACAGGAGGGTGAACTGCTCCTCGACGCCCAGGGACCAGAAGTGCTCGAACGGCGTGGACGGGTCCCCGGCGGCGAGGTAGTCGGTGCTGGACGCGGCGAGCGCCCAGTTCTCGACGGCGAGCGCGCTGGCGGCGAGCTGGGCGCCGAGGGTGGGCCAGTCCTGGCGTGGGGTGAGCACTACGGCGGCGGTCGCGGTGGCGGCGAGGACGAGGAGTGCGGCGGGCGCGAGTCGGCGTGCCCGTCGCGCCCAGAACGCGGGGAGGTCGATGTGTCCGGTGTCGCGGAGCTGGCGGAGGAGCTGTCCGGTGATGAGGAAGCCGGCGACGACGAAGAAGGCGTCGACGCCGACGAACCCGCCGCGGAGCCAGCCGAGGTCGAGGTGGTAGGCGAGCACGAGCACGACGGCCACGGCGCGGAGGGCGTGGACGTCGGTGCGGAAGGGGGCCTGCTGCGTCGGCATCGGGGGCGACGGTAGGGACGCCGGGTGAACGGCAGGGGACGTGGGGCGAGTGCGGGATCCGGACTCGTGGAGTGGCCGCGGTTGACCGGTGCGGCGGACGCGAGGGATCGTGGATCGATGCTCTCCCTCGTCTACATGTCCGTCGCCGCCGACGACCTCACCGACGCCCAGCTCGTCGCGCTGCTGCGTGACGCGCGTCTGAAGAACGACGCCCTCGGTGTCTCGGGGCTACTCGTGGCGAAGGACGGCCGCTTCATGCAGGTCCTGGAGGGGCCGGCTTGGAGTGTCGAGGACCGGTTCGGCGCGATCCAGCGTGACCCGCGGCACCGGGACGTGCGTTCGCTGAGCCGCGAGGACATCGACGCGCGCCGCTTCGACGGCTGGTCGATGGCGTTCGGCAACCCGTCCGAGGCGGAGCTCCGGGACGAGCCGGGGTTCAGTGACTTCCTGCAGCGCCGCGGTGGTCTGCCGGCCGGGCTATCGGGTTCGCCGGCGGAGTGGCTGCTGCGTTGGTTCCGTGGGCGGGAGCTGCGCGACACCCCGCTCGAGTCGGTGTCGGTCGGCCGTCACGCCGCCTGACCGCCCGACCGCCCGGCCGCTTGGCCGCCTGGTCGCTGCGCCGCACACGGAGCACGCACTGTTCACCTGACGTGGTCAGGATGGACGGATGACCGCTCCCCCGACCGGCTCCCTCGCGCGGCGTCTCCGGCTTCGGGACGCCGTCGTGATCGGGCTCGGCTCCATGATCGGCGCGGGCGTGTTCGCGGCGTTCGCCCCCGCGGCGTCCGTCGCCGGCAGCGGTGTGCTCGTCGCGCTGCTGGTCGCGGGCGTGATCGCGTTCTGCAACGCCACCTCGTCGGCGCAGCTCGCGGCGCAGTACCCGACCTCGGGCGGCGCGTACGTCTCCGGCCGGGAGCGCCTCGGACCCTGGGTCGGCTTCACTGCCGGGTGGGGCTTCGTGATCGGCAAGACCGCCAGTTCGGCGGCGATGGCGATGACGGTCGCCGCGTACCTGGTGCCCGAGGCGTGGCAGCGGCCCGTCGCGGTCGCCGTGGTCCTGTCCCTCACCGTGGTCAACACGCTGGGCATCACGCGGACGGCGTTCCTCACCCGGGTCCTCGTCGTGGTCGCCCTCGTCGCCCTGACCGTCGTGGTCGTCCTGGGGCTCACGCACTCCGGGCCGACGGCGGACGACCCGGGCGTCGCCGCGACGCCGCTGGGGGTCCTGCAGGCTGCCGGCTTCCTGTTCTTCGCCTTCGCCGGGTACGCCCGCATCGCGACCCTGGGTGAAGAGGTGGTCGATCCGGCCCGCACGATCCCCCGGGCGATCACCACCGCACTCGGGATCGCGCTCGTCGTCTACGCGTTGGTCGCGTTCGCCACACTGCACGCCCTCGGGCCGGGAGGCACGGCCGCCGCCGCCGCGCCCCTCCGGTCCGTCGTCGCCACCTCCGCGCAGCCGTGGGCCAGCGTGGTCGTGCAGGTCGGTGCCGCCGCTGCTGCCCTCGGGGCGCTCCTGGCGATGATCGCGGGCATCGGGCGGACGAGCCTCGCGATGGCGCGGAACCGGGACCTGCCGGGGTGGTTCGCCGCCGTGCACCCGCGGACGGCGGTGCCGGTGCGTGCCGAGGTCGTGCTCGGTCTGGTCGTGTGCGTCCTCGTCGCCGTGACCGACCTGCGGGGGGCGATCGGGTTCTCGTCCTTCGGGGTGCTGCTCTACTACTTCGTCGCGAACACGGCTGCCCTGACACAGGAGCGGCGGGACCGGCGGTACCCGCGCCTCCTGGCCGTCATCGGTGCCGCTGGATGCGTCGTCCTGGTGGCGGCGTTGCCGTGGCCCTCGATCGTCGGCGGGGTCGTCGTGACCGCGCTCGGCCTCGTCTTCCGGGCCGGGCGTCTCACCGCGCAGCGTCGCCGGCCTCGCTGAGGCTGCGTCAGGGTTCCTGCGATCCCTGGGCGTCCTCCTCGCTGGGGTCCCCGTCGGCGACGAGGGCGTCCTCGTCGGTGCCCGGGTCGTCCTCGGGCATCGCGTCCGAGTCGAAGGACAGGTCGTGCTGCAGACGCTCGGCGGTGACGGGTTCGCCGTCGACCATGGGTGCTCCCTCGTGGCTGTCGCTCATGCGGACAGCCGACTCCCGCGCGCCTGGGAGGCGTCGGAGCCGTGTTCGTGGGGCGTCGCGGACGGCAGTTCGAGGGTGACGACGACCGCGGCGACGAGCAGCGCGGTGACCGGCAGGGAGACCGCGGGCACCGCGACCGAGGCGAGGACCGCCACGGTGAGGACGACCACGACGACGTTCGCGCGGCGGGTCGCCGAGGGTCGGATGGCGAGGGCCCAGATCGAGAGCACGAACACGGCCACCGGCACGGCGACGGTCGCGGCGACGGCGGAGGACGACAGCTCGACGTGGCCGGCGTCGGCGAGGACGGCCACCTCGATCCCCGCCGGCAGCGCCCCGGCCGCGGCGAAGACGAGGTAGTGGCCGTACCCGAACAGCAGCGCGGTCGGGAGGGAGTGGATGTGGTCGTGCTGCTCCCGCGAGAAGTAGATCCACCACATGCCGACCGTGATGACCAGTCCGCAGGCGGCGAGGGTGAGCAGAGACCCCAGGTGGTCGGTGTGCGCCAGGGCGTCGATCACGGCGTTGGCCGACGCGACGAGCCCCTCACCGAGGACGATCAGCGTGAACAAGGAGTACCGCTCGGCCAGGTGCCGGGTGTGCCACCGGGTGTCGGCGGCCCCCAGCTCCGCCCAGACCGGGACGAGCACCTCGCCGAGGACGAGGAACGGCGCCGCGAACGGCCAGAGGCCCTCCGGCAGGGCGAGCGAGACGATCCAGAGCACCTGGACGACGACGATCCCCACCGCGTAGCGGACCGCGGTGCGGCGGTAGCGGGTCGAGGACACGGCGGCGCGGATCCACTGCCCGACGAGCGCCAGCCGCATCAGCACGTAGCCGATGATCCCGATGGTGAAGTCGTCCTCCACCATGGCCGCGTGCACACCGGCCGCCAGGACCAGGACCCCGGCCATCTGGACGACCGTCGTCACCCGGTAGAGCCAGTCGTCGGTGTCGAACGAGGTGGCGAACCAGGTGAAGTTCATCCACGCCCACCAGATCGAGAAGAACACCAGGCCGTACGACAGCACCGCCGAGGTGAGGCGCCCCTCGGCCTCGATCTCGTGCAGGTTCGTCGCCGCCAGCCCCACCGCGACGACGAACACCAGGTCGAACAGCAGTTCCAGCGGAGTCGCCGTCCGGTGCCGTTGCGCTGGGTCGCGCGGCCCCATCCGCCGTAGTCCGATCGTCCTCATCCGGTGTCTCCCTCGGCCGTTCTCGCTCAGCGCTTCTCGCGCAGGTAGGTCAGCACCGCTCGCACACGCCGGTTCGTGTCCTCCGGCGGCAGGTCGAGCTTGGTGAACACGTTGCCGACGTGCTTCGCGACCGCGGCGTCGGACAGGTGCAGGGTGGCGGCGATGTCGGCGTTCGAGGCGCCCTCGGCCATGTGCTCCAGCACAGTGGTCTCGCGCCGCGTCAGCCGGGCCAGCGGGCTGTCCGTCGCCTGACTGCGCGTGAGGTGCCGCACGACCTCGGGGTCGACGACCACACCGCCGTCGGCGACCGTCTCGAGCGCCCGGAGGAACGCGGGGACCTTGCCGACACGGTCCTTCAACAGGTAGCCGACGCCGCCCCGGCCGTCGTCGAGCAGCTCGCGGACGTACGCGCCGGCGACGTACTGGGACAGCACGACGACGGGCAGGCCGTCGTGTCGCTCCCGCAGGACGACAGCCGCCCGGAGGCCGTCGTCGGTCCCGGTGGGCGGCATCCGCACGTCGGTGAGGACGACGTCGGGCGTGGCACCGTCCGCGACCAGGGCATCCACCTCGTCGACGAGTCGACGTGCGTCCGCCGCGACACCGACCACCGTGTGGCCGGCGCGTTCCAGCAGGCTCACGAGTCCCTCCCGGAGCAGGACGGCGTCCTCTGCCACGAAGACCTTCACGAGCACCACCCGACCACGTCGGGGACGGCGTCGCGTTCGTCGTCGTGCAGCGGGGCGGTGAACCGGAGCACCGTCGGACCGCCGGCCGGACTCAAGACGTCCAGCGAGCCTCCCAGGACGACCGCGCGTTCCCGGAGTCCGTCGAGACCGCCGCCCGGTACGGGCCGCGCCCCGCCCACCCCGTCGTCCTCGACCCGCAGCCAGAACCGGGCGTCGGTCTCCCCCGCCGCCACCGACACCGATCGCGCACCGGCGTGCTTCACCGCGTTCGTCAGCGCTTCACTGACGACGAAGTAGGCGGCCGTCTCCAGCCGCGCCGAGGGCCGGACGGGCAGGTCCACGGACGCCCGCACCGGCAGCGGCGAGCGCGAGGCGAGTTCGGCGACGGCCGCGCCCAGCCCGTGGTCGACGAGGACGCGCGGGTGGATGCCGCGGATACTCGCACGCAGGGACCCGACCGCGCCGTCGACGCGGACACCGATCCGCTCGAGCGCGCTGCGGACGGCGCGGAGGTCGCCGCCGTCCCGCTCGGCCGCGGCGAGTTCGACGTCGAGGAGTCCGACGTCCATCGCGAGCGCGACGAGCTGCTGCTGAGCGCCGTCGTGCAGGTCCCGCTCGATGCGTCGGCGTTCCGCGTCGAAGCCGTCGAGCAGGGCCCGGCGCGAGAACGTGAGTTCCTCGACCCGGTGTTCGAGTTCCTCGTCGCGCCCGGACAGCAGGGCCCGGGCCACCCGGACGTGGACGGCCGCAACCGCCGACCCCCCCGTACAGGGCGAGCACGAACACGACGAGCGACCCGGCGAGGAGCACGGGCGCGCCGAGGTGGAACCCGGCCAGCCAGCTGCGGATGACGTCGTCGGCGGGCGGCCGGGTGCCGGTGGCCGCGCCGACCGCCACCGCGGCGGTGAGGAGCACGAGCACCACGAGCGCGAAGCTCATGGCCGCGAACGCGACGAAGACCACGAGGAAGGTCGATTCCGACCACACGAGCGGGTCACGCAGGCGCGCTCGGACGCCCGGCCGGCGACTCGGACCGGCGGAGCGGGGGTCGCGGATCGGCGGCAGGCCGAGGACGACCGGGTGCCACCGTTCGAACCGGGCGACCACCGCGCCCCAGAACGGCGCGACGAACCAGGTCGCGACGACCGGAGCCGCGAGGACCAGCCCCAGGACCGCGGTCAGCGTGACGGAGAGCAGGGACCGCCACGGCGTCGCCGACAGCAGGAACGTCCACGGAGCGGCGGCCAGGCTCGGTGGGTCGGTCCGGTCGGGGGTCGTCACCCGCTCACGGTAGAGCGCGCAGGCCGCGACCACCACACCGGGCGACCCGCCGACGGGCGCGTCGCCCGAGGGATACGTCGTGCGACGGATGCCCCGGCCGGGAGGACCGTCCAGCGTTGTCGAGAGCGGCCGGGACCCGGCCGTCCCCCAACGAACCGCAGGAGCACGACCATGGTCACCACCCCCGTCCAGACCCTCGGCATCATCGGAGCCGGCAACGTCGGCGCCCAGATCGCACGACGAGCCGTGCAGATCGGCCTGGACGTCGTCCTGGCGAACTCGCGCGGCCCGGAGACGCTCGAGGAACTCATCGCCGAGCTCGCGCCCTCGGCCGGAGCCGCCACCGTCGCGGATACAGCACGAGCCGGCGACGTGGTGGTCGTCGCGATCCCGATCTCCGGCTACCGGGACCTGCCTGCCGAGGCGTTCGTGGGCAAGACCGTCATCGACACGGGCAACTACTACCCCGAGTACTCCGGCCGCGTCGACGAACTCGAGCAGCCCTCGGCCCCGACCACGTCGGAGCTGCTCCAGCACTTCCTGCCCGGGGCGACGGTCGTGAAGGCACTCAACAACCTGGGCTCCGCCGACGTGACGACCGACGGCTCCCCCGCCGGCACCCCGGCCCGGCGGAGCCTGGCGATCGCCGGCGACGACGCCGACGCGAAGGCGACGGTCACGTCGCTGCTCGACCGGTTCGGCTTCGACGTCGTCGACGCGGGGCCGCTCAGCGAGGGCTGGCGCTCCGAGCGCGACCAGCCGGCGTACGGCGTCCGCCTCGACCGCGCGGGCATGGAAGCGGCGCTCGCCGCGGCCCAGCGCCGGTCGGCGGTGGCCGATGTCTGAGGCGGTCCGCACACCGTTCACGGCAGATGCGACGGCCGCGGACGTACTCGCCGGCCTCGACCTGCACGGGAAGCACTACGTGGTCACCGGCGGAGGCTCCGGCATCGGCGCGGAGACCGTGCTGGCCCTCGCCGCTGCCGGAGCGGACGTCACCGTCGGTGTCCGGGATCCGGCGGGTGCCCGGGCCCGGCTGGAGCGGGACCCGACTCCCGGTGCCGGTCGCGTCGACGCGCGTCCGCTCGACCTCGCCGACCTCCGCTCGGTCCGCCGGTTCACCGACGGCTGGGAGGGTCCGGTCGACGGCGTCGTGGCGAACGCCGGAGTCATGGCGCTGCCGACACGACAGCTCTCGTCCGTCGGGTGGGAGATGCAGCTCGCCACCAACCACCTCGGGCACTTCGCACTCCTCCTCGGACTCCGTGCGCACCTGGCCGCCGCCGACGGGGCCCGGGTGGTGACGGTCAGTTCGACCGCGCACCTCCGGTCGCCGTTCCACTTCGAGGACCCGTTCTTCGCGAACCGCCCGTACGACCGGTGGGCGGCGTACGCACAGTCGAAGACGGCTGACGTGCTGCTCGCCGTGGGTGTGGCGGACCGATGGGCCGACGCGGGCGTCACCGCCAACTCCCTGATGCCGGGCTGGATCACGACCGGGCTGCAGCGACACCTCGACGACGCGACCCTCCGTGCGATGGGCGCCTTGGACGACGACGGCAACCGGATCGAGCAGTCCTTCTTCAAGACGCCGGCGCAGGGCGCGGCGACGTCGACGCTGCTCGTCGCGTCCCCGCTGGTCGCCGGCGTGACCGCCCGGTACTTCGAGGACGGCCAGGAGGCTCCGGTCGTCGACGACGGGACCGGTCACGACCGCGGGGTGGCGCGGTACGCACTCGACCCGGAGAACGCAGACCGGCTGTGGGAGCTGAGTGCCGGATACGTCAGCTGACGGATGCCCGTCCCGCGGGCCTCCTGCCAGCGTTGTCACGCACCACCCCGCAGACCCCTGGAGGAGCACACCATGCCCGGAAACCCGAAGAACATCGCCCTCGAACCCGCCGCACAGGAGTTCGTCGACGCGACGTCCACCCCGCCGTTCCTCAACGAGCTGCCGCCGGCCGAGGGCCGCAAGGCCGTCGACGGCGTGCAGGACAGCCCGATCTTCAAGCCCGACGTCGACGAGGAGTGGCACGAGATCCCCGGCGGGCCCACCGGCACCGTGCGGATCCGGCTCGTGAAGCCCGCCGGGACGACCGCGAACCTGCCCGTCATCCTCTACGTGCACGGCGCCGGCTGGGTGTTCGGCGACGCGCACACCCACGACCGCCTGGTACGGGACCTGGCGATCGGCTCGAACGCCGCCGTGGTGTTCCCCGAGTACGACCGCTCCCCCGAGGTCGGCTACCCGGTCGCGCTCGAGCAGTCGTACGCAGCCGCCAAGTGGGTCGTCGAGGAAGGGCGCGACAAGGGGCTCGACGCTTCCCGCTTCGCGGTCTCCGGCGACTCGGTCGGTGGCAACATGGCGATCGCCCTGGCGCTCCTCGCCGCCGAGCGCGGGGACGTCGAGTTCGTCAAGCTCGTCGCCTTCTACCCGGTGACGAACGCTGCGTTCGACACCGGTTCCTACGAGGAGTTCGCCGACGGCTACTTCCTCACCCGGGCCGGCATGCAGTGGTACTGGGACCAGTACACGACGGACGAGGGCGAGCGTGCCCTGCCGACCGTGTCGCCGCTGCGCGCGCCGCTCGAGGTGCTCGCGACGCTGCCGGAGACGCTCGTCATCACCGGCGAGGCCGACGTCCTCCGCGACGAGGGCGAGGCGTTCGCGGCACGGCTCCGCGAAGCCGGTGTGAAGGCGACCAACGTGCGCTTCGGTGGCATCGTGCACGACTTCGTGATGGTGAACTCGATGCACGACACCGAGGCCGCGAAGCACGCCCTCATGCTCGCCACCGCGTCACTGCGCGCCGCCCTCGCCTGAACCGGACGACGGGACGGGGCCGACCCGGACGCCCCGTCCCGTCCCGTCCCGACCCGCACGGAGGAGCACCATGGACGAGACCCTGACGACCCTCATCGACCGCGAGCAGATCCGCACCCTGCTCGCCACCTACGCCCGCGGTGCCGACCGTCGGGACGCACAGCTCGAGGCCTCGGTGTTCACCGAGGACGGCGTCGTCGTCCTGTTCCAGGGCGACCCGTCGACCACCGAGCCCGTGGACACCATCCGCGGGCGTGACCGGCTCGCCGGGACCTTCGCCGACCTGATCGAGCAGTACGACGTGACGACGTACCTCAACGGCCAGTCGACGATCCGGTTCACGGGCGCCGACTCCGCCGAGGGTGAGACGTACTGCGTCGCCTTCCACGTCCTCCAGGACGACGGAGCACGCACGCTCCTGACGATGTCGATCCGCTACCTGGACCAGTTCGTCCGGGTCGACGGGACGTGGGCGATCGCCCGCCGGCACCTCGTGTTCGACTGGACCGACCGGTCCCCGTCGCACCCCTGACCACCCACCGACCAGCACCCACGGAGAACCCCATGTCGCAACCCCTCGAGTCCCTGATGCACGCCAACCTGTTCGAGGTCTTCGGCGAACGCGACCCCGAACGCCGCCGGGCAGCGATCGAGCGCACCTACGCCGCCGACGTCACCTTCCTCGACCCCGACGAGGTCGTCACCGGCCACGACGCCCTGCACGCGAAGGCGCAGCGGCTGCTCGACGAAGCCCCGGGGTTCGTCTTCGCACCGGCCGGCCCCGTGTACGAGAACCACGGCATGGGCTACCTGGCCTGGCACTTCGGACCGGAAGGGCAGGAGCCCGTGGTGTCCGGCATGGACATCTGCTTCGTCGAGGGCGACACGATCGCGAGGGTCTACACGCTCCTGACGAGCGCGCCGCCCGCCTGAGCGACGACCCACCCGCGACGCTCGGGCGCCCTGCGATGATGGTGGGCGCCCGAGCGTCGGGCGACGGGAGGTGACGGACGATGGCAGCGCAGGCCGAGGTGCCCCCGGAGTCGCCCTACGCGTTCCTCACCGCCGAGCAGACGCGGGTCTGGTACGCGTGGATGAAGCTGCAGCTGCGGATGCGCTACGAGATGAACCGGCAGCTGCGCGCCGACAGCGACATCTCACTGGCCGACTACGACGTCCTCGTCGCCCTGACCAGCGAGCCCGGCGGCGAGATGACGATGTCCGCCCTCGCGACCCGCATCGGGTGGGAGCGCAGTCGCGCGTCGCACCACACGAAGCGTCTGGCCGAGCGGGGGCTGGTGGACCTCCGCCGTTGGGAGCGCGACCGACGCAGCACCGCCGTGGCGCTGACCGACGACGGGTGGGGCACCCTCCGCGAGGCCACGCCCCGGCACACCGAACTCGTCCGGGCGATGTTCTTCAGCGGACTCGGCGATGCCGAACTCCCCGCGTTCGCCGGGGTCCTCGAGCGGGTCTACGAGACCGTCATCGACCACGGCACCCTGCCACGCCCGGAGGACCACCCGTAGCGACGCGCCGCCCCCGCGGCCGGCTTGCCCGTCGCCCGCGCACCCCGTACTTTGTGTGAAAGATCACGCAATAGACCAGGGAGCACCGCGCATGGCTGCTGACGGAGTCGGGACGAGCCTCCCGTCCGCACCCGGTGCTGCCACCGCACGGGCACTGCCCGCAGGACCGCCCGTCCTGTTCGGCCGCTCCGAGGAACTCGCCGTCCTGACCGGACTCGTGGACGCCGCCCGGAGCGACGCCGCAGACAGCAACGGCGACCGACAGGGCGGCGCCGCCGTCCTGGTCGAGGGCGAAGCCGGCATCGGCAAGACCGCCCTGGTGACCGCCGTGGAACAGCACGCCCGGCAGGCCGGCTTCCGGGTCCTCCGGTGCACCGGGTTGCAAGGGTCGAACACGGTCGGCTTCGACGGCCTCCACGAGCTGCTCCACCCGCTGCTGCCGTACGTCGCAGCGTTGCCCGACCGGCAACGCACGGCCCTGCTCACCGCGTTCGCCGTGGAGGAGGGACCCGTCCCCGACCGCCTCCTGGTGAGCACGGCCGCACTCGGACTGCTCGAGGAAGCCGCGTCCCGCCGGCCGGTGCTCGTCCTCGCCGAGGACATGCAGTGGACCGACCGGTCGAGCGCCGAGGTGCTCGACTTCATCGGCCTCAGGCTGTCGAACGCGCCGATCGTCGTCATCGCGACGGCCAGGACCGGGCACGACGTCCACGTCACCCTGCCGTGCTCGTTCCCCCGGTTCGACCTCGGTCCGCTCGAAGCCGACGCCGCCGAGACGCTCCTCGCCACGCTCGCCGACACCCTCCCTCGGCCACTCTCCGACACGGCGCGCCGGCGGATCCTCACCGAGGCAGGGGGGAACCCACTCGCCCTCCACGAACTCCCTGCCGCGCTCGCCGCCACCGGGGTCGCGGGCACGTCGCTCTCCTCGCGCCTGCCGACCACGCGTCGCCTCGAGCAGGCGTTCCTCGACCAGCTGTCCGCCGTGCCCGTCGCCAGCCGCGCGTTCCTCGTCCTCGCGGCGGTCGCCGACGACGCTGCCCTGCAGGACGTGATGGCGGCCGCACGGACGATGGACCTCGGCCTCGACGACCTGGAACCGCTGGAGGTCCGAGGGCTGCTCCGCACCGACTTCGCGTCCCTGCACTTCCGGCACCCGCTCCTCCGGTCTGCGGTGATCGGCAACGCCTCCGCTGCGGAACTCGCCGCCGCCCACCGGGCGCTCGCATCGGTCGCGCGCGACGAGACCCGTGCTGCCTGGCACCGCGCCTCGGCGACGTTCGAACGGGACGAGACCATCGCCGCGGACCTCGAGGCCGTTGCCCGCCGGGCCGAACAGCGGGGCGCCCGACCGGAGGCCGTCCGGGCGTACGAGCGCGCCGCCACCCTCTCCCAGGGCGTGGTGGGGCGGGCCCGCCGCCTCGGGCGCGCCGCCGAGACCGCGCGAGCCGCCGGCATGACGAGCGAGGCGATCGAGCTCCTCGCGCAGGTCGACTCCCTGGCCGGCGACGCCCAGACCGTCACCGAGACCGCCGTCACCCGGACGGTGCTCAGCCTGACGACGGGCTCCGTGGGCGCACCGCCATTCGAGATGGACCGGGTCCGATCGGTCCTCGCCGGTCCCGAGCACGCCGACCGCCTCGTCGAGGTGCTGTGGGCCGCCGCGCTGGTCGTACGCGGCCGGAACCGCCCCCGGGCCGAGTGGCACGCGCTCGAGTCGGAGCTCCGAACGATCCCGTCCACGAGCCCGCTGAAGCCCGTGGCACTCGCGCTGCTGACCCCACTCGGTGCCGCCCCCGCCGCCCGGGCGAACCTCCCCCACCTCGTACCGCAACTCGTCGCCTCACCACTCGGCATGGCGTCGCTCGCCATCGCGGCCGAGTCGCTGCAGGACCTCGAGACCGCGCTGACCTGCTGGGAGCTGGCCTACGAACGGGCCCACGAACTCGGCGCCGTCGCCGACGAGACCCAGGCGCTCCGCGGACGGGCGACCATCCTGCTGCTCCGCGGCCGGGTGCGGGACGCCGTCGCCGACGCCGAGTACGCCGCGCGCATGGCCGGAGACAGCCAGATCCCCCTCGTCGCGGGGATCGCCCACGGCACCCTCGCCCGCGCCTACGCCCTGCTCGGAGACGTCGAGGCCGCCCGGCGCGCGATCCGTGACAGCTCGTCCCGGTCCACGGGCGGGCGACTCGCCCTCTCCAGCGCCGACGCACGATGGGCCGCCGGACTCATCGCCCTCGGCCAGCACCGCTACCGGGACGCCCTCGTCGAGTTCACCCACATGGCCGTGCACCCGACACGGGCGCTCTGGGCCATCGCCGACCGCACCGAGGCAGCCGTGCACGGCGGACGCCCCGAGACGGTGGCCGAGGACCTGGCAGAGGCCGAGTCCGTCGCGAGCGGTTTCCACTCCGCGCACCTGACGTCCCTGGTGCTCCGGAGCCGCGCGCTCCTCGCCTCGGCCGACGAGGCCGAACACTACTGGTCACGGGCCATCGAGGCCGGCCAACTCAGCGAGTCCCCGATCGAACTCGCCCGCACCCGCCTGCTCTTCGGCGAATGGCTCCGACGGGAACGCCGCGTCGTCGAGGCGCGCGAACACCTCCGGGACGCGCTCGGCGAGTTCGACGCCGCCGGCACCCCCGTTTTCGCCGCCCGCGCCGCCGCCGAACTCCGCGCCGCCGGCGAGGTCCCACTCCGCGACACCACCGAGCGCCCGACGGCGAGCAACCCGCTGACGCCGCAGGAACTGCAGATCGCCCGGCTCGCCGCCGACGGCATGTCGAACCGCGAGATCGCGGACCGCATCTACCTCTCGCACCGCACCGTCAGCACCCACCTCTACAAGCTGTTCCCGAAGCTCGGGGTGACGAGCCGCACCGGACTCACCGAGGCGCTCGCCGCGAACGGCTACGCCGACTGACGGTCCGCCGACGCGGCACCGGCCCGCCGACGCCCTGAGCCTCCAGGCAGCGGCTCGGCGGACCCCGACGGCCGGGAGGCACGGGGTTACGTCACGCAACGGATGCGCCCGTCGCAGGGCGGCTGGGACGCTCCTCCTGACGGTTCCCGACCAGGAGCCGCCGCCGCGTGGACGGTCGTTCCGCGTGGCGCTGGTGCCGCGGCCGAGTGGTCCGGCCGACGACCGCCGGGAGGCACTGTGCCCGACCCCTCCGAGGACGTCGTCGCGCTCGCCGGGCCTCGACCGTGCTCGGACCGCGGGGCACCCTCACCACCGGCATCGCCGCGGCAGCGGTGCTCGCGACCGCGCACGGCGTGTACCAGGAGCGGCGGTACGCCCGTGTGCTGGTTCTGCTCCAGCGCGACGCGGGCGCCGTCGTGCCCTGACGACGGCCCCTCGCCGCACCATCCCACTGCCGACGCCCTGCCGTGGTGGAGCCTGCTCCACCACGGACCTCCTGCCCACGCCAGTGACCCGCCGCCCCGAACGAGATGGACTGACGCCATGACCGAACCACTCCTGCACGCCCAGGACCTGACCAAGTCCTTCGCCGGCCCGGAACAGTCCCGGGTCCCGGTGCTCCGCGGCGTGACACTGTCCGTCCTGCCGGGCGAGTTCGTCGCGATCGTCGGACCGAGCGGATCCGGCAAGTCGACCCTGCTCTACTGTCTGTCCGCACTGGAGCCCTACGACAGCGGCTCGGTGTCCATCGCCGGTCAGCGGCTCGAGTCGCTCCGTCCGAAGCAGCTGCAGGCACTGCGCCGCTCGACGGTCGGCTTCGTGTTCCAGTCCTTCAACCTCATCCCGTCGCTGACGGCACGGCAGAACATCGCGCTTCCCGCCAGCCTGGCGCACCGGCCGGTCTCGGCGACGGACGTCGACGCGGCCCTGGCAGCGGTGGGCCTGGCGGACCGGGGCGACCACCGCCCGGGCAGTCTGTCGGGCGGCCAGCAGCAGCGGGTCGCGATCGCCCGCGTCCTGGCGTCCGAGCCGGACGTCGTCTTCGCGGACGAACCGACCGGCGCCCTCGACACCACCGCCGGGGACGCTGTCCTCGGTCTGCTCCGTCAGGTCGCCGCCGGTGAGCGAGCGGTCGTGATGGTCACGCACGACCTGGAGGCCGCGGCCCGGGCCGACCGCGTCCTCGTCCTCCGCGACGGCACCATCCACCGCGAACTCGTCCGGCCGGACGCCGCCGAGGTCCTCCAGGCGCTCACCGCGGCCGCGCAGGAGACCTGAGATGCTCCGACTCGTCCTCAGCGACCTCCGGTACAACGTCGGCATCTGGATCGGCGCACTCGTCGTGAGCGCGGCGACGGCTGCTGCTGCTGCCGTCGCCGCCGGGATGCTCGAGACCGGCTTCGTCCTCGTGCAGGGTGGCGGCGAGCGTGATCTCCTCCGGGCCGGCGGACTCGCGACGCTCGCCTCACTCGTCGTGGTGCTGACGGTGGTCGCCGTGACCGCGGTCCTCGGCAGCGTGACCCGTCTGACGATCGACCTGCAGCGCCGTGGGTACGCCCTCTGGCAGCTTGTCGGTGTGCCGTCCGGCACCGTGACCCTGGTCGTCCGTCTGCAGCTCGGCGTCGTCGCGCTCGTCGGCAGCACGATCGGGTGCCTCGTCGCGGCCCCGTTCGTGCCGGTCTTCCTGCACTACGGGCTCTCCGCCTCGGACGGGCTCCGGAGCCTCGACGAGCGCTTCAGCCCGGTCAGCGGTGTCGCGGTCGTGGTGGCCGTCACCGCCGTGGTGGTCCTCAGCAGCCTCCGGGCCTCCCGGCTGGCCGGCCTGGTCCGTCCGATCGAGGTGCTCCGCGAACCGGAAGCCGCCCGACGCCGCAAGGGATGGCGGCGCTGGGCCGCCGGCATCGTGGCGCTGGGCCTCGCGACGCTGATGACGCTCGGCCTCGCCGCCAGCGGCGTCCGGGCGGGAGCACAGGTCCTGCTGGTCGGACCGCTCGTCACCGCGGCCTTCGTCGCCATCGGTCCGACGGTGTTCCCGTCCGTCCTCCGGGCGTGGACCGCCGTGGTGCCAGCGCACCGCTCGGCCTCGTGGTTCCTCGCTCGGAACGCGGCCGGTTTCGCCGTCGGCCGGAGCAGTGCGACGGTCAGCGCGCTCGTCATGACGATCGCCCTGCCCGGGAGCATCACCGCCGGTTTCGCGACCCTCGGCGATGCGGTCGAACGCACGACCGGCAGGTCGCTGGGCGGTATCGACACGCAGAGCTTCCTGCTCATGCTCGGTGGGCCGCTGCTCGTCTCGCTGTTCGGCGCGGCCGCCACGGTCCTGATGGCGGGACGGACGCGGGAGCAGGAGGCCGCACTCGTCGAGGCCGCCGGCGGTTCCCGCGGGATCGTGCTCGCCCGCGCTGCCTGGGAGTCCGTGATCCTCGTCGGCACGGCGGTCATCGTCGCCGCGGCCGTCCTCGTCGTGACCAGCGTCGGTCAGGCTCTCGCCCTCGGCGTGACGACACCGGGCACGCTCCCGCACCTGGGCCTGTCGGCCGCGCTCCCGGCTGCGCTCGTCAGTGCCGTGCTCATGGTCGCCGCCGGCACACTCCCCCTGGTCACCGGCGCCCGACGCAGCATCCCGCTCGTCCTCGCCGCTGACTGACCCCGTTCCCCGCTCCCGATCCCCTCCCCAGGAAGAACCATGCGCATCCTCTTCTCCGCTGTCCCGGCCCTCGGGCACCTCCTGCCCCTCGTCCCCCTCGCCCGTGCGGCACAGACCGCCGGACACGACGTCGCCCTGCTCACCAGCGAAGGCATGCGCGACGCGCTGTCGGTCGAGCTGCCGACGGTCCCCGTGCTGGCAGCCGGCCCGATGCCCGGCGAGCTCTTCGCCGAGGTGGGCCGCCGCATCCCCGGGAGCGACCCCGCGAACCGGCCGGAACCCGCGGCCGTGGCGGAGTTCTTCGCCGGCACCCGCGTCGACCTGACCATCGACGACGCCGTGCGGGTCGCGACCGACTGGGCACCCGACGTCATCGTCGCGGACGCCGTCGACCTGGTGGGGCCCCTCGTCGCGGCGCAGCTCGGCGTGCCGTACGCGGTCGTCGCCTTCGGGCCCGAGGTCCCGGAGGTGTTCCGGCAACCGATGACGGATCTGGTGCTACCACGCTACGAACGGCGAGGACTGCTCCCCGCACCGCCCGTCGCGCTCCTCGACCCCACCCCGGTGACACTGCAGGCCCCCGGCTGGACGCCCTCGCCGATCACCATCCCCTTCCGGTCCGAGCCGCACAGCCGTCCCGAGCCGCACAGCGGTCCCGGAGCGGCCGCAGCACCGGTCCTGTTCCCTGTCGCCGACCGGCGGCCTCGCGTCCTGGTGACGCTCGGCACCGTCTTCGGCGATGCCGCTCTGCTGCGGGCGATCCTCGACGGCTTCCACCCCGACGAGGTGGACGTCGTGGCCACCGTCGGCGTGATCGGCGAGCCCCTGGCGGACACCGAGCACGTGCGCTTCGTGCCGTTCCGCCCGATGCGCGACCTGTTGGACGGCGTCGACCTCGTCGTCAGCGCCGCCGGGGCCGGCACCGTGCTCGCCGCGGCGACTGTGGGCATCCCGATGGTGCTGCTCCCGCAGGGTGCGGACCAGTTCATCAACGCCGCCCGGGCAGCGGCAGCCGGGACGGCGGTGGTCGTCGACGAGCCCGGAGCAGTGGGGCCGGCCGTGCACCGGATGCTGGCCGGACGAGACCACTTCGACGCGGCCCGTCGGCTGAGCGCCGAGACGCGGCAGCGCCCGAGCGCGGCAGAGGCGGTCAGAGCACTGGTGGACCGGGTCCTGCAGGCCGAGACGCCGCACCAGGCCGGCCCCGGGCATCTGACCGACTCCGGGCACCAGGGTGCGGAGCGCGCCGGGGCCTGAGCGTGCCTCCCGTCAGCTGGCGGGGTGGGACACCGCCTGCGTGAAGCGCTGCGCGAGCTCGTCGTCGTGGTCGCCCAGACGCATCCCGAGGAGCGTGTTGATGAGCATCCCCTTCGCCAGGAACGCCTCGGCGGCGGCCAGGGACAGCCCGGCGTCGTCGACGAGGAAGCGGAGGATCCGGGTGAAGCCGTCCCGCGCCACCGGCCCGATCACCGGGTCGGCGCCGAGCATGTACGCCTGCATCACGATGAGGTGCACGCCGTCCTCGGTGGCGAGGGTCCGGTAGGCCTCACCCAGGCGTGCCGTGGCCGTCCGCTGTGGTCCGTCGTGGAGGGCTGCGCGGAAGGTGTCGAGCACGGCCTCCAGGCACCCGTCGATGACGGCGAGGAACAGGTTCTCCTTCGAGCCGAACATCCGGACCACGTAGGGCTGGCTGATCCCGGCGGCCTGCGCGATCCGTTCCGTGGTGGCGCCGTGGTAGCCCTCGCGGGCGAACACCGCGGCCGCCGCGGCGAGTGTCGCCTCACGCCGCTGGCTGCCCGCCATGCGTTCCGCCGTCTTCGGGAGGGAACCCCTTGCTGTCGTCATGTCACGAGGGTATCATCCGATGCCATGAGTAATGAATCGATTACTAACCGGATGACACCGCCCGCTCCACATCCGCCGCTCCGCCGGGTCCTCCCGGTCCTGATCACCCAGGTGATCGTCGCGATGACCGTCGCCGGCGCGTTCGCGGGGCTCTACATCGGGCTCCAGAAGTCGCCCGTCCCGCACCACCTCCCCGTCGCCGTGGCGAACGCACAACTGGCCCGTGCCGCCACCACCGCGCTCGGTGACTCGGCCGACGTGCGCAGCGTCAGGACAACCACCGCGGCCGAGGAGCTCGTGCGTTCCCACGACGTCGTCGCCGCGCTCGTCCCGGAAGCCGACGGGTCGACGCTGTACACCGCCGGTGCGAACGGACGGAGCGCCACCGCCGCCGCGACGACGATGCTCAGCCGGGTCGCACAGGCCGGCGGCAGCGACATCGTCCGCACGCAGGACCTCGTCCCGCTGTCCACCAGCGACTCGCAGGGGATCGCCGGGTTCTACCTGGTGTTCGGCACCACGCTCGCGGCATTCATCCTGGCGCAGGTCATGAACGCCCTCGCCGCCCTCGCCCGGCTCCGGGTCCGCATCGTCGTGACCGTGGTGGGGAGTGTCGCCGCGGCGATCGTCGTGGCGGTGATCGCCGGTCCGGTCGACGGCGCCGTCCCGGCAGCGACCGGAGCCGTGATCGCGGTGCTGTCGCTCCTCGCGGTCGCGGTGTCACTGTCCACGCTCGCGATCACGTCGATCGTCGGACCGATGGGCGTCGTCCTCTCCACCCTGCTGTTCACCACCCTCGGCAACGCGACCAGCGGCGCGACGATCAGCAACCACCTGCTGCCGCCGGTGCTCACCGCTGTCGGCGGGGCACTCCCCCCGGGGGCCGCGTTCGGAGCCGTCACGGCGACCAGCTACTTCGACGGCGCCGGTGCGGCGGGTGCGCTGGTCACGCTCGTCGTGTGGATCCTCGTCGCGTCCGTCGCCCTGTTCGTCGCGCACCGTGTCCGGAGCGCAGTTCGCGCACCGGTGCCGGTCAGCGAGCCGTCCACCCTCCGTCGATCGGCAGCGCGGTCCCGGTGACGAGCGATGCCCCCTCGCCGGCCAGGAACGTCACCGCCGCGGCGACCTCCTCCGGCTGCCCGATCCGGTGGAGTGCCGCGATGCGCTCGACCGTGTCGGTCCGGAACGCCGCGTCGGACAGGGCGGGAGCGGTGCCGTCCGTCTCGATGAAGGTCGGCGCCACCGCGTTCACCCGGATCCCGTACTGGCCCCACTCGACCGCCAGGCACTTGGTCAGGTGGATCACGGCGGCCTTGCTCAGGCAGTAGACCGACTCCCCCGGCAGGGCGACGAGGCCGGCCTGCGAGGCGACGTTCACGATCGATCCACCGCCGGCCGTCCGCATGTGCCGGGCGACGTACTGCGAGACGAAGAACGTCGACTTCGTCGTGAGCGCCCACACCGTGTCGAAGTGCTCCTCGGTGACGTCGAGCGCGTCCTCGACGATGCCACCGCCGGCGTTGTTCACGAGCACGTCGATGGTCCCGAGCTCCGTGACGACGGCGTCCACGGCGGCCCGACAGGAGGGCAGGTCGGTGACGTCCATCGCCACCACCGCCGCACGCCGGCCGATCGCGCGGATCTCGTCGGCGAGGCCGGCCGCTGCCTCGGGATCGCGGACACCGAGCGCGACATCGGCCCCGTGCGCGGCCAGGTCGAGTGCGACGGCGCGACCGATGCCGCGGGACGCCGCGGTCACCAGGGCGACGGATCCGGTCAGGGTGGTGGGCTGCATGGGGTGTCCTTCACGGGTCGGGCCGCCGGTCGTCGTCGGCACGGACGGGAGGCGCGACCAGCGTCGTCGCCGCCACCATCCTCCTGGAGACGGCCCGGGCGTGGAAGGATCCGGTGGTGCAGCAGACGACGCTCGACGACCTCCTCGACGGTCCCCGGTTCCGGACGCTCTGCCTCGCCGTGGCCGCGGGGCTCGACGAGGGCGTGCACCGGGCCGTCACGGCGCTCCTCGAGCCGATCACCGCGAGCTACGGGTTGCTCGCCGACCTCCGGCCGGAGCAGGACACTGCCGACGCTCTCGCCGTAGTCCTGTCCGATGTCGACGCGACGGAGCTCGCCTCGTGGACCGATCCGATGCGGTTCCTCCCCGTACTGCAGCACTCCGTCGACTCGGCGATGCCGTGGCAGCCGCCGTTCGTCGAGGACGCGATCACGGGCCTCCCGTCCGTGCGGAACGCACTCCGGGCTGTGGCTGAGGCGGTCGTCGCCTCCCCCGCCGCCTCGTGGTGGGGCACGGACGTCGACCGGACGGCGCAGTGGGTGACCCAGCCGGTGCGGAACGGTGTGCCGGAGGTCGTCGCGACCTCGGGGCCGATGGCTGAGGTGCTCGACCGGTGGCGGCGCAACGTCGTTGCCAGTGAAGGACGATCCCGCGTCGCCGGGCCCGTGGTGGACTCCGCTGGTGGCGCTTGGTGGTCGACGCCCCACGAGTTCGGTGACGAGCCCGGCGGAGCAGCGATCCTGCCGTCGTCGACGCGGCGCGTCGACGGCCTCGGCTCGTCCGGGTCGACCCTGGTCGAGGACTCCTTCGGCGACGACGAGGTCCTGCTCCGATCCCTGCATCCACCAGTCGGCGCCCGGGTGTTCGAAGTGCACGGCGCCGCGGACTGGGCACGCCTGGTCGAGCGCTACCCGATGCCGGCGCAGTGGGCACGACGGCGGGTGTGGTGGGAGTCGACCGGGCGCGAGGAGCACTGGTTCCTCCCCGACTACGCGGCCGTCGCGGCGGACCACGACGCCGTGCACGTGTCCGTGCAGGGCTACCTCGCCGCAGCCGGTCGGGCGATCGACGTCGACGGCGGTGCGACGGTGCTCGCGGGCTGGTCACCGGACGAGACGTTCTGGCTGACCGACGACATCGTGATCGAGCCGGATGCGGAGCGGTGGCAGCTGCGCTCCGCCGGGGCCGAGGACGAGGACGACGAGCCGAGGTGGGTTCGCACCTGACGCGGTGGTGACCGACTGCTCGCGGCCTGCTCAGGAACGGGAACGCGCTCGCTGGCGGTCCGCGCGCCGGGCGCGCCACTCGTCGTCCTGACGTTCCTCGGTCGGGCTCTTCTGCGCCGACCCGCGGACCGCCAGCGCGAGCAGCACGATCGTCCCGACCACCCCGATCGGGAACAACAGCATCATGAACACGGCGCCTCCCCCACGTCTCGGGATGACGCTAGTGCTGCGCCGGTGCGTCCGGAAGTCCTCCGCCGAGTGGACGTGTCCACGCGACCTCCCGGCCCGCGGTCAGTTGATCCGGAGCTGCGACACCATCGGGCAGGTGAACGGGTCGCGGGCCGCGAGACCGACGCGGTTCAGGTACGCGACGACGATGCCGTAGGAGCGCAGCAGGGTGGTCTCGGTGTAGGGCACGTCGAGGCTGTCGCAGTGGTCCCGGACCAGGAGCCGTGCCTGCTTGAGGGCGGGGCGGGGCATCGAGGGGAAGAGGTGGTGCTCGACCTGGTAGTTCAGGCCGCCCATCAGGAACGACACCCACCAGCCGCCGCGGATGTTGCGCGAGGTGCGGACCTGGCGGGAGAAGAAGTCGACCTTCGCGTCGTGCGCGATGGTCGGCATGCCCTTGTGGTTCGGGGCGAACGAGGCGCCCATCATCACGCCGAACACGGCCAGCTGCACCCCGAGGAACGCACACGCCATCCCGAACGGCAGGAACCAGAACACGGCGGTCAGGTAGATCGCGAACCGTGCGACGAGCAGGGAACCCTCGATGATCCGGTGCCGTCGGTCGGCGGTGGTGCCGGTGCCGCTCACGACGGCGCGCACGGCGGACCAGTGCAGGTTGATGCCCTCCAGAGTGAGCAGCGGGAAGAACAGCCATCCCTGGAACCGGGTGAACACGCCCTTCAGCCCGGTGACGGGTGCGTCTTCGGGGATGAAGGCGATGACGCCGGGCGCGATGTCCGGGTCCTTGCCGACGGTGTTCGGGTTGCCGTGGTGCCGGGTGTGCTTGTTCATCCACCACGAGTACGACAGCCCGACGAGGAAGGTCCCGACGTACCGGCCGGCCCGGTCGTTCCAACGCTGCGAGGCGAACACCTGACGGTGTGCGGCCTCGTGGGACAAGAAGGCGAACTGCGTGAACAGGACCCCGAGGACGCCGGCGACGATGAGCTGGAACCACGACTCGCCGAGGAACGAGAACGCCACCCACGCGAGGGCGAGCGTCCCGATCAAGGACCCGAACAGCGACCAGTAGAACCCGGTGCGGCGACGGAGCAGGTCGTGCTCCTTCACCTGTGCCAGGACCGCCGAGTACGTCGATGTGCTCGAGCCCCGTCCGCTCGTCGCGGGACGGGTGCGGGTGTAGCCCGACTGGACTGGGGTGGTGGTCAACGAGGGACCGACCTTCCGTCATCGCGGCCCTTCGACCAGCGCAGAGGAGTTCACGCAATCGCGCTTGCGATGACGATATGGGTCGAAGATGCGAATCCACCGCCACCATGCGGAACTCATGGTGAATCGCCGTTGAACGCATCGGCCGTGCTTCGATGTGGGGATGCGACTGCACGCCGAGACAGCCGGGGACGGCGACGAGACGGTGGTGCTCCTCCACGGCATGACAGGCGCGGCGGAGAGCTGGTGGCGCATCACGGACCTCCTGGCCGACCGCGGCCTCCGTGTGGTCGCCCTCGACCTGCCCGGGCACGGACGCTCTCCGCGCAGTCCGACGATGACGGTCCTCGACGCCGCTGCAGCGGTGGCCGGGACACTCGACGTGCTGGGGGTCCGACCGGTCGCCACGCTCGGACACTCGTTCGGTGGCCTCGTGCTCACAGCGGCCGTCGCGACCGGACGGCTCGACGCCGGCGTCACGGTGTGCGTCGACGCCCCGCTCGGGACCCGCGGCGGGTACGACCGGGCCGAGGTGCAGGCCGAGTACGAGGCCGAACGGGACAGCCGGACCGAGGACCGGCTCCGCGCGGAGAAGCCGCACTACGGCGAGCGCGACTGTCAGGTGGAGGCACGGGCAGCCTCCCGGTTCGACCCGGTGACGGCGGCGGCCATCGCCGCGGGACCGGGTGGGACGTGGCCGCCGCGGCCGGGGTCGATCGTCGTCCGCGCGGACCCGAGCCACTTCGTCGACGACGCGACCGCTGCGGCGCTGACGGCGTCCGGTGTGGACGTCCGGAGCATCCCCGGTGCGGCGCACTCCGTCTGGTACAGCCACTTCGACGCCTTCGTGGCGACCCTGCCGGAGGTGTTCGACCGCTGACCTGCGCCGGGGACGGCGTCATGTGACGCAACCCGCGGTCATGTGTCGCAACAGAGCGAGGCCGACGCTGGCGGGGGTCGTACCGTCGCGGCATGAGCGACCCCCTCGACCGCGAGCAGGACACGACCTGGGCGACGGTCCACGAGCAGCAGACCCGCGCCGGACACACGCACCGGGGCGGTGCAGATGCCTGATCGCTTCGCCCTCGTCACGGCGCTGCGGGGAGCCGGGTGGCACCCCGCAGCGTGGCGTGCCGCCGACTCCGGCGCCGAACGGCTCCGCAGCCTCCGTCACTGGCGGGACGTCATCGTCGAACAGGACCGGCTCGGCGTCGACGCGGTGACCGTTGAGGACTCGTTCACCGCCGGCCCGCTCGGCGACGACGGCGACCTCGACGTGACGACCGTCGTCGGCGGGCTCGACGCCCTGCTCGTGACGGCTGCGGTCGCGCCCGCCACCCGGCAGATCGGTCTGGTACCAACGGTCAGCGTCACGCACACGGAACCGTTCCACGTCGCGACGAGCGTGCAGACCCTCGACCACGTCTCGAGCGGTCGGGCCGGCTGGCGTCTGCAGGTCAGTCCGACCGCTCGCGAGGCCGCGTTGTTCGGCCGCCGGACGTTCCCGACGACCACGTCGGCACCGGACGACGAGACGGCCGCCGCCCTGTTCGCGGAGGCGCGTGAGGTCGCCGAGGTCGTCTCGCGGCTCTGGGACAGCTGGGACGACGACGCGATCATCCGCGACGTCCGTACCGGTCGCTTCATCGACCGCGACCGGATCCACAACGCCGAGTTCCGGGGCGAGTTCGTCTCGGTGCACGGTGCGTCGATCGTCCCCCGGTCGCCGCAGGGTCGCCCGCCGGTGTTCGTCCTCACGCACCGCGCGGACGCGGCGTCGTTGGCGGTGGACGTCGCGGACGTCGTCCTGGTCACGCCCGGCTTCGACGGCCGGGAGACGCGTGACCTGGTGACCGAGATCCGTCACCTGGAGGAGACGGACCCGTCGCGGACCTCCCGTCCGGTGATCGCGGACCTCGCGGTGCTCATCGAGCCGTCGAGAGCCCTGGCCGAGGACGAACTGGCCGCGCTCGACGAGGCCGCCGGTCGGCCGTATGCGCTCGGGTCCGGGTCGGACGCCGCGGTGCTCGCGACCACCGTTCCGGAGCTGGTGGCGCGGATCGGTTCGCTCCGCGATGCCGGGATCGCCGGCGTCCGGCTCCGGCCGCTCCGCACCCCTCGGGACAGCACGGCCATCGCGCGCCAGCTCGTCCCCGCCCTCGTCACGGTGGGACTCCGCGCCGACGTCTCGTCCCGTCCCGTGGCCGACCTGCGCTCCCGGCTCGGGATCGCCCCCGCCGTCAGCCGCTACGCCCGAACTCCGGAGGTCCGCGCATGAGCAAGCGTCAGGTCCATCTCGCCGCGCACTTCCCCGGCGTGAACAACACCACGGTCTGGAGCGACGACCGGGCGGAGAGCCAGATCGCGTTCTCGTCCTTCGAGCACTTCGCCCGGAACGCCGAACGCGGACTGTTCGACTTCGTGTTCCTCGCCGAGGGACTGCGGCTGCGGGAGCAGAAGGGCCGGATCCACGACCTCGACGTCGTCGGGCGCCCAAACACGCTGACGATCCTCGCGGCCCTGGCCGGGGTCACCGACCACATCGGTCTGGTCGGGACCCTGCAGACGACCTTCAACGAGCCGCTCGAGCTCGCGAAGCAGCTGGCGACCCTCGACCACCTCAGTGGTGGTCGCGCCGGGTGGAACGTCGTGACGAGCTCGGATGCCTTCCACGGGGCGAACTTCCGCCGCGGTGGCTTTCTGGAGCACGCCGACCGGTACACCCGGGCTGCGGAGTTCGTCGACACCGCCCGGGAGCTCTGGGACTCGTGGCAGGCCGACGCGGTCCTCGTGGACCGTGCGACGGGGCACTTCGCGGACCGTGCCCGGATCCGGGACGTCGACCACCACGGGCCCCAGTTCGACGTGACCGGGACGTTCCCGGTGCCGCGGAGCCCCCAGGGCCGACCAGTCGTCGTGCAGGCGGGCGACTCCGACGAAGGTCGGGACCTGGCGGCGACACGCGCGGAGGTGGTGTTCTCGCTGCACACCGGGTTCGAGGACGCCCGACGGTTCTCCGACGACCTCCGGACCCGGCTGCTGCGGGCCGGACGTCCGGCGGATGACCTGGTGATCCTGCCGGGGGCGACGTTCGTGCTGGGTGACAGCGACGCCGAGGCCGAGGAGCGTGCACGGGCCATCCGACGCGCCCAGGTGAGCCCGGCGACCGCCATCGCGTTCCTCGAACAGGTCTGGAACCGCGACCTCTCCGCGTACGACGTCGACGGTCCGCTCCCCGAGGTCGAACCGGACCTCGACGGCGGACCGATCACCCGCGGCCGGGTCCGGCACGTCCGTGACGTCGAGCCGGTCGTCCGCGGGTGGCGCGAGCGTGCCGAGGCGGAGCGCCTGTCGATCCGGGACCTGGTGATCGAGGTGTCCACCCGGGGCGGCTTCGTCGGCACGCCGGAGCACATCGCCGCGGAGGTCGACCGGTACGTGCAGGCGGGAGCGACCGACGGTTTCGTCGTCGTGCCGCACACGAACCCCTACGGTCTCGACGAGTTCGTCGACCGGGTGATCCCGCTGCTGCAGGAGCGGGGCGTGTACCGGCAGTCGTACGACCCGGACGCGACACTGCGGCAGACCCTCGGGCTGGACGCAGCATGAGCCGCGTCCCGCTGTCCGTCCTGGACCTCGTACCCGTCAGCGCGGGCTCGAACGCATCCGAAGCCCTCCACAACACCGTCGACCTGGCTCGCGAGGCCGAAGCCGCCGGCTACGCCCGGTACTGGCTCGCCGAGCACCACCTGAACCCGGGCGTCGCCGGCAGCGCGCCGAACCTCGTGATGGGTGCGGTCGCGGCCGCCACGTCGAGCATCCGCGTCGGCAGCGCTGCCACCCTCGTCGGCAACGTCCGGGCGCTGCAGATCGTCGAGGCCTTCGGCACGCTCGTCGGCCTCCACGGCCCGCGGTTCGACCTCGGCCTCGGCCGCTCCGGCGCGCCCGCGCCCGGCACGGGTGTCCGCCCGCCGGCACCGGCGACCGCGGCCGCGCGGTCGGACGAGGTCGTGGACGGTCTCGTCGTGCCGGCCCCGTTCCCGTTCCGTGTCGCGCCGGGCAGCCGGTTCGCCCTCCAGGGCGAACTCCTCGGCCGCGTGCCCGGGGACGTGGATCGCTTCGCCGACGAACTCACCACGATCCGCGCCTTCTTGGCGGGCACCTTCGAACGGGACGGTGTCGTCGTCGAGGCGACCCCGGCCTCCCGTCCGGACTCGGCTCCAGAGCTGTGGATCCACGGGTCCACCGGTGGCGAGAGCGCCCGGATCGCCGGTTCCCTCGGACTCCCCTACGGTGCGAACTACCACTCCTCACCCGGCACCGTGCTCGATTCGGTCCGGGCCTACCGGGAGGCGTTCCGGCCGGGCGTCCTCGACGCACCGCACGTCGTCGTGTCGGCGGACGTCGTCGTCGCCGACACGGACACCGAGGCGACGCGGCTGGGACGCGGGTACGGCGCCTGGGTGCACTCGATCCGCTCCGGTGTCGGCGCGATCCCGTACCCGTCCCCCGAGGACGCCCCGGAGCTGCCCGACGACCTCGTCGTCACGGTCGCCGACCGCCTGGCGACCCGGTTCGTCGGTGCGCCCGAGCACGTCGTGGAACGGCTGGCGACCCTGCGCCGGGTGATTGGCGCGGACGAGCTGCTCGTCACCACGATCACCCACGCGCACGACGCCCGGGTCCGGTCGTACCGGCTGCTCGCCGACGCATGGGGCGCCTGAGACCCGAGGTCGAGAAGACGGGAGGCCGGCCAGCGGATCGCTGACCGGCCTCCCGTCATGGCGGTCACCCGCCGCGACGGTCACCCGTTGTCGAGCGGCAGGCCGGGAGGGTTCACCTCGGACCGCGGGACGGCCTCGTTCGACAGGTTGTAGGTCTGCAACCAGGTGGCGTACGCGCCGTCGTCGATGAGCTCGTCGATCGCCTTCTGCAGCGGCTCGACGAGGCCGTTGTCCTTCTTCGTCGTCGCCGCGATGAGGCCCTGCAGTGACGACCCGGCGCCGGAGTACGTGCCCGCTGTCTTCGTCGGGTTCGCGCTCCCGGCGCTCTGGGTGTTCTGGTAGGCGATGGACGGGTTCGGCCCGAAGGCGGCGTCGATCTTGCCCGAACGCAACGCCAGCAGCGTCGCGTTGGCGTCCGGGTAGTACTTGATCGTCAGGGTCTCGCCGGCGGCCTCCAGCTGCTTCTGCCACTCCAGGAGGATCTTCTCCTGGTTCGTCCCGGAGGACACCGCGACCGTCTTGCCCGCCAGGACGGACGGGTCACCGGCGAAGGTCCAGTCGGACGACTTCGGCACCTGGAACGCCAGGTTGTCCTGCCGGTAGGACGCGAAGTCGTACTTCTCCTTCCGCTGCTCGGTGTCCGTCACGTTCGAGAAGCCCACGTCGACCCGGCCGGTGTCGATGCCGACGAACAGGTTGTCCCACGTCGAGTTCTGCACCTTCGGCTCGAGCCCGAGCTTCGCGGCGACCAGCCGTCCGAGGTCGGGCTCGGCACCGGTCAGCGTCTTCTGGTCGTCGCCCGTGAACGCGAGCGGCGGGAAGCCCGCCGGCAGTGCCCCGATGCCGATGACGAGTTCGCCCGACTTCCGCACCGTCGACGGCAGGGCGTCGTGCAGTGCCGCGTCCTCCTGGACGGCGATCCGGGTCTCCTTCGCCGCGCCGTTCGAGGCCGCGCCGATGGTGACGGTCCCGTCGGCGGACGACGGGTCGGCGTTCGCGGACGGGCTGCATCCGGTGAGGGCGACGGCCACTCCGGCGGCGAGGACGAGCGCGCCGGCATGGGTGCGCCAGCGGTGGGTGTGGGTGCGGGACATGGTTCTCCTGGGTCGTGGTGCGGCGTGGTGCGGTCTGGGTCTGGGTCTGGGTCTGGATCTGGGTCCCGGTCCGGATCTGGTCCGTCCGTCGCTGGTGTGCTCAGCGCAGGCGGGCGAGGAAGGACCGGGTCCGGGGGTGTCGCGGGTCGTCGAGGACCGCTGCGGGCGGCCCCTGTTCGACGATCCGTCCGTGGTCGAGGAACACGACGTGGTCCGCGACCTCCCGGGCGAACGCCACCTCGTGGGTGACGATGACGAGGGTGCAGCCCGTCGCGGCGAGGTCCCGGATCACACCGAGCACCTCCCCGACCAGTTCCGGGTCGAGCGCGGAGGTCGGTTCGTCGAGCAGGACGACCTCGGGCGACAGGGCGAGGGCACGCGCGATCGCGACCCGCTGCTGCTGCCCGCCCGACAGCTGACGGGGGCGGGAGTCGGCGCGGTCGGCGAGACCGACCTGGCCGAGGAGGTCACGAGCCCGCTGCTTCGCGACGTCCGCTGCCACCCCCTGCGCGATCGGCCCCTCGGCCACGTTCTCGAGCGCGGTCAGGTGGGGGAAGAGGTTGAAGTGCTGGAACACGAAGCCGATCCGGGCGCGCTGCCGCAGGATCGTCCGTTCCGGCAGCTCCCGGTACCGGGCCGTGCCGTCACGACCCCGGTGCAGGCGGACCCCGATGGTCTCGTCGCCGATCGTCACCACGCCGCGGTCGAGCGGCTCCAGGTGGTTGACCGCCCGGAGGAGCGTCGACTTCCCGGAGCCGGAGGGCCCGATGACGACGGTCACGCTGCCGGCCGGCAGGTCGAGGTCGATGCCGTCGACGACGCGGTGGTCGCCGTACGCCTTCACCGCACCGCGGATGCTGATCGTCGCGGACATCAGATGACCTTCCCGTCGTCGTGGTTCGCCGTCGTGACCTCCGCGCTCGTCCGGACCACCGGTCGGTGTCGCCGGACCGCCAGCCACACGCGCTGCAGCGGTGTCGCGGGCAGGACCCGGACCGTGCCGCGGGCCGTCCACCGTTCGACGTGGTACTGGACGACCGACACGGCGCTGGTGAGCACGAGGTACCAGATCGTCGCGACGACGAGCAGCGGGATGATGTCCGTCGGGTAGGTGCTGCTGAGGTTCTGCACCACCCCGAACAGGTCGAGCAGGGACACGTAGAACAGCAGCGAACTGGCCTTGAGGAGCCCGACGACCTGGTTCACGAACGCGGGGACGATCGACCGCAGCGCCTGCGGCAGCACGATGCGCAGGAACTGCCGGTGCCGCGGCAGCCCGAGGGCCTGTGCCGCCTCGCGCTGACCGTGGTCGACGGCGAGGACCCCGGCGCGGACGATCTCGGACGCGTACGCGATCTCGCTCAGGCTCAGCGCGGTCACCCCGATCGCCAGGTCGCTGAGCAGGTTCGCCGTCGGGACCGAGAACTGCGGTCCGAACGGGATCCCGATCCCGACTGACGGGTACAGGTTGCCGAGGTTGTAGAGGAACACCAGCACGAGGATCAGCGGCACCGACCGGAAGAGCCAGACGTACCCCCACGCCAGGCTCGACAGGACGGGGTTGCGGGACAGCCGGGCGATCGCCAGCAGGACTCCCCCGGCGAAGCTGATCACCGCGCTGAGGGCCGTCGCAACCAGGGTGAGCTGCAGGCCCGTGAGGATCGCGGGGCTGAACAGCCACTCCCCGACCCGCGGCCACTCCCAGGACGGGTTGGTGAACAGCGTCTGCACGAGGTTCAGCAGCAGGACGAGCACGAGCGCGGCAGCGATCCACCGCAACGGGTGTCGCAGCGGCACGACCGGACGGCCCAGGGCCCCCGACACGTCCGGCGCTGCCGGTCCGGCCTGCACGGGCGGCACGGCCGGCACGGCCGACGGGAGGGTCTTCTCGAACGGGTGGATGCCGACCTCCTCCGCCGGCAGGGCGGCGTCGTACAGCGGGGTGTACCCGAGCCGGCGGTACAGGCGGACCGCCTCGGGCTGACGCGGCCCCGTCGTCAGGTACACCCGCGAGTAGCCGCGGCCACGAGCCTCCGACTCGAGTTCCCGGACCACCTCGGCGGCGAGACCGCGGCCGCGTTCCGACGGGGACGTCCAGATGCGCTTCAACTCCACGGTCTGCTCGTCGTACGGCTTGAACGCACCCCCGGCGACGAGCTGGCCACCCTCGTACAGCAGGACGAACGTGCCGAGCGGCGCGGTGAACTGCTCCGGCGGGTACCGGTGGATCTCCACCGACGCCGGTTCCCCCAGGTCGTCGCCGTAGCGGTCGTCGTACTCGCGCTCGAGGTCGGCGAGCATCGGAGCGGCAGCCGGGTCGTCCGGCCGCACCGTGCGGAAGGTGAGCGTCCGGGATCGCACTCGTGTGGCGTCTGCCGTGTCGGTCATCATGTCCCCAGGTCGTCGTCCGACCAGTGGGACCCGGTCGGTGGCCCGACGCTACGAGGACGGCAACCCCGTGACAACGCCTCGTGAAACACAACGGCACGGGACGAAACCGGACGTCATGAACCGGCCTCCGGAGCCGCTCCACGACGGCGTCCGCGGCGGTGGACCGTGACACCCGCACGCCGGGCGGTCGATGTCTGACACGATCGGCGCATGCCCCTCGACGGAACTCCCCCGGACCGTGTCGGCTTCCTGACCATCGGGACGTTCGACCCCGCTCGCCCCGCACTCGGGATCGAGGACACGCTCCGGGTGATCGAGCGCGGCGAGGGACTCGGCCTCGACAGCGCCTGGCTCCGGCATCGACACCTGCAGCACGGCATCTCGTCCCCGGTCGCGGTGATGGCGGCCGCGTCGCAGCGAACGTCGCGGATCGAGCTCGGCACGGCCGTCACGCCGATCGGTGCGGAGAACCCCTTCCGCCTCGCGGAGGACCTCGGCACGGTGGACGTGCTGCTCGGCGGACGCCTGAACCCCGGCTTCTCCGCCGGGCCCCCGATGAACTACGACCTCTACCGTGACGCGCTCTACCCGGACACCGCCGACCAGGAGGACCTCGGCCACGACCGTCTCCTCCGCTTCCGCGACCTCGTCCGCGGAGACCCGGTCACCGCCACCGTCGAGCGACGCGGCATCGAGGAGTTCTCGCGCTCGGTCCAGCCCCTCAGCGCAGGCCTGGTCGACCGGCTCTGGTACGGGACGGGCAGCACGCGGTCGGCCGTCTGGGCCGCTGAGAACGGCTTCCACCTGCTCACCTCGAGCGTCACACGCAGCGAGGTCGGCACGGACTTCGCCACGAACCAGCGGGCCCAGATCGACGCCTACCTCGACGCGCACCCCACCCCGGACACCGCCAGGATCTCCCAGGGCCTCGTGGTCATCCCGACGGACAGCGCGACACCGCAACAGCAGGCGCGCTACCGCCGGTACGTCGACTCGCGCTCCGGACGGGTCGGGGTGCCGTTCGGGCCCGGCGGGCTGCTCTTCGCCGCTGACCTGATGGGGAGCTCGGAGGAGATCGCCGACCGCCTGCGGGCCGACGCGGGCTACCAGGCGGTCACCGAGGTCGCGTTCGCCCTGCCGTTCGACCTCGAGCCAGACGACTCCGCCCAGATCATCACCGACATCGCGGAGCGACTCGGCCCGGCACTCGGGTGGCGCCCGGCGGACGCGGACTGATCGGACGGGAGGCCCGTCACGCGGGACAGACGAGGGCGACGGCCCGCGGTCTCCCGGACTCCGCCGTCCCCGCCCCTCTCGCACCGATGCGATCCGTCTTCCTCGGCGCGACGGCCAGTACGGTGGGTGACATGGACACCAGCGCCCGTCCGGACAGTCGCAGCGAGCCGTTCGCCTCGGGCGACCCGGTCCTCCTCCGGAGCGTGCACGACTTCGGCGCCCGCGGTGACGCCGTCGCCTTCGCGGTTGCCGGCCGGGTCCTGGTCGACGACGACGACCTCGCCGTCGTCGCGAGTCCCATCGGCTCGGCGGTGCGCCGCCGTGCCGGTGTCGGCAGCGGTCCGAACGGGCGGCTCGTCCTGCCTGCGGACTGGGACGGGTCGTACGTCGAGGACGGGTGGACCGGTGCGGCCGTCGTCCGCGTGCACCCGAAGGGCTCCCCCTGGTCCGTCTGGCGCTGGCACGACGGTTCCGACTGGCTGCGTGACTGGTACGTCAACCTCGAGTTGCCCTGGGTCCGGACGCCGCTCGGGTTCGACAGCCAGGACTGGACACTCGACGTCGTCGCCACGACCGGTCCGGACGGCACGTGGTCCGTCCGGTACAAGGACGAAGACGAACTCGCGTTCTACGCCTCGACAGGCCATTGGCCCGAGACCATGCGCGCCGTGATCGAGCAGGCGGGCGAGGACGCGACCGCGGTCGCACGCGCGCGCCGCTTCCCGTTCGACGCCGACTGGTCCGGCTGGGTCCCTGATCCCGCCTGGCCGGGTCCCGGACTGCCGACGGACTGGAGCGTGGTCCGGTGAGCAGGCTGGAGGGCCGTCCAACGCAACCGACGCGGCCTGCGGTGCCGTGCCTCCCGGACGCCGCCCTCCCGGTGGACGCGACGACGGCGTTGACCGCGTTCAGCCTGGCGGACGGGCCGGCGCTCGCGGCAGCGGTCGCGGACCTCGAGATCCGTCGGTGGTTGCCGCTCCCGCGCCCGTACACGGTGCAGCTCGCCGGTCGGTGGGCGACCGAAAGCACCGAATCGATCCGTGCCAGCGGAGCCGGGCTGGTCCGCTGCATCCGGGTCGGGGGTTCCCTCGCCGGGTGCATCGACGTGAAGCGTGTCGACTGGCGCGCCTGCACGGCCGAGATCGGCTACTGGCTCGCGCCGGAATTCCGCGGTCAGGGTCACGCATCCGCTGCGGTGCGCGCGCTCTCGTCGTGGTTGCTCGACGTCCACTCCTTCGAGCGTGTCGAGCTCCGCATCGCGACAGGGAACTCGGCATCGGCGAGGGTCGCCTCCCACGCCGGGTTCGTTCGCGAGGGCGTCGCGCGGAACGCCGGGTTCACGGATGACGGCCGGGTGGACCTGGCGGTGTGGTCGCGCATCGCGGGAGAGGGGCGAGTCTGAGTCCGAGTGCTGCTCGCATCTCCGGTCCGAGGGCCAGTACGGTCGGAGCCATGGACAACGGCTGGCGCGGAGCTCTCGCAGCGATGACGATCATCATGTTCGCCGGGGCGATCGGGACGGGAGCGAGCGCGCTCGTCATCTTCTCCAGAGCGGGCGGAGACCTCGAGACGATCGCCGTGAACGCGCAGACCATCGTGTGGATGTCGAGCATCTGCGGGACGCTGCTCGTCGGGGCGTTCAGCACCCTGGTCTCGTGGCTCGCGGTCAGTGCCGTCGTCCGCGAGCACCAGAAGGACCGCGAGCAGGCCGCACGCCTGGCGAGCCACATCTGAAACTCGATCCGCGGTTCCCGTCCTGCACCGCACCGCTGGCACGGCGACCCCGGCGACCCCGGCGACAGACTGTTCTCCGATCACGTCGCCGTCGGAAGAGGTGAAGCGGCCGAGGAGGACGAGCGCGCGTTCCGGTGGGCCCTGCCGGGATCGAACCGACGACATCCACGGTGTAAACGTGGCGCTCTACCAGCTGAGCTAAAGGCCCTCGCACCGGGTCTGGGTGCACCCCACATCCTACGGGTGCGCCGAGAGCGACGCCGAGCCCGTGACTACGCTCGCTCGCATGCGCCGCTCCCCCGCCGTCGTCGTCGCCGCACTGCTCGTCGCCCTGCTCACCGGCTGCTCGGCGCCCGGCTCCGACACGACGTCGGTCGCACCCCCGTGGCCCCGCCCGACGGACCTCGCGCATCGCGCGGAGGAGGCCGGGCTCGAGAACGTGTGGGGCGAACGCCTCACGGAGCACGTCCACACGCACCTGACCATCACCGACGGTGACACCCCGGTCGTGGTGCCGGGCGACATCGGGCACGCGAAGTCGCAGCGATTCGCCGCGCAGCTGCACACGCACGACACGTCGGGCATCCTGCACGTCGAGTCCCCGACTCGGCGCACCTTCACGCTCGGGCAGTTCTTCGACGAGTGGGGTGTCTCCCTCGGGCCGGCGCACGTCGGTGGGCTGCGCGGTGAGTTGACGGTGTGGGTGGACGGCAGGCGGTTCTTCGGCAACCCACGGTCGATCGAGCTGACGAACCGGCGGGAGATCGGGCTCGCCGTCACGACGATCGGCGAGGTCCCGCACCGGCCGGCCCCGTTCGACTGGCCGCCGCAGTACCGCTGAGTCGCCCCGCTCAGACCTCCTTCGGCGCCACCCACCCGAGGTCCAGGTCCCACTCGTCCACCGAGCCGGGCCCGAGTTGCCACACGTACTCGTTCTTGAGCTTCCGACCGTCGTCGCGGAACGGCCCGGTCCGGTACGGGTAGAACGCCACGGTCGGCAGCGTCCCCGGAGGTGCGGTGCGGATCGCGTTCGAGAAGTCGCGGTTGAGCCGGCGCAGTTCGGCGACCACGGCCGGCCGGGCGCGATCGGCGTCGAACGAGTCGGCGGACGCGGCGAGCTGGAAGGCGATGTGCAGCTGGCGGTCGCCGTAATCGTCCTCGTAGCTGATGAGCCGGTGGTTCTCGACCGATTCGAGCAGGACCGGGTCCCCGTAGACGACGTCCCGGACGGCATCGGGAGCGACGACGGCACCGTTGAAGTCGACGGACAGGTCCGATCGGCCGTAGTGGAACAGCAGCGGCAGGTCGAGCTCCGCCTCCGCGAGCAGGTCCTCGTGCCCGGTCGCCCGCAGCACGGGCCTGAGGTCGCGCATCCGCACAACGTGCCCACGGTCGTGGATGTTGTACCGGATCCGGGGGCTGATGTTCTCGGAGCGGGCGATCGTGACGACGAGCTCGCCGCGGTCGTTCGTCTCGATCAGGTAGCCGAACGGGTTGAACTGGAACACCATCGGCAGGACGCCGTACTCGGACTGCTTGGTCAGTGCCGTCGAGAGCGCCGGGTCGGCAGCGATCGCCTTCCGCAGCGCCACCGAGAAGCCCGTCTCGATGCCCAGGTTGATCTCGAGGTCGCTCGCCCCGTACGACCCGAGGACGGTGTGCGCGTACTGCTCGATGTGGGCGCGCATGTTCTCGCTGATGCCCTCGCCGCCGAACGCCGCGACGATCGTGTACTCGCGCCAGTCGATCCGGTCGTCCTCGAACAGCGCCTTGAGGAACGGCGGGTAGCTGAGGATCACGTAGGTGAAACCTGTGCCGAACTCCTGCATGGTCTGCACGATCTTGTCGCGGTCCGGCCCGATCGACTTGATCATCGTGGACTCGGTGAGCGACGCCGTGACGTTCATCCCGGTCGCCCATGCACCGAGCGAGAACGCGTTGAGCACGAACGGCTGCTTCGCCAGTTCCTTCGAGGTCCGGGCGAACCCGAGCTGCAGCAGCTGCCGCGTCGCCTGCCGCTCGTCGGGTCCGCGCACCCAGCTCGTCGGGACACCGGAGGACCCGGACGACTCGTCGACGACGACACCGCGCCGCGGCAGCCGACCGTCGAGACAGCGCTCCGGGATGCTCCATCGCTTGACGTAGGACTCCTTGTCCATCTCCGGCAGCCCCGAGAACGCGGTGGCGATCCCGCTGCGCGTGTCCAGACGGGAGGAACGCCCCACGCCCGCCAGGAACGCCCGGTACGCGGGCACACGCTTCGCCGCCAGCTCCGCCGTCCGCCACGCACGCCACCGCCCGAGGGTCCAGCGGAGCGGCTCGATGCCCGGCGCGAGCAGGAACTTGTGCGTCCCGACCCGCGGCATGAACAGTCCGACGACCGCTTCGACGACCCAGACCACCGTGAACACCGCCGCTCGCTTCACGAGACACCGCCGTCAGCAGCCGCGGCGAGGGTCATCGCCGACGCCGGCCGTCGGTGCGCCAGAGGCGGCGGAGCACTCCGGCCGAAGCGGAACAGCATCCACGCCATCCGCCCGTCGGACTCGTCGACCCCGGCACGCTCGACGAAGGCCGCGTGCGACCGCGGGTTCGTGATGACGGTCCCGAAGGGATGCAGGGCGATCCCCCGCGCATCGAGGTCCAGCCAGATGCGCATGAACGTCCGACCGGCCTCGACGTACTCCGCCGGGGACCCGAACGGCCCCTCGAGCCAGCCGAGCTGCCGCACGCCCCGCATCGTCGACAGGTAGACCTTCTTGAACGTGGTGCCGATGCCGGGTGCCTCCCACAGCCCGCGGTGCTCCATCGCGAACTTGAGCACCGGCCCCGGCATGAGCATCGTCTCGGCCGACAGCCCGTCCCCGGTGTCCGCCGCCTGGCGCTTCGAGAACCGCAGCCAGTGCAGGATCTCGGTGTGCACCGCGTCGTTCCGCAGGTCGTCGAACAGCGTCGCCTGGTTCACGCGCACGATCTCGTCGACCGTGGCCCGGTCCGCCGTCGTCCGGAACCGGTGGCCGGCCTGCGCCGCGATCGTCTCCGACGCCCGGATCACGTCGTCGTCCACGAGGGTCGCGTCGTAGGGTCTGCGCGAGGTGCGCCGAGCGAGGAAGCCGTGCAGGGCCTCCCGGTCGGCAGCCGTCGCTGCGTGCGGCGTCAGCGCGACGCTGCCGAGCCGGTGCAGGTGGTCCGCCGGGTCTCGGTCGACCCGGCCGAAGTCCATCTCAGCGTGGTCCAGCGCCTCGGTGACGGTGAAGCCGTGCGCCCGCGCGACCAGGGCGAGCCCGGCGAGGAACACGCCGGCGCAGACGTGCCCGAACGGGATCCCGAAGGACTCCGCCGGCAGTCCCCGCCGCAGGTCGTAGAAGACGGTCGCGGTGCGGTCGTCCTCCACCCGCAGCACGATCGGCTGCGAATTGTGCGGTGACGGGTAGTGCCGGGCATCCTCGATGATGCCGGTCCAGGGTGTGGCCATCGGTTCCCCCTCGGTGGTCGTTGCCGCGAGCATACGCACCACCCGTCCACGCCCATGCCCGCTCTGGCATGCCTGTGGACGACGCCGCAGCGTCTGGGATGCTGTGG
>NZ_QKSL01000006.1:0-185240 GCF_003234615.1 Curtobacterium sp. MCPF17_001
AATTGCTTCATGACCCGACCAGCCGAAACCGATCGAGCACGAGGTCAATAAAATTGGCATTGACAATGTGCACGCTGTTGAGTTCTCAAGGACCAGACGCACTCCCCACACAACACCAACACGATGTCACGCCAGAGAGGCTGTCGTTCTCGAACCCACCGATGTCGTCGAACCCAGCCACACAACCGTGCAACCAGATCCAGTGGCTCATCCCGAAGGAGAGAACCGGTGGAGTAGTCATCCTAAGCGTCGAAGCGAACCAGCACAAGGCCAGATCCGATCTCCAGTGGAGGATGGTCCCGCTTGAGGGCCGACGTGCTCTGGGCTTTCGCTCCAGCCGCTCCGCCGCACCTTTGGGGTGACGAGGGATTACTTTACGCAGCCCCCACCCCCACCACCAACCCACCCCACATCCCGGGCGTGTCGCACACTGCAACACATTGACGGGGCCTGGATCAGGAGACCGTCACGCCCGCCAGGGTCTTCTTCCCCCGTCGGAGGACGAGTACACCCGCCGGCAGTGCGAGGGACGCCAGCGTCGCCGCCGGGTCCTCAGCTCGCTCGTTGTTCACGTAGACACCGCCCTGGGTGATCGCACGCCGTGCCTCACCGAGGGACTTGACGAGTTCCGTGTCGACGAGGGCACGAGCGAGGTCCGCGGTTCCCTCGATGGCGACGGACCCGGGGAGCTCCGCGATCGCGGAACGGAGGGTCTCGGCATCCAGTGCAGCGAGGTCACCGTTGCCGAACAGTGCTGCCGACGCATCGATGGTCGCCTGCGTCGCGTCCGCGCCGTGGACCAGGGTGGTGACCTCCACTGCCAGGGTGCGCTGGGCCTCCCGGCGGAACGGCTCGTCGGCCACCGCCTGCTCGAGCCGCTCGATCTCGGCACGCGACAGGAACGTGAACTCGCGGAGGCGGGCGATCACGTCGGCGTCCGCCGTGTTGAGCCAGAACTGGTAGAAGGCGTACGGCGACGTCATCGCGCCGTCGAGCCAGATCGCGTTGCCCTCGCTCTTGCCGAACTTCGTGCCGTCCGAGTTCGTGATGAGTGGCGTCCCGAGCGCGTGCGCGGCCACACCCTCGGTACGCCGGATCAGCTCCGTCCCCGAGGTCAGGTTGCCCCACTGGTCGGACCCGCCGGTCTGCAGGGTGCACCCGTACTGCCGGTACAGCTCGCGGAAGTCCAGCCCCTGCAGGATCTGGTAGCTGAACTCCGTGTAGCTGATGCCGGCGTCGGAGTTCAACCGGGCGGCGACGGCGTCCTTCTTCAGCATCGAGTTGACGCGGAAGTACTTGCCGATGTCGCGCAGGAAGTCGATGGCCGAAAGCGGTGCGGTCCAGTCCAGGTTGTTCACCAGACGGACGCCGTTCTCACCGTCGGGGCTGAGGAAGCGGGAGACCTGGGCTTGCAGACGACCGACCCACTCCACGACGGTCTCGCGGGTGTTGAGCGTTCGCTCCGCCGTCGGACGCGGATCACCGATCAGGCCGGTCGACCCGCCGACGAGCGCGAGCGGCTTGTGTCCTGCCAGCTGCAGCCGGCGCATCGTGAGGAGCTGCAGCAGGTTGCCGCAGTGCAACGACGGAGCCGTCGGGTCGAAGCCGCAGTAGTACGTGACAGGTCCGGCGTCGAGGGCCTCTTTGAGGGCGGTCTCGTCGGTCGAGACGTGCACCAGACCACGCCAGCGGAGCTCGTCCCACACCGAAGCGAAGGTCGGGTCGTTCTGCTGGCGCGTCAGGACATCGGGAGCGGTATCACTGGACACCCCGTCATCGTACCGGCGCCGAGGCACACCCTTCAGTCCAGGGCGCCCTTGTGACGCCGGTACGCGGAGACGGTCGGTTCGTCCCGCAGCCAGAAACGCCACGGGAACGAGGCGCCACCAGCGACACCGCCGACCCCGGTGCGTGGACCACGCGCGATCGTGCCGGCGGCCAGGAGGTCGTCGACGACCGCAGCCGGCGTCGATGAGGCGAGTCGGGCCTCCAGTCCGGGTGCCAGGGCGAGGCGGTACGGGCCGGAGCCGTCGAGGAGCGACGTCCCGTCGTCCTCGCCGAGGATGGCGCCGAGAGCGACGCCGAGGTTGCCCGGTCCACGCGCGAGGGCGACGTCCGCGACGGACGGACCGCGCCGCTGGCGTGCGGTCTCGACGCCCGCGACGACCTCTGCCCCTCGGAGCAACGACCCGGACGAGACGCCGTCCGGTCCGCTCACGACGTTGACGCAGGTGTGGATGCCGTAGGACCGGTACGCGTACAGGGTGCCCGGTGGGCCGAAGAGGTGTCGGTTGCGGGCCGTCATCCCGCGGTGCCCGTGCGACCCGGGGTCGGTGGGACCGAAGTAGGCCTCGACCTCGGTGATGCGCAGCGTGACGCCCTTGCCCGCCACGGTGGCCCCGAGGAGGGCCGGGGCGGAGACCGGGGCGGGCTCGGACAGCACGGTGAGGAGCGGGGTGGTCGTCATCACTCCCTCGCCGTCACCGTTGGCGTTGCCGTCACCGTTGGTCCGGGCGTTCCGGTCATCGAGCGAAGGGCGTCCCCGCGGCGATCTCGGCCACGGACCGTGTCACGGCAGCGAGCTGCTCGGCGACCCGCTCCGGCGCGGTTCCGCCCACGCCACGACGCGAGGCGACGCTGCCCTCGATGGTGAGGACCGCACGGACGTCCGGCGTCAGGTGCGGTGAGACGGACGCGTACTCCTCGTCCGTCGGGTCGTCGAGGTCGATGCCGCGCTCCTCGCAGTACCGCACGAGCGCACCGGACACCTCGTGCGCGTCGCGGAACGGCACACCCTGACGGACCAGCCACTCGGCGACGTCGGTCGCGAGCGAGAAGCCCTGCGGCGCCAGCTCTGCCATCCGAGCGGTGTCGAAGGACAGTGTCGCGACCATGCCGGTGAACGCGGGCAGCAGGACCTCGAGCTGGGCGACGGAGTCGAACACGGGCTCCTTGTCCTCCTGCAGGTCCCGGTTGTACGCGAGCGGCAGGCCCTTGAGGGTGGCGAGGAGCCCCGTGAGGTTGCCGATCAGTCGGCCGGACTTCCCGCGCGCCAGTTCGGCGATGTCCGGGTTCTTCTTCTGCGGCATGATGCTCGACCCGGTCGAGAAGGCATCGTGGAGCCGGACGAAACCGAACTCCTTGGTGTTCCAGAGGATGATCTCCTCGGCGAGACGCGAGATGTCGATGCCGATCTGCGCCAGGACGAAGGCGAACTCCGCCACGACGTCGCGAGCGGCGGTCGCGTCGATCGAGTTGTCAGCCGGACGGTCGAAGCCCAGCTCGTGGGCGATCGCCGTCGGGTCGAGCCCGAGCGAGCTCCCCGCGAGCGCGCCGGCCCCGTACGGGCTCACGCTGGCGCGGCCGGCCCAGTCGCGCAGCCGTTCCAGGTCGCGGACGAGCGGCCAGGCGTGCGCGAGCAGGTGGTGCGCGAGCAGGACGGGTTGCGCGTGCTGCAGGTGCGTCCGCCCCGGCATGATCGCGCCCTCGTGCTCGGACGCCTGCTGGCTGATCGCGTCGACGAGGTCGATGACCAGGCGACCGATCCGGCGTCCGTGGTCGAGCATGTGCATCCGGCCGAGGGTCGCGATCTGGTCGTTGCGGCTCCGACCGGCGCGGAGCTTCCCGCCGAGTTCCGGACCGACGTCGGCGATGAGCAGGCGCTCCAGGGCACCGTGCACGTCCTCGTCGGAGTCCGCCGGCTGGAGGGAGCCGTCGAGGAACGACGCCTCGAGACGGTCCAGCCCCGCGAGCATCCGGTCCAGTTCATCGGCCGTCAGGTAGCCGGCCGTCTGCAGTGCTCGGGCGTGCGCCCGGGAACCGGCGAGGTCGTACGGTGCCAGCTGCCAGTCGAACTGGGTCGACTTCGACAGCGCTGCGAGCTCGGCGCTCGGACCGTCGGCGAAACGGCCACCCCACAGGGCACCCGTGTTCGTCGCGTCGGTCTTGCTGCTGGCTTCTTCCGGCCGGGAGGCCCGGGGCACGTCCGTCATGTCGTCCTGCGTCGTGAGTGGTGGTCAGATGGTGTGGGACGGGCCGGGGCGGTTCGCTCCGGCCCGTCCGACAGGGTGGTGCTGCGCTGTGTTCCGGCTAGTTCGCGAGATCGCGGCGAGCGGAGATCTTGCTCGGCAGCGACCACAGTTCGATGAAGCCCTTGGACAGCGACTGGTCGAACGTGTCGCCGGTGTCGTAGGTGGCGAGGTCGAAGTCGTAGAGGCTCTGCTCCGAACGACGACCGGTCACCGTGGCACGACCACCGTGCAGCTGCAGGCGGATGTCGCCGGACACGTACTCCTGCGTGGAGTCGATGAAGGCGTCGAGGCTGCGCTTCAGCCCACCGAACCAGAGGCCGTCGTAGACCAGGTCGGCCCACTCCGACTCGACACCGCGCTTGTAGCGGTTCACGTCACGCTCGAGGGTGAGGCTCTCGAGCTCCTCGTGCGCGGCGATGAGCGCCATCGCTGCCGGGGCTTCGTAGACCTCGCGCGACTTGATGCCCACGAGACGGTCCTCGACGACGTCGATGCGGCCGACGCCGTGCTTGCCGGCGAGGGCGTTGAGCTCCTGCACGATGCGCAGGACGCTGAAGCGCTGGCCGTCGATCGCGACCGGCACGCCCTGCTCGAACGTGATGGTGACCTCGTCGGCGTCCCGCGGGACGGAGGGGTCCTGCGTGTAGGCGTAGAGGTCCTCGATCGGCGGGTTCCACGGGTCCTCGAGGAACCCGGTCTCCACGGCACGACCCCAGACGTTCTGGTCGATCGAGTACGGGGACTTCTTGCTCTGCAGGATCGGCAGGTTGTGCTCCTGCGCGTAGACGATCGCCTTGTCACGGGTCAGGGCGAGGTCGCGGACGGGGGCGACGCTCGTCAGGTCCGGAGCGATGGCGGCGACGGCGGCCTCGAAGCGGACCTGGTCATTGCCCTTGCCGGTGCAGCCGTGCGCGACGCTGTCGGCCCCGAGCTGCTTGGCGGTGAGGGCGAGGTGCTTCGCGATGAGCGGGCGGCTCAACGCGGACACCAGCGGGTAGCGCTTCTGGTACAGCGCGTTCGCCTTGAGGGCGGGGACGAGGTAGTCGTCCGCGAACTCGTCCTTGGCGTCGATGACGACGGACTCCACCGCACCGCAGTCGAGCGCGCGCTGCCGGATGGCGTCCATGTCCTCGCCGCCCTGGCCGACGTCCACCGCCAGTGCGACGACCTCTTTGCCGGTGGCGTCCTTGAGCCAGCCGATGCCGACGGAGGTGTCGAGGCCTCCTGAGTAGGCCAGTACGACGCGGTCTGCCATGAGTGTTCTCCTTGCTGGGGTGGTTGTCAGTTGCCGGTGGGCGTCGCGTTGGCGGCGAGGAGCCAGGCGAGCAGGGCCTTCTGGGCGTGCAGACGGTTCTCCGCCTCGTCCCAGATGATGCTGCGTGGGCCGTCGATGACCTCGGCCGTGACCTCGTAGCCACGGTCGGCGGGCAGGCAGTGCATGAACACGGCGTCGTCTGCGGCGTGTGCGAGCAGCTCGTCGTCGACGCGGTAGCCGTGGAAGACCTCGAGGCGCTGCTGCTTCTCGTCCTCCTTGCCCATCGACACCCAGGTGTCGGTGACGACGACGTCGGCGCCGGCGACCGCTGCGACCGGGTCGGTCACGACGAGCACCGAGCCGCCGGTCTCCGCGGCGCGGGCTTCGGCGTCGCGGACGACCTGTGCGGCCGGGGCGAACTCGGCCGGAGCTCCGACGCGGACGTGCATGCCGGCGGTCGCGCAGGCGAGCAGGTACGAGTGCGCCATGTTGCTGGCCCCGTCACCCACGAAGGCGATGGTCTGACCGGCGAGGGCACCGCGGTGCTCACGGATGGTCAGCAGGTCGGCGAGCAGCTGGCACGGGTGGAAGTCGTCCGAGAGGGCATTGACGACGGGCACGGTGGTGCTCGCTGCCATCTCCTCGAGCCCGGCCTGGCCGTAGGTGCGCCACACGATGGCGGACACCATGCGCTCGAGCACGCGAGCCGTGTCGGTCGGGGTCTCCTTGCCGCCGAGTTGGCTGTTCGCGGTCGAGATGATCAGCGGGCTGCCGCCGAGGTCGCTGATGCCGACGTGGAAGGACACGCGGGTCCGGGTCGACGACTTGTCGAAGATCACCGCGACGCTCTGCGGGCCGGCGAGCGGCTTGCTCCCCCAGCGGTCGCGCTTCATCTCGACGGCGAGGTCGAGGATGGCGGACTGCTCCGCCTGGGTCAGGTCGTCGTCCCGGAGGAAGTGGCGGGTCATGCGGTGGTCTCCTGGTCGGCGCCCGTGACGGCCGCCATGCTCTGGGCGAGGATCGCGAGGAACTCGTCGATCTCGTCGTCGGACACGATGAGCGGCGGCGCGATGCGCAGGCTCGATTCGTTCGGGGCGTTGATGATGAGACCGCGGTCGAGCGCGGCGGCGGACACGGCCGCGGCGACCGGCTGGCGCAGGCCGACGCCGATGAGCAGGCCGCTCCCGCGGACTTCTTCCACCAGGTCGGAGCCGAGCGCGCCGATGCCCGCACGGATCCGCTCCCCCTTGATGACGGCGCCCTCGACGAGACCCGCTCGCTCGATCTCGGCCAGGACCGCGTTCGCGACCCTCGTGCCGAGCGGGTTGCCGCCGAAGGTCGACCCGTGCTGGCCCGCCGAGAACAGGTCGGACGCCGCACCGAAGGTCACGAGGGCGCCGATCGGGAACCCGCCGGCGATGCCCTTGGCGACGGTGATGGCATCCGGGATCACGCCGGTGTTCTGGAACGCGAACCATGCCCCGGTCCGGCCGATGCCGGTCTGGATCTCGTCGAGGATCAGCAGGGCGCCGTGCTCCTCCGTCAGTTTCCGAGCGGCCTGCAGGAAGCCCTCGGGCAGGTCGACCACGCCGGCCTCGCCCTTGATCGGCTCGAGGATGAGAGCCGCGACGGAGTCGTCGATCGAGCGTTCGAGGGCCTCGATCGAGGTCTCGATGTGCTCGACTCCGGGGATCATCGGCAGGAAGTCCTCCTGCAGAGCGGGCTTGCCGGTGAGGGCGAGCGCTCCCATGGTCCGGCCGTGGAACGCCTGCTGCAGCGCGAGGATCCGGGTCTTGCGACCGTCCGTCCCGCGGTTCAGGCGTGCGAGCTTGAACGCGGCCTCGTTCGCTTCCGCGCCGGAGTTGCCGAAGTACACGCGGCCGGCGTCCCCGGCGCCGGAGATCCGCTTGAGGCGCTCGGCCAGCTCGAGCTGCGGCGGGGTGGCGAAGTAGTTCGACACGTGCACCAGCTTGGCGGCCTGATCGCTGATGGCCTCGACCAGCGCCGGGTGGGCGTGGCCGAGCGAGTTCACCGCGATGCCGGCGAGGAAGTCGAGGTACTCGTTGCCGTCGACGTCCCAGACGCGACAGCCCTCGCCGCGCTCGAGCATGATCTTCGGCGGGGTCAGGGATCGCATGAGCGACGCCCCGAACCGGTCGTTCCAGGTCTCGGTCTGCGTCTGGGTGCTCACCGTGGGGTGCCCTTCTCGTCGTGGTGCGGGGTGGTGTGCTCGCCGGCGGCGCGGCGGCCGATCTCGGCGTGCGTGTTCTGGTTCTCGGTCCGTCGGCTCGGGTCCGGGATCACCTCGGTGCCCGCACCACGCAGGGTGAAGACCTCGAGCAGGATCGAGTGCGGGATACGACCGTCGATGATGGTCGCGCCGCCGACACCGCCGACCACGGCGTCCAGGCACGCGGTCATCTTCGGGATCATCCCCGACTCGAGGGTCGGCAGCAGCTGCCGGAGTTCCTCGACGGCGATGAGGTCGATGATCGAGTCCCGGTCGGGCCAGTTGCGGTACAGGCCGGGGACGTCGGTCAGCATCATCAGCTTCGACGCGTTGAGCGCGATCGCCAGCGCGGCCGCAGCGGCGTCGGCGTTCACGTTGAGCGCCTGGTCCGGGTGCGCGTCGTCGATCGCGATGCTCGACACCACCGGGATGCGGTCGGCCCGGATCGCCGCGAGGACGCCGGACGGATCGACGTGGGTGATGTCGCCGACGTGACCGAGGTCGAAGTGCTCGCCGTCCACGACGACGCCCTTCTTCTCGCCCGTGAACAGCGACCCGCCGTCGCCGAACACGCCGACACCGAGGCCGGCACCGTGCTCGTCGATCAGGTCGACGATCTCGCGGTTCACCTCACCTGCCAGCACGTCGCGGACGACGGTGATCGCTTCGGTCGTGGTGACGCGGTAGCCGCCGCGGAACTCGGACTCGATGCCCTGTTCCTTGAGCGCCGCCGAGATCTGCGGACCGCCGCCGTGCACGACGACCGGGTGCAGTCCGGCGTACCGCAGGTAGACCATGTCCTCGGCGAACGCACGCTTCAGGTCGTCGTTCACCATCGCGTTGCCGCCGAACTTGACGACGACGATCTTGCCCGAGAACCGCTTCAACCACGGCAGGGACTCGATGAGGGTCGCGGCCTTGACGGTCGCGAGCTCGTGCTCTTCTTCCTTCGAGAGGTCCGGATCGCTCATCAGCTGGAGTACGCGCTGTTCTCGTGGACGTAGTCGTGCGTCAGGTCGTTCGTCAGGATCGTCGCCGCATGCGGTCCGACCCCCAGGTCGATGAGCACGTGGGTGTCCCGCGGGCTGAGGTCGACGCTGTCGCTCGGCTGGTCCGGAGCGCCGGCATGGCAGACCCGGATGCCGTTCATCGAGACGTCGACCGCGTACGGGTCGAACTCGGCATCGGTGGTGCCGATCGCGGCGAGGACCCGACCCCAGTTGGGGTCGTTGCCGAAGACGGCCGCCTTGAACAGGTTGTTCCGGGCCACGCTCCGGCCGACCGCCACCGCGTCGTCCTCGCTCACGGCACCGACGACCTCGATCGCGATGTCGTGCGCGGCGCCCTCGGCGTCCTGTTGGAGCTGCCGGGCGAGGTCCGCGCAGACGGCGGTCAGGGCCTCCCGGAAGTCGCCGACCTCGGGGGTCGTTCCCGACGCGCCGGAGGACATCAGCACGACGGTGTCGTTCGTCGACATGCAGCCGTCCGAGTCGACACGGTCGAAGGTGACCCGGGTCGCAGCCCGCAGCGCCTGGTCGAGTTCGTCGGAGGTCAGGGAGGCGTCCGTCGTGATGACCACGAGCATCGTCGCCAGGCCCGGCGCGAGCATGCCCGCACCCTTGGCCATGCCCCCGATCGTCCAGCCGTCGACGGTCACGACGGACTGCTTCGGCTTCGTGTCGGTCGTCATGATCGCCGTCGCGGCAGCCGCTCCCCCGCCGTCGGTGAGGGCATCGGCCGCGAGCGTCACGCCGCGGAGGACACCGTCGCGGAAGGTCTGGTCGCCGACACCGATGAGGCCGGTAGAGCACACGACCACGTCGCCGGCGCCGATCCCGAGGGCGTCGCCGACCGCTTCGGCGGTCAGGTGCGTCGTCTGGAAGCCGAACGGACCCGTGAAGCAGTTCGCGCCTCCCGAGTTGAGGAAGACGGCTCGCGCCACCCCGTCCCCCACGACCTGGCGGGACCAGATCACCGGGTGCGCCTGGGCGCGGTTCGAGGTGAAGACGGCGGCCACGGCGTCGGACGGACCGTCGTTGACGACGAGCGCCACGTCCGGCTTGCCGCTCGTCTTCAGGCCGGCGGTGACGCCGGCGGCCCGGAAGCCCACCGCGGCCGTGACGCCCTGCAGCGCGCCGTCAGCGGACGGGAGGCCCGTGGCCGCGTCGTCCGCGCCCGGTGCATCGGTGATGTCGGTCACGGGGCGACTCCGTCCACGCTGAGGCCGAGCGTCTCGGGGAACCCGAGCGCGATGTTCGCGGACTGCACGGCTGCGCCGCCGGTCCCCTTGGCGAGGTTGTCGAGCGCGGTGACGGCGACGACCCGACCGGCCGCTTCGTCGACCGCGATGCCGACCAGGGCCGTGTTGGCACCGATCGTGTCCGCCACCCGCGGGAAGACGCCCTCGGGCAGCAGGTGGACGAACGGTTCGTCCGCGTAGGCTTGCTCCCAGGCGAGGCGGACGTCGTGCGCGGTGACGCCGGGTGCCAGGCGCGCGGTCGTCGTGGCGAGGATCCCACGGGCCATCGGCACGAGCACGGGGGTGAACGAGATGCGCACGTCCGAGGCCCCTGCCACCCGGAGGTTCTGCTGGATCTCCGGGACGTGCCGGTGGCTGCCGCCGACCGCGTACGCGCTGGCCGAGCCCATGATCTCGGCGGCGAGGTACGTCGGCTCGAGCTTCTTGCCGGCACCGCTCGGTCCGACGCTGAGCACGGCGACGATGTCGTCGGACTCGACCAGCCCGGCCTGGACACCGGGTTGGATGCCGAGCGTCACCGCGGTGACGTTGCAGCCGGGGACGGCGATCCGCTTGGTCGCGGCCAACTCGGTCCGCTGCCGGCCCTGGGCGACGATGTCGTCGACGTCGCGCCATTCCTCCGCGGCACCCGGGGCGGGCGGAGCGTGCAGCAGTTCGGGCAGGCCGTAGGTCCATGCGCCGTGGAAGTCGCCACCGTAGAAGGCCGCCCAGGCGCTCTCGTCCGTCAGGCGGTGGTCAGCGCCGCAGTCCACCACGAGGGTGTCCGCGTCGAGTTCGGCGGTGATCGCACCGGACTGGCCGTGCGGCAGCGCGAGGAACACCACGTCGTGCCCGCGGAGGTTCTCGGCCGTCGTCTCCACCAGGGTGAGGTGCGCGAGCGATCGGAGGTGCGGCTGCGTCGCGATCAGCGGCTGTCCGGCGTTCGAGAACGCCGTCACCGTCCTGACGTCGAACTGGGGGTGAGCGGAGAGGATGCGCAACAACTCGCCACCCGCGTAGCCGCTGGCTCCCGCCACGGCGACGGATACGGACATGGGTTCCACCTTTGGTCGGACTGTTCGTCGAGAGAGTCGGAGGCGGCGACCCCGGGCGGTGATCCGTCGTGGATCAGTCGCGCAGGGTCGCCCCGAATCGCTCGCCGGCACGTCGGACAGCGCCGTCACGGGCCTCGGAGGCCTCGGCAGCGGTCAGCGTGCGGTCCGTGGCACGGAAGCGCAGGGCGAACGTCAGGGACTTCTGTCCCTCGTCCACGCCGGCACCCCGGTAGTCATCCACGAGCCGAGCATACTCCAACAGGTCTCCGGCACCAGCGCGCACCTCGGTCAGGACGTCACCGGCGGGCACCGACACGTCCACCACCAGGGACAGGTCCTGCGTCGCTGCGGGGTAGGACACGATCGCCGAGACGTGCACGAGTTCGGGGGCGACGGCGACCAGGGCGTCGAGGTCGAGCTCGACGACGGCCACCACCCGGGGCAGGTCGGCGTCCGCGGTCCGTTCCGGCAGCAGCTCGCCCGCCACACCGACGACCGTGTCACCGACGAGCAGTGATGCCGCGCGTCCGGGGTGCAGCGCCGGGTGGCTCGTCTGCCTGACGGTCAGCTCGACACCGACTGCCCAGGCCACCGTGCGGGCGACGTCGAGGGCGTCGGCGATGCCGAACGTCTCGACCGCGGCACCGGGCTGCTTGAGCACGGCGTTGCCGAGGAGCAGCGCGCTGACGTGGAACGGCTGCGGGGGCAGCGACGCGTCGAGGGCGGCGAGGGTCTCGGGCGTCGGGCGCTCGGCGCCGGCGGGGACGTCGGTCGTCCCGAGCTCGACACCGGGCTCGGGCAGGAACACCCGGGACGTCTCGTACACGGCGACGTCGACCAGTCCGCGGGACACGTTCCGCCGGGCCACGTCGACGAGGGCGGGCAGACCGCTCCGACGCAGGTGGTCCTGCGCACTGTCGAGTGCGTTCGCCAGGACGACGCTCGGCCCGCCGGCGGGGTCGATGCCCGGGTACGCGGCAGCGGTGGCGGCGGAGACGAACGGTGCCGTGACGACCTCGGTCAGACCGGCGGCGGCCAGAGCAGCCGAGACACGGCGACGGGCCTGCTGGTGCCGCGTGAGCCCACGACCCGGCGGCGCGATCGGCAGGACGCTCGGGATGCGGTCGTACCCGACGATGCGGGCGATCTCCTCGACCAGGGAGACGTCGTCCACCAGATCGGGGCGCCAGCTCGGCGGGGTGACGACGAGCAGATCACCGTCGACGTCGACCGACGCGCCGATCGCACGGAGGGTGTCGAGCACCTCGGCGTCGGTGTAGTCCACGCCGATCAGTGCAGCGGCTCGACCGAGACGCATGGTGACGGTGGGGCGAGGCGACTCGTCGACGAGGGTCGATCCGAGCGCGTCCGGTGCGCCGCCGGCGAGGTCGACGAGCAGTTCGACGGCCCGGTTCGCCGCGGCCTGGGCGACGAGCGGGTCGACGCCCCGCTCGAACCGGCGCGATGCCTCACTCGGCAGCTTGTGGCGCCGCGCGGTCCGGGCGATCGACACCTGGTCGAAGCCGGCGGCCTCGATCAGGACGTCCGTCGTCGACTCGGTGATCTCCGTCCGGGCACCGCCCATGACACCCGCGAGACCGACCGCCCCGGCGTCGTCGGCGATGACCAGGTCCTCGGCGTCCAGCTCGCGCTCCACGTCGTCGAGCGTGGTGAGCCGTTCCCCGGCGGTGGCCCGGCGGACGGCGAGCCCGCCCTGGACGGTGCCGAGGTCGTACCCGTGCAGCGGCTGGCCGAGCTCGAACATCACGTAGTTGGTGATGTCGACGGGCAACGAGATCGAGCGGACGCCGGCGAGCGACAGACGGGCGACCATCCAGGCCGGGGTGGGGCGGGTGGCGTCGATGCCGCGGACGACCCGCGTCACGAAGGTGCTGGCCCCGATGCGGCCACGGATCGGTGCGGCGTCGTCGATCGTCACGGCGAAGCCCTCGCCTGCGCGCGGCAGGACGCGGTCGACCGGGTCCGAGAAGGTCGCCCCGGTGGCGTGCGCGTACTCACGAGCGACCCCGCGCATGCTCATGGCGTAGCCGCGGTCCGGCGTCACGTTGATCTCGACGGCGGCGTCGTCCAGGCCGAGCAGCGCGATGGCGTCCGCCCCGACCTCGGGCTCCATGCCGAGGTCGGCGAACCGGAGGATGCCGTCGTGCTCGTCGCCGAGTCCGAGTTCCCGCGCCGAGGCGATCATGCCGTCCGACACGTGGCCGTAGGTCTTGCGGGCGGCGATCGGGAACGGCCCGGGCAGCACGGCGCCGGGCAGGGTCACGACGACGAGGTCGCCGACGTCGAAGTTGTGGGCGCCGCAGACGATGCCACGCGGTTCGGCTTCACCGACGTCCACCTGGCACCAGTTGATCGTCTTGCCGTTCTTCTGCGGCTCCGGGACACGCTCGAGCACCCGACCGACCACGACGGGCCCGGTCAGGTCGAAGGTGTGCACGGCTTCCTCTTCGAACCCGACCGACACCAGTGCGGCGTGGACGTGCTCGAGTGAGACGTCGTCGGGCAGGTCGACGGATTCGCCGAGCCAGCGGAGTGGGACGCGCATCAGACCACCGTTCCGAACTGCTGCGAGAAGCGGAGATCGCCCTCGAGGAAGTCACGCATGTCGTTCAAGCCGTTGCGGAACTGCAGCGTCCGCTCGATGCCCATGCCGAAGGCGAAGCCCTGGTACTCGTCCGGGTCGATGCCGGCGGCCCGCAGGACGTTCGGGTTGACCATGCCGCAGCCACCCCACTCGACCCACCGCGCGCCGCCCTTGGCATTCGGCTGCCAGACGTCCATCTCGGCGCTCGGCTCGGTGAACGGGAAGTAGTTCGGACGCAGTCGGATCTGGGCTTCGTCACCGAACACCTGACGTGCGAAGTGCTCGAGCGTGCCGCGGAGGTGCGCCATCGTCAGGCCCTTGTCGATCGCGATGCCCTCGACCTGGGTGAAGACCGGCAGGTGCGTGGCGTCGAGTTCGTCGGCGCGGTACACGCGACCCGGGGCGATGACGTAGAGGGGCAGGTCACGGGACAGCAGTGACCGCACCTGGACCGGTGAGGTGTGCGTGCGCATCAGCAGGTGCCGGTCGACGGGCTCGACGAACACCGTGTCCGCCATGGCCCGTGCCGGGTGGTCCTGGTCGAAGTTGAGGGCGTCGAAGTTGAACCACTCGTGCTCGAGCTCGGGGCCCTCGGCGACCTCCCACCCCATCCCCACGAAGACGTCGGCGACGGTCTCGTTGAGGACCGACAGCGGGTGCCGCGAACCGGGCGTGCGACGCGACGGCAGCGCGGTGACGTCCACACGCTCGGCGTCCAGACGTGCACGCTCTTCGGATTCGGCGAGGACCGACTCCTGCGCCGCGATCGCCTGGTTCACCCGGCTCCGGGCCTGACCGACGAGCTTGCCCGCGGCCGCCTTCTGCTCCGGCGGGACGCTGCGCATCGACGCGTTCATCCGGGCGAGCGTCGACTGCTCGCCCGTGTGCTCGGCACGGGCCTGCTTCAGCTCGGCGACGGTCGTCGTGGCGCGGACCGCGGCGAGGGCCGCTTCCACGGCGCCGGCGACCGCCGATTCGCTGATCTCGAGAGGTTCTGACACGAGAGCCAAGCCTACCGGCCGCTGGGATACCGTCGCCCTCCCCAGCTGCACTGTGGACGGAGGCGAGTCAGTCCGTGGCTGTGGAGGAACGGGTCCGCTGCGCGAACGCACTCTCGTAGAGGCACACCGAGGCAGCGGTCGCGAGGTTCATCGACTCGGCCCGGCCGTAGATCGGGACCTTCACCGCCCGGTCGACCAGCGCCAGGTCCTCGGCCGTCAGCCCGCGGGCCTCGTTGCCGAAGACCCACACCGTGGGCCCGTCCAACACGCCGTCGGCCCGGACGTCCGGCAGGTCGTCACCGGAGACGTCGGCCGCGAGGATCGTGTAGCCGAGCCCCCGTGCGCGCTCGATGGCGTCCACCAGGGTCACGCCGACCGAGACCGGCACGTGGAACAGTGACCCGGTGGTGGAGCGGACCACCTTCGGGTTGTACGGGTCGACACTGCGCCCGGTGAGCACGACGGCGTCCGCACCCGCGGCGTCCGCGGCACGGATGATCGTGCCGGCGTTGCCCGGGTCACGGACCTCTTCGAGGATCGCGACCAGTCCGGGGAGGGCGCCCGACGCATCAGGATCGGCACGGGCCTCCAGGCGGGCGTCCGGGAAGACGTCCTTCACCGACGTCGGGAACTGCTGGCACACCGCGACCACGCCCTGCGGCGTCACGGTGTCGGCCATCGCGTCGAGCACCTGCTCGGTGACGAACCAGGTGTCGACCGGGGCGTCGTCCAGACCGTGGCGCGCCGCCGCGGTCGGCGTGACGTACAGCTCGCGGAGGAGCTCGGGGCGGTACTCGATCGCCTCGCGCACGGCCTGCGGGCCCTCGAGCAGGAACAGCCCGGTCTCGGCACGGACGTCCTTCTTGGCCAGGGCGGCCACGGCCTTCACTCGGCCGGCACGGGGGTTCTCGAGGAGTTCGCTCACGTACCCAGTCTAGGAACGACCGGATGCCCGGCACGACCGGACCGCGGTCGACCGACGCCGGGAACGACGGAACCCCCACTCCGCAGGGAGTGGGGGTTCCGGTGCACGGGTGACGTGGCTCAGGCTGCCTTCGGCGCCGAGGTGTCGGCCGGCAGGGCCTTCTTGGCGGTCTCGACGAGCGCGGCGAACGTCTCGGCGTTGTTGACCGCGAGGTCCGCGAGGATGCGACGGTCGACCTCGACGCCGGCCAGGTTCAGACCCTGGATGAGGCGGTTGTAGGTCAGGCCGTTCGCACGCGACGCAGCGTTGATGCGCTGGATCCAGAGGCGACGGAACTCGCCCTTCTTCGCGTGACGGTCACGGTACGCGTAGACGAGGGAGTGGGTGACCTGCTCCTTCGCCTTGCGGTAGAGGCGCGACCGCTGGCCGCGGTAGCCCTCTGCGCGCTCGAGGATGACGCGACGCTTCTTGGCGGCGTTGACCGCTCTCTTGACTCTTGCCATTGATCTGTTCCTTTACGATCCGGGTCGACTCAGTGGCCGAGGAGCTTCTTGACGTTCTTCGCGTCGGCCTTCGAGAGGACCTGGTCCTCGTTGAGGCGGGCCTTGCGCTTGGAGGACTTGACCTCGAGGTTGTGGCGCATACCGGCCTGCTGCTTCATGATCTTGCCGCTGCCGGTGACCTTGAAGCGCTTCTTCGACCCGGAGTGGGTCTTCTGCTTGGGCATGTTGATGCCTTTCCGTGGGGTGGATGGGGGCCGCGTCGAGCGCGGAAGCGGTCTGGGAGGACCTATTCGGCCGACGAGTCGGCCGGTGCTGCTGCTGCGGCGGGGGCGGCCGGGGCCTGGTCCGCCGGCTGCGACTTCGCGGAGTGCTCGGTGGCCTTCCGCTCGGCCTTCTCGGCGGCGCGCTTGGCGTTCTGCTCGCCCTTGACGTCCGACTTGTTCTTCAGGGGCGCGATGATCATCGTCATGTTGCGGCCGTCCTGGGTCGGACGGGACTCCACGACGCCGAACTCGGCGATCTCCTCCGCGAACTTCTGGAGGAGTCGGACACCCTGCTCGGGACGCGACTGCTCGCGACCACGGAAGAGGATCATCGCCTTCACCTTGTCGCCACCGAGGAGGAACCCCTCGGCGCGCTTGCGCTTCGTCTCGTAGTCGTGCACGTCGATCTTCAGGCGGAAGCGGACCTCTTTCAGGTCGGTGTTGACCTGGTTGCGGCGGGCTTCCTTGGCCTTCTGAGCGGCTTCGTACTTGAACTTGCCGTAGTCCATGATCTTGGCGACGGGCGGCTTCGAGTTCGGCGCGACCTCGACCAGATCCAGCTCGGCTTCCTGCGCGAGGCGCAGTGCGACGGCGATGGGGACAACGCCGACCTGCTCGCCCTGGGGTCCGACCAGTCGGACCTCGGGGACGCGGATTCGGTCGTTGGTACGGGGATCGGTGATGCGGAGCTCCTTCAATCAGGTGGTGGCCGTCCGGGGCGTTTGCCCGGGACGACGGCACGAGAGAGGAGATCTGACGCACGGATCGGGACCCGTTCGGCAGCCGCCCGACGCCGACCCTTGCGGTCCGGCCTGCCGATGCCCACATGGTGGACCCCGGCGGAGCGGTGGTGACCCGGTAGCCTTGGTGCAGCCGCGGGTGGGAGGAACTCCTCTTTCGTGACGCTGTCCTGATCCGGGCCGTCCCGGTTCGAACCGGAACGATCCGGCGCATCCGGAAGGTTCCGGGCGCGCGGACAGTGTCTGCCGTCGGCGAGTCTAGCAGAGGAGCACCGTGACCGACACCCCGAGCAACCCGGCCCCAGCATTCGACGAGTCCGACGAGGCCGCACGCGACATCGCCGAGGTCCCCGCGATCGAACTGATCAACACCGTGGCCGTCCACCTGCTCAGCGCTGCCGCCGTCAAGGTGGGTCTAGCCGACGACCCGGAGCAGCAGACCGACCTGGACGAAGCGCGGAAGCTCATCACCTCGCTCGCCGGCCTCGTCACCGCCGCCGCCACGGAGATCGGCGACCAGCACGCGCGTCCGCTCCGCGACGGGCTGCGGTCGGTGCAACTGGCCTTCCGCGAGGCCTCGGCGATCCCTGACGCACCGGGCAAGGGCCCGGGCGAGAAGTACACCGGCCCCGTCAACTAGTCGGGCAGATCGGACGGGAGGCCCGTGGCGGTGTCGCCACGGGCCTCCCGTCCGTCATCCGGTCGCGCCGCGGACGCAGCCGCTCGCCGTCAACCGTCCGCGCGCGCCACCAACCGGTCGACCGCGGCGACCGGGATGCCGACCCAGGTCGGTCGGTTCCGTGCCTCGTAGACGACCTCGTAGACCGCCTTGTCGAGCTCGAACGCGTCGAGCAGTGCCCGGTGTGCGCGCAGGTCGGACCCGCTGCCTCGCTCGTACCCGTCGAGGAACGCCGTGCGTGCTTCGTGCGCCCAGTCGCCTGTCTCCACCGGCTCGTCCTCATGCGCCAGCGCGCCTGCGACGTAGTCGAAGGACCGGAGCATGCCGGCGACGTCGCGGAGTGCGACGTCCGGCCGCGAGCGTTCCGGCATCGGGCGGAGGGGCTCACCCTCGAAGTCGAGGAAGACCCAGCCCCGGGGTTCGGGGGCCGACAGCACCTGACCGAGGTGCAGGTCTCCGTGGATGCGCTGCATGGTCGGCCACGGCACGGAGGCGGCACGGTCGTAGACGCGACCGACGGCGGCGGCGTGCTCGGCGACCTGCGGCACCTCGGCAGCCGCGGTGTCGAGGCGGCGGCGCATCGTCGCGATCGCCTCGTCGACCTGGTCCGGGCCGGACGTCGCCGTGGGCATCGCACCCGCGAGGACCGTGTGCACCTCGGCGAGCGCAGCACCGAGCCGGTCGGCCGCGCTGGCGAAGGACTCGCCGTTCCGAGCTGCGGTGAGGGCGACGCGCCACGCGTCCTCCAGCCCGGGCAGGAACTCCTGCGCGAAGGCGAGGTGCCCGTGTGCGGTCCCGCCGACCTGCGCCTCGTCCGGCCACTCCCCCGCCAGGGCACCGAAGGTGCGCGGGACGCGGACCGACCCGGCGCTCGACAGCGCCCGCTGCGTCGTGACGTCGGGGTTCTCACCGTCGTGCAGGACGCGGAAGACCTTCGTGATGACCTGTCCGTTCTCGGCGGTCCCGCAGATGACGGACGTGTTGGACTGCTCGCCGCTGAGGACGCGAGCGTCGGTGACCGGCCCGATGTGTTCGCCGTCGGCCTCGATCCGGCCGAGCAGCCAGCGTGCGTAGGCGACGTCGTGCGGAGCGTCGTAGACCGCAGCGCCGTCGAGTTCGGTGACCAGGGCGTGGGCGAGCTCGGGGACCGCTGCGGGTCGCACGGTGAGCGGCACCTGGTAGAGGACGGGGCCGGTCGGGGCGTCGTCCAGCACGAAGAGGGTGCGGATCGTCGCGTCGGCGGTGGTGTCGGTCTGTTCGGCGACCACGCGGATCCTGGGGGTCCCGCCCTTGGCGGCGTACCACCGTTGGTCGGCCATCCAGCCGGCGACGGCGGTCTCGAAGGGGTCGGCGTGCACAGCGTCGGTCATGTCGGGGACGCTACCCGTCGCTGCTGCGCCGGTCCGCGGGATCGCGCGGAGGACGGTGTCGCCCTCCCTGCACAGGGGCGGTCCGGCCGGGAGGCTGTCCACAGTTCGCGGGGACCGCCCCGGCGCCGGGGCGGTCCGGACGACACTGACTCGCATGCACCAGCGAGACGATCCCCACGACGACGACTTCCCGGCTCCTCGCGTGACCTGGCGGGTCCCGGACGCCCGGCGACTCCCCGCCCTCGAGCCCTACGCGGACGTCGTCGGGCGGGTCCCGGACGTGATGGTGCGTGAGGCCGTCTGGGACACGTCCGACGGGGTGCTCGCCGCGGCCGGGGTCGAGCTCGTGCGCGGCGAGGACGGCACCTGGACGGTCGATCGCGGCGAGGGTCCGGAGCACCTCGCCGACCGGAGCGCGGACGCACCGGTCCCGGAACTGGCGGTGCACCTGCGCGGTCGGCCCCTGACCGTCGTCCGGTTGCGCGACACCACGACGTCGCTCCTGGTCCTGCACAGTCGGGACGGCCGGGTACGGGCGGAGGTCGCTGACGTCCGGGTCGACGAGGGCTCGCCGGACGAGGCTGTGCTCCGGGCCGGTCGCTGGTGGGCGCTGGCGGACGACGGCAGCGGCCACGCGCTCGTCCGCGGGGTGGAGCGGGCGCTCCGGGACGCGGCCGAGGATGCGGACACCGACGCGGGCGGACCGGACACGGACGGCGGCGGCGGTGCTGCCGACCGCGCTCCGGTACCGCGGCTCGCACCGCTCCGCCGGCCGTCCACGTCGCACCGTCATCCATCCGGCACGGCCGCCCGGTTCGTCGTCGACGCGCTGGCCACGCTCCGCGCCGACGCGGTCCGGCTCGACCCGCTCGTCCGACGCCGGGAACCCGACGCGGTCCACGCTCTCCGAGGGGCGCTCCGACGGATCCGGAGCGTCCTGGTGGTCTACCGGGGCGCGCTCGACCGCGACGCCAGCGAGTCGGTGCGACGGAGCCTCGGCGCCGTCGGACGTGCTGCCGGGACGGTCCGTGACGCCGAGGTCCTGGCCGCCTCGGTCCAGAGGCTCGCGGGCCGTGCGCCGGAGGGACTCGTCGACGACGTGACGCTCGCCGGACTCGTGGGCCGCCTGCGGTCGGCGCACGGGGACGCGACGGCAGGGTTCGACGAGGTGCTGTGCTCTGCCGAGTGGTTCGGCGCACTGGACGCACTCGACGCGCTCATCGCCGACGCACCGCCGGGTCCGCGCGCCGGGGACGCCGTACGACCCTTCGTCGAGCGGCGACTCCACCGGGAGCGTCGTCGCGTGCGCCGGGTGCGGGACGCGGCGACACGGTCTGCTGACCTCGAGGTGCTGCACGACGCCAGGAAGGCCGCGCGGCGGCTCCGCTTCGCGATCGACGCTGCAGGTGGGTTTGCCGGCACGCACCGACACCTCGGCCGGCTCCGCCGGGCCCAGGCGTCCCTGGGGGACGGACTGGACGCCGCGAACGCCGTTGCGGCCCTGCGGCACGAGGCGGACTTCACCGCCGGGGTCCTCGCGACGGTCGGCCGTCAGCGGGCCGACCGTCGGCTCAGACGCGGGCGCGAGCTGCTCGCCCGTCTCTGATCAGGGCGTGCACTTCGTGGTCGAGAACTCGTTCGAGCCGACCACGTCGTTGTCACACGACACCGTGTTGCCGAGCACCGGGCGGAAGGCGAAGGCCACACCGTCGCTGTTGCCGAGGTCCACGGTGTTGCCGGAGAACGTGTTGTCCGTGCCCCAGCCGTCCAGGAGCTCGTGCGTCTGGAACCCGTCGAGGATCGAGTGCACCCCGCGGTTCCCGGTGACGCTCCAGCCGTTGCCCTTCACGTCGACCCAGGAGTCCGCATGGTTCTGCCCCTGCATGCCCGCACCGTCGAAGGAGTTGTCCGACAGCACACCACCGGTCGTCCCCTCCTTGATGTCCACGTTCTCGGCTGCGGTGCCCGTGACCGTGTTCTCCGTGACGACGTTCCGGTCGCTGCGGTCCGGCTTGCAGTCGGACACGTCGCACCAGTTGTTCTTGGACGAGCCGATGTAGATGCCCTCGCCGAACTGCGGCTTCCGCAGTCCGGTCTCGGAGACGTGGTTGCCGCGCACCGTGTTGTCGCTGCTGTTGCCGCGGACGTGCACCGCCTCGTCCCCGGTCTTCCGGACCGTGAGCCCCTGGAGGACCGAGTGCTGCGTGTCGTCGAGCATGACGCCCTTCTGGCCGTTCTGCACCGTGAACCCGGAAAGCGTCCAGTAGGCACCACCGTCGAGGTGCATGACGTAGCCGTCGGACGGGTCACCGCCGTCGAGGACCGCCCCGCTCCCGCCACAGAGGGCGATCGGTTGGCTGGCCGTGCCCTTCGCCGTCCCCTCGAAGGTCCCGTCGTAGGTGCCGTCGGCGAGGGCGATGACGTCCCCTGCCTCGGCGTCCTCGAGTGCGGACGTGAGTGCGTCCGAGGTGCTGACGCGGATGGTCGGCGACGTGCACGCGGCGGCCGGGGCGGCGGTGGCCGTCCCCGCGGAGCCGTTCGCCGTGCCGCTGGTGGCGCCGCCGCCCTCGTCGGACTTCCCGCTGTCGGATCCGCCGTCGTCATCCAGCGTGCCGAGCTTCGGGGTGCGGCTGGCACTCGGCGTGCGGCCGGGGTCGGCGGTCGCCGAGGAGGTCGGCACGGGCGCTGCGACCGTCTCGGGGTCGCGGACCGCGGCGCTGACGCCCCAGATCCCGCCGATGAGCACGGCTCCGGCCACGAGACCGACGGCGCCGGACACGATCTGGACGCGATGTCGTTCGAACAGGTTCGTCATCCGCGTCACCGGCCCGTCGCGGCGAGCGCCGCGTCGACGTCTGCGGCCGGGGCTGCGTGGGCTGCGCGCCGGCTGCCGTCCTGGTCCGCGGCTGCGTGGCCCGTACCTGCCTGGTGCGGTCCGGCCTCCGCCATCGGCGACGAGATCGGCGAGGCGGGCAGGCCCAGCGTGGTCGGGTCGACGACGCCCCGGGTGAAGGAGGACAGGGGAGCGAGTTTGGCGTACGGGTGCTCGCGGGCCTCGCCCCGACGGCCGCGGATGACACCACCGATGGCTGCGACCAGGACGATGAGCAGCAGGATCAGCCAGAGCACGGTGAGTGGCTGGAAGATGCCGCGTAGCGTCACGAGCAGCGGTTTGGTGGAGTGCCAGCCGGTCGTGGTGTTGCCGTGTTGAACGGCCTGGTCCGAGCGAGCGAGGTCGATCGCACTCGGTCCGCGCCCGGACACCGAGTTGTCGGTCACGGTCGTGCCCTTCGACGGGCCGACGACCGTCACGCCGTGAGTCCGCGCGCCGGAGATCTCGTTGCCGTCCACGTCGGCGTCGGAGCCTCGGCTGTAGACCCCGATGTCGGCGCCCGCGATCGTGTTGTCGCTGACCTCGGAGGCCCGGACGCCGTCGAGCACCGAGATGCCGTTCTGGGTCGAGCCCTTGATGACGTTGTTGCGCACGATGGTCTTCACGGCGTCCTGACCGACGACGATGCCCATCCGGTTGCGGTCCATGGTGGAACCGCTCACCTTGACGTTCTCGCCTCCGAGCACCTCGACACCGTACCGCCCGTTGTCGGACGCGGTGCTGTCGGTGAGGGAGTTGTTGCCGTAGTCGCCGGTGGGCATGCCGACGGCGTTCGGCCCGTCGGCGAGCGCCCCGCCGTTCAGCGTGATGCCGTTGCGTCCGTTCCGGTTGGCGGTCACCTGGCTGAGCACGATGCCGGTGGAGGCGCGGGTCATCTTGATCCCGTCCACCCCGTTGTCGTGGGAGTCGACCGAGGACAACGTGCTGTTCGTCACGTAACGGTGCAGCACGAGGCCGTCGATGAGCGAGTTCTCGATCGTGGAGTCCGACATCACGACCCCGTCGGCGCTCGTGAGGAACAGTCCGTACGCGTTGCCGTCGAACTCGGTGTGCTGGATCTTCGCCGAGACGAAGCTGTAGGACCCGGCGGCGGTGCTCTCACCCGGGGTGGTCCCGTCGACGGCACCGGTGGGGAGCAGGGTGGTGCCGAAGACGTCCTTCGTGGTGCGGAGGGTCTTCGCCGCCTGGGTGCCCGACGCCGAATCGAGCGTGGACAGGTCGGTGCCGGTGAGCGAGACGCCGCCGGTCGTGCCGCTCCAGAAGCCGAGGTCGCGGAAGGACGCGTAGCTCAGCGTCGCCGTTCCGCCCTGGACGCGGACGTAGGCACGACCGTCGGTGGTGTCGGTGTCGACCTTGCCGGCCTGCGGGTCCCACGAGTCGATCGTGACCGGGGCCTTGGCGGAGCCGGCGATCTGCAGGGCTCCGGCCTGCGTGACGATCGACACGAAGCCGCGGTCGTCGCTCTCCATGTGGATGTGCAGGCCGTCCGGGCTCGCGAGCTGCAGGGTGGCGCCGTTCTCCACGACGATGTTCTCGCTGAGCAGGTACGAACCGTCGGGCTGTTTGACGAACGTGGAGGGCGCGAGCTGCTTGAGGTCGTCGACGGTGTACGCGGAACCGCGGGCGACGAGCACCAGGGTGTACGAACTGCCCGTGGCGAGTCGGTACGGCTTCGTGGTCACGAGGCCGCTCCACCGCGCTGCCGAGGCGAGGGCTCGCACGTTGTAGATGCGTTCGTTCTCGGCGGCGACCAGTTTGGCCTCCTTGTTCGGGCTGCCGGGGTACGCCTCGCCCGTGACGACGGTCGACGCTCCGGCGTCCGGGGTCGACCCGGCGGTCGCGGCCTGTGCCGCGGTCGGGAGGGACAGGGCGCCGGCGCCGGCGAGCGTCAGGGCCAGCGCGGAAGCGGTGGCGATGCGGCGACGACGGAGGGACGTGGTGCGGGTCGGGTCGGTGCTCATGCTGCTGCCACCTCTCCGGCCTGGAGGCTCGTCGCCGGCTGCGACGCGCGCTGCGTCCCCGAGGTGGTCGCGGCGGCAGGCTCGGGGGTGAGGGACGCGGCCGCCGCTTCCGTGGTCGGCGCTGCGACGGCGGCCGCTGCCATCGCCGGGGCTGCCACCGTGGAGGCTGCCATCGTCGGCGCGCCCACCGCCGGCGCCGCAGTGGCCGCGAAGGCCGGAGCGGGGGTCGGGGTCAGTACGGTCTGTGCCGCCGGGCGTGCGCCGGGACCGTCGAGGGTCGCCGCGGTCTGTCCGTCACCGCCCATCTGGTCGGCGTGCCGGGTCAGCCAGCCCTGCTTGTTCATCGTGATGAACGAGAACACCTTGATCGGCAGGGCGATGACGATCACCACGACGGCCAGGATCGGCAGGACGAAGAGGTCGAGCGGGTGACGGCGCAGGTTCGAGAAACCACGGACGGCACGACCGGCGAGCAGCCAGGCGAGGGTGAACCCCGCGCCGATGACGCTGAGCTCCAGTCGGCTGAACAGCAGGTACCACATGGTGATGCCCATGGTCACGGGCGTCAGGATGATCTGCAGCACGGTGATCTTCGTGACGAAGGGCACGCGCCAGATCCACCCCTTGGCGATGGCCGTCAGGTACGTCCGGTACGAGTTGCGGCTCCAGCGGATGCGCTGCTTGAAGAACGCCTTGCCGGTGGCCGGGAACATCGAGAGGGCCTTCGCGCTCTCCTGGTGCACGGTCTTGAAGCCCGAGGCGAGGACCAGCCAGGTCAGCCGTCCGTCGTCGCCGGCGACGCAGCGACGGCCGAGGAAGAACTCGTTCTCGAGGTTGTCGAGCACGGGCAGCACTGCCGAGCGACGGTACGCGGCGGTGCGTCCCGACAGGCAGGGCACGGCACCGGCAGCGCCCATCGCTGGCACGTAGTTGAAGTACCGCAGGTTCACGAGCCAGTCGGCGATGATCCGCCAGATGCTCGAGTTCCGCTGGTAGACGTTCTGCTGTGTCCCGACACCGCCGACGGTGGTGTCCACGAAGGGCATCTGCACGTTCTCGAGCAGTCCCGGCTCCCAGCTGGTGTCGGAGTCGACGAGGACGACGACGTCGTACCGCGCGAGCCGGATGCCCTGGCCGAGGGCGCTGCGCTTGCCGACGTGGTGGAACAGGATCGGTTTCACGGTCGGGTCGCCCACGGCGACGATGCGCTGGTAGGCCTCGGTGTCGGCGACGTCCAGCACGATGATGATCTCGTCGGGGTTCTGCGAACGCCAGGACTCGAGGCAACGGAGCAGGATGTCGGGGTCTTCGTGGTAGCTCGGCACGACGACGGAGGTCGTGGTGCGGAAGCCGTTCACGATCGGCTTCGCCCGCGCCGACAGCACGACGCGGTAGAGCCACAGGGCCCACACGATCACACCGGCGATGCCGACGGGCACGTACTTGAGGGCTTCGTGGCCGAAGGCGACGAGCTGGTCGATGACGACCTGGGTCGATGTCTGGGATGCGGCGAGCGCGGCCAGGGTGTCCATGGGTTCGGGTCCTTCGGACTGGCAGGGTGGATGATCCGGGGCGCTCGGTGGGTGGCCGGGCGCGGACGGTCGGCGAGTGGGTGGCTCACACGGCGGTCGGTACGGCGTCGTGCTGAGGACGCTAGGCGGAGCGCCGACCAGGCGACAAGGGGCTGCGGGGCACTCTTGCGCGTTCGCGCAAGGCGCTGCGGAAGTGCGGGGGGCGCGCTTTCCGGCCCGGTGCGCGCTGCTGCTCACGGCGGCCAGCGCGCAGATCACGAGGTCCGCTCCACGCCCTGTACAACGCTGTACCGCTTCCGCCAGCATGGGGACATGAACGCGCACCTCGGCAACGACGCCGCCACGGCCCTCCCGCTCGCCAGTCGTCAGGACGGCGAGTACCCGCGCCCCCAGATGATGCGGTCCGCGTGGGCGGACCTCGACGGCACCTGGTCCTTCCGCAACACCGGTGACGACCCCGCCTGGCGGAACGGGTTCACGGACGCGCGCGACATCACGGTGCCGTTCCCGCCGGAGTCCGTCGCCTCGGGCATCGACGAGCCGGGCTTCCACCCGGTCGTCTGGTACTCGCGGCAGATCACGGCGGCGGACCTGGCGGCGGCCGGGCACGGCGCCGAGGCACCCCGAGTGCTGTTGCACTTCGGCGCGGTCGACCACCGCGCTCGGGTCTGGATCGACGGGCAGTTCATCGGCGGGCACGAGGGCGGCCACACGCCCTTCACCCTCGACGTGACCGAGGCGCTCGGCACCGGCACCACCACGCCCCACACCCTCGTGGTCCGCGCCGAGGACGACCCCCACGACCTCACCCAGCCCCGCGGCAAGCAGGACTGGCACGAGCAGGCGCACGACATCTGGTACCGCCGCACGACCGGGATCTGGCAGACCGTCTGGCTCGAGGCCGTCCCGGCCACCGCGATCCGCTCGCTCCGCTGGACGAACGTCGACCACGAGACGATGCGCCTCACCGTCCGGTTGACCGGTGCGCACCCGGTCGGCACGCGCCTCCGGGTCGAAGCGACCTGGACCGAACACGACGAGCACCTCGCCACCGTCGAGACCACCGTCGGTGCGACCGCCCACGAGAGCGAACTCGTCGTGCCGATCGCCCGACAGGCGAACGGTCAGGCGGAGCAGGAGCTGCAGTGGACCCCGGACGCACCGCACCTGGTCGACGCCGTCGTGACCCTGCTGGCCCCGGAGGGTGGCCCGCTCGACGCCGTGAGCTCCTACTTCGGCATCCGGACCACCCGGGTCGGCGGTGGTCGGTTCCTGCTCAACGACCGCAGCATCGACGTCCGGAGCGTGCTCAACCAGGGCTACTGGCCGGACTCGCACCTGACGGCTCCGACACGACAGGCCCTGCGCCGGGAGGTCGAGCTCATCAAGGAGCTCGGGTTCAACGCCGCGCGGAACCACCAGAAGATCGAGGACCCGCGGTTCCTGTACTGGGCCGACCGGCTCGGGCTGATGGTCTGGGGCGAGGCCCCGGGTGCCTACGCGTTCTCCCCCACCGCGGTGCAGCGACTGATGCGGGAGTGGATGGACGCCGTGGAGCGGGACGCCTCGCACCCGTCGATCGTGACCTGGGTCCCGGCGAACGAGAGCTGGGGCGTGCAGCACATCGCCACCGACCCCGCCCAGCAGGCGTACGCCCGTGCGCTGGCAGACGTCACCCGGGCGCTCGACGCGACCCGGCCGGTCATCTCGAACGACGGCTGGGAACACCCGGACTCCGACATCGTCTCGGTGCACGACTACGAAGGCGACGGAGACCGTCTGGCACACACCTACGCCGACGACGAGGCGCGGACCCGGCTCCTCGCGGGTCTCGGACCGGCCGACCGCCTGGTCCTGGTGGGCGGTGCGGTGGACCGCGGGCAGCCGGTGATGCTGACCGAGTTCGGTGGCGTGAACCACCAGCCCGGTGTGCAGCGCGACGATGCCTGGGGGTACACGACGGCGGCGGACGGGGACGACTGGATCGCTCGCATCACCGCCCTGTACGACGCCGTGCGGGCGAGCTCGTTCCTGGCCGGCAGTTGCTGGACGCAGCTCACCGACACGATGCAGGAGACCAACGGGCTCCTCAACGCGGACCGGACGCCGAAGGAGCCGATCGAGCGGATCCGCCGCGCTGTCCTCGGAACGCCGGAACGCTGACACCGGAGGCGGCAGGGCGGTCGTGCCGGGAGCTGACCCCGGTGCGTCTGGGAGGATCGGGCGCGTGACGGACCTGCTGGAGACGACCCGGGCCTCCGGACCGACCCGCCTCCGCCGGGCGGTGACGGCCGTCCTGGAGGCCCCCTCCAGCGGGTGGACCACTCCCCTGCTGCTGTGGCTGGCCTCCCGGGTGGTCAGCACCGTCCTGCTCGGGACCGTCTACCTGCTGGCGACCACGAACGGGTGGCACTTCGCCTCGTACCGGCGCGATCCGTCGTTCGCCACGTTCTCCGGCTCGTGGGACGCGTCCTTCTACCGGACCATCGCCGACCACGGGTACCCGCACGTCCTGCCGACGGACGGGTCCGGCCACGTCGTACCGAACCCGTGGGCGTTCCTGCCGCTCTTCCCCGGGGTCGTCCGCGCGGTGATGAGCGCGACCGGGGCCTCGTTCTGGGTGGCCGGTGTCCTGGTCGCGTCGGCCTGCGGTGCGGGCGCGTGCGTGGTGCTGTTCCGCCTCGTGCTCGCCGTCGCCGATGAACGCCGTGCCCGGTGGGCGACGGCGCTCTTCGCGTTCGGGGCCACCGGGTACCTGCTGCAGGTCGCCTACGCCGAGAGCATGTTCCTGCTGCTGCTGTTCGGGGCGCTGCTCGCGCTCGTCCGGCGGCGGTACTGGCTGGTGGCGGTGCTCGGGGTGGTCGCCGCGTTCACCCGGCCGGGCGTGCTGGCCCTGGCGGTGGCGCTCGCCGTGCACCTCGTCGTCCGGTGGATCGCTGCCCGTCGCGCTGCCGGAGCACCGGCCGGCGTCCAGCAGACGTTCCCGTGGCGCGAACGGGTGGCGGTCGTCGTCGCCGGTCTGGTGGTGGCCGCGGCCGGGCTCGCCTGGCCCGTCGTCGCGTCGGCGGTCACCGGGCGGCCCGGGGCGTACCTCGACACGGAGCTGTCCTGGTGGGTCGGGTTCGTCGGCCGGGTCGACTTCACGCCGCTGACCCCGTGGTTCCTGATGGCCGGACGGTGGCTCGGGCCGGCGGGACTCGTCCTCGTCGTGGTCGTCCTCGCGGCCACGGCGTGGTTCCTCGGGCGACGTGAGGTCCGGGCGCTCGGTCCGGAGGTGCTCGGCTTCGTGGTCGCCTACGTCGCCTACCTCGTCGCGGTGTTCCTGCCGCAGCAGAGCCTGCCCCGGCTGCTCATGCCCGCCGCACCGCTGCTCGGGTCGGACGTGTTCCTGGCGACTCGACGCCGGGCGGTGGGGTGGCTCGTGACGGGCGTGTGCCTGCAGGCCGTCGCGGTCGTGCTGCTCTGGTTCCTCGGATTCCCCTGAGGGGTGCGGGCCTCCCGCCGGCCGCCGCTAGGCGTCGAACGTGTGGAACCAGGCGGTCCCACCCGGGTGCTGCACCGTGATCATCTCGTCGAGGTCCCGGTACGGTCCGTCCTGGTTGTGGCTCGCCGACTTGATGCGGATGGTGCCGTCGGGCTCGGTGAACACCTCGGACACGATGGTCGTGTGGTCCGGCGACCCGTTCGCGTTCCAGTCGAACATGACGATGTCGCCGACCTTCACGTGCTGGCGCTCGTCGGACGTCCGCCGGGTCAGGCCGAACGCCGAGGCGTTCTGGTCGAGCCACGGGTCCATCGCCGGGCAGTAGGTCCAGGTGGCCGAGTGCTGTGCACCGCCGGCTCGGTTGTACCAGTCGCTGCGCTGCTGCCACCCGCGGGCCTGGAGCGTCTGGTTCACGTAGTTCGCGCAGTCCCCACCGATCGGGTTCATCGTGCCGTACTCGGCCGTGTTGTAGTCCGACCAGTGCCGCATGGCGTACTGCAGCTGCCGGTCGACGTCGGTCTTCGCGGCGTAGGCCACCGTGGTGGTGACGACCGCGGAGCTCGTGTCGGGCACGGCAGCCGCCGTCGGGGTCGGCGTCGCGGTGGCCGAGTCCTGCGTCGCGCCGACCTGCCCGTCGTTGGCCGCGCTGCCGTTGCCGTCGGACGTCTGGTTCACCGAGGGGACCGGCTGTACCGCCGTCGTGAACAGTGCCACGTCCGCCGATCCGGCCGTGTACATCGCCTGGTGCGGGGCGGTGAAGGTGACCGTCGTCGCGGTGGCCGACACGTCGCGGGCAGCGACACCGCCGACCGTGACCCCCGCCACTGCGGCGAGCCCCGTGCCGGAGACCGTCACGGTCACACCGCCGGCGAGCGGGACCTCGGCGGGCTCCACGGACGTGGCCGTCGGCTTCGCGCCGGAGCCCTCCGCCGGCCTCGAGGCGTCACCGGAGCCGGCGGCCCCCGTAGCGCGGGTCGTCGAGGACCCGGCACCCGGGCCGTCGGACGAGCAGGCAGCGGCGACGAAGCCGACCCCGGTGATGCCGGCGAGGGACAGGAGGGTACGGCGCGTGATCGGGGCAGTCATGACGCGTCCCAGGCTAGGCGACGCAGTCGTGAGATCGACCACCGACTCGGCGGACTCGGACCGGTCCGGCCGCGGCTGGTCAGGCTCGCGGCAGATCAGGAGCCAGGGCGATCAGGTGCCAGGCCGTTCAGGCCTCGGGCTGCTCGGGCGTCGCCTGGTGCGGCGTCGCCGGGTGCGGCGTCGGTGGCGCCACGGTGATGTTCACGAGCCACGTGATCCCGAACCGGTCCGTGACGATGCCGAACTCGTCACCCCACGGTGCCTGGGTCAGCGGCTCGAGGACCGTGCCGGCGTCGGAGAGCGCCGCGAAGTACCCGCGGAGGTCGTCGGCGTCCGCACCGTCGCCGGAGAGTGACATCGAGATGTTGTTCGTGTCCGACCGGCTCATCGACGACGGGGTGTCCGACGCCATGAGCACGTAGCCCCGGGTGGTCTCGAGCTGCCCGTGCATGATCTTGTCCGCATCGGCGGGGTCCTGGACGGCTCCCATCTCGGCGAAGGTCCCGATGCGCAGATCGCCGCCGAACACCGATCGGTAGAACTCCAGCGCCTGCCGGGCGTCGTCGCGGAATCCGAGGTACGGGTTGAGTCGTGAGGTCACGATGGGCTCCTTCGTCCGGGGCTCATGGTGCCAGTGCGCCCCGGCCGCCGCAAGGACGGACCACCCGCGAGCAGCCCGCCCCGGTCAGGCCGACTCAGGTGCAGGAGACGTCACGGTCGATCGTCGTCTTCCCGAACGTGGTGACGTACTGGGTCATCGCGGTCTTGCCACCGGCGAGCCCGGGCGCGGAGCACGCCTTCTGCGCCGCGGCGAGCGTGCCCGGGCCGACGGCGATCCAACTGCTGCGGCCGTACGCCGTGCTGGTCTTCGGGACGACGCCGGCGACGGTCGCCCACTGGCTTGCCGTCGAGTAGAACCCGATGGACTTCGCGCCGCCGCTCTGCAGCCCGGCGATCATGCCCTCGAGCACGGTCCGGTTCAGGGCGGTGTCGGTCTGGTGGGAGAACTGCGTCTCGACGTCGATCCACCAGCGGTGGGAGCCCGGGTTCGCGACACCGCGCTTCGTCGTGTCGTCACCGCCGAGGGCGTACCCGTAGAGGAAGGAGCACGCCGGGCTGTTCTGCGGCTTCCCGCCGGCGCGGGTCGAGCACGAACCGTACGGGTTCTTCGGCGCGTACCCCTTGAACACGTTCGACGTCGGCCAGGTCGAGGCGGCCGCGGCGGCGGGGTTCGCGAAGAGCACGTAGAGCTGGGCCTTCGGCTGGGCGGTCCCACCGGCCGAGAGACCTGCCCAGGCGAGCTGGCTGCTGAAGCACGGGTTCGTGGTGTTCGCCAGGGCGGCGTTCACCCCCACGACACCGAACGCCTGATCGGTCGGCAACGCCGAGCCGCACTGCGGGTACGACACGTCCGCGCCGGTGCCGACGCCGGAGGACCCGTCGACGAAGTAGCCGACCGCGTCCAGGTTGAGTGCCCCGCGGCCGGCCTTGGCCCGCGTCTGCACGGTGCCGGTCGGGGCGATCGGTACGGTCACGGTCGCGGCGAGCGACTGCGACTTCGCGACCACCTGGGTCGTGGCCACGGCGGCACCGGCTGCGCCGACGTGGAACCAGCCGCTGGCGCTGAGCCCCTTCGTCCGGGCGGTCAACACGGCGGCTCGTGCGGTCGTCGGGATGCCGCCGGCGCCGGCGACACGCACCCGCTGCACCGTCGAACTGACGGTGGTCGAGGCGACCCGTCCGCCGTCGGCGGGCACGAACACCAGACCGGAGGCCTTCGCCGACCAGTAGCCGACGACGGTGACCGTGACACCCGAGGCGACGCCCGAGGTGCGGACGTCGACCGCGCCGCTCGCGGGCAGTCGCACCGTCGCGGTGTTCGCGATCGACAGGCCCTTCGACGAGAACGCCTGGGTGACGGCGGCCCGGTTCGACACGCCCTGCGCGGTGACGCTCACGCTGCCGGCCCCCGCCGGGCTGCTGACCCGGACGTCGAGGACCGCGGCGGTCGCCCCGACCGGCACGCCGGCCCGACCGGTGACGCGGACGGTGGTGGGTCTGGTCGCCGCGACGGTCCCGGAGAAGAGCGACGCGGCGGTCACCGGTGCGTAGGTGGACCCGCTGCTGCCGTACGACCCGGCGACGACGAGCGAGACCGTCGCCGTCCCTGCCGAGAGCACCACCTGGACCCGGCCGCCGGAGACCGCCACGGTGGTCGTGCCGGCGACCGCGCGGCCGCGCACGTAGTCCTGCAGGGGCGGACGGTCGGCGCTGCCGACCGGCACGACCGAGACGACGCCGGCTGCCGTGGGGGCGGCGACCTGCACGACGAGCGTCGCGGCGGTCGCCGTCGCCGGGATCCCGGGGAGTGTGACCGTCGTCGGCGTCGTCCGCACGGTGCCCCGCCAGACGGTCGGTGCCGCGAGCGGCGTGTAGCGCCCGAAGCCCGGTGCCGTCGTCGCCGGTGCCGTCGTCGCCGGTGCCGTCGTCGCCGGTGCGGTCGTCGCGCCCGTCGTCCCGGCGGCGGGGACCGCGGCGGAGGCTGACGCGACCGGGCCGACGACGAACCCCGTCGAGACGACGACTGCTGCCGCGATGGTCGCGAGCGCTCGTGTGAAACGGTGCATGGCACTCCCCTGGTGTCCGCCCGGGCCGGGCGCAGCAGGAGTCTAGGGGCCGGGTGTGGCGCGCCGACAGCCCCAGGACGAGACCTGTGGAGAGCCGGATGCGACGGCGGGAACACGTCAGGCCCGGAACCGAACGGTTCCGAGCCTGTGTGCTGCTACCTGGTGGAGCTAAGGGGATTCGAACCCCTGACCTTCTCATTGCGAACGAGACGCGCTACCAACTGCGCCATAGCCCCAAGTGCTCGACCACGATAGCACCGCGGTGCAGCGAACCCGAAATCGAGTCGCAGCGGTCGGGCGTGCCGCTACCGGTCAGACCGCGCGACGCCGACGCAGGATCGCATCGAGGTCGGTCTGTCCGTACGCGTCGTCGCCGAGGACACCCATGCCGGCCCAGCGGCTGGGCGGGCCGGGGGGTGCAGCCGGGACGTCACGAGGAGCGGACGAGTCCGACCCGGACGATTCCGCGGGCGACGACGAGGACGACGACGACGACCCGGACCGAGCCACCGACGCGGGCGCCGCGCGGAGCCCGAGCCGCTCCGCGAGCCGCCCCTGGTCGTGCGAGGACAGTGCCGCCGCGGCGTCCTCGACGTCCGCACGCATCCGCGACACCCGCGCCAGCGACGGGTCGGACCCGGCCGCCCGGATCGCGGCCGCCTCGGCGTCCGCCTCGGCCTTCGCCTGCGCGACACGCTCCCGCAGCCGCGCGGCGAGCACGGCCGACGACTCCGGCGACGGCTCGGGCGCCGTGGGCGCCTGCACGTACAGCGGCTTGGGGACCGCCCCGGGCGTCCAGGTGCGCTCGGCCGGCGCGGCCTCGGGCTGCTCGGCCGACAGCGGCGGCGCGGGGTCCGTCCAGGTGGTGGCCGGACGGGAGGCCCGGCGCTGCTCCGGCGCGCCGGCTGCGGCCCGACGTCGACGAGCGGTGGCGACCTGGTGCAGCTGCGCGAGCACCGCGGCGGAGCCACCGACCGCGACGAGTCCGGCGACGGCGAGGATCCAGGCGCCGGGTGCGGCGACGAGGACGACGATCGCCGTGAGGAGTCCGAGCGCGCCGAGGGTCGTGGCGCCGAGGCGCGAGCGACGCATCCGCATCGCGGTGAGTGCGGGCACGGACGACACCTGCTCGAGCACGGGCGCCTGCGCGGCCAGACGACGGGTGATCTCCCGCTGCCGTGCGGCTTCGTGGGCGCGGACGATGGCGGCGCGCTTGGCCTCTTCCGACCGGGCGACGCGCTGCGCCTCGGCGAGGGACTTCGCGTTCATCTCCACGCGGACCTCGTCGGGCAGTTCGGCGGTCTGCGCCAGGATGCGGAGGGTCTGCTGCAGGCGGATCGCGTTCCGCTCGGTCGCCAGGTACTGACGTCGCGCAGCCCACGCGGGCATCAGGTACACGACCCAGAGCACTGCCGCCACGAGCAGCACGACGCCGCCGCCCCAGGTCCCGAATCCCATGGGGCAACGGTAGGGGGAGCGCACCGCCGGGACGCCCATTGCCGGGAGCGTGTCGAGCGAGTCGCGACGGATCCGTCGAACGGGGGACGGGCCTCCCGCCCGGCATCGGCGCGACGCGGACCGTCGGCCGCAGGCCCGGTCAGCCGCGCGGGGAGACGGGCAGCGGCACGGCCGCTTCGTCCCAGGCCTCGTCCGGCACACGGCCCGCGCCGAGCGGGACCTGCCCACGGACCCAGCGGTCCAGGACGCCGTCGCGGACCTCTTCGGCGACCAGCCCGAAACAGAAGTGGTCACGCCAGTCGCCGTTGATGTGGATGTACCGGCGGCGCAGGCCCTCGTAACGGAAGCCGAGCTTCTCGACGACCCGGAGGCTCGGGGCGTTCTCCGGCCGGATGCAGATCTCGAGACGGTGGATGCCGACGACGCGGAAGCAGTGGTCGGTCGCGAGGGCGACCGCGGTCGGGGTCACGTTGTGACCGGCCGCGTCCTGCACGACCCAGTACCCGATCGACGCGCTCGCGAGCGAGCCGTACGTGATCCCGGACACGTTGAGCTGGCCGACGAAGCGACCGTCCAACTCCATGGCGAACGGGAGGCCCAACCCGGCCCGGGCGTTCGCCTGCAGTGCCCGGATGCTCCCCCGGACGTCGGAGGACGCCATGCCGGAGGGGTTCGTAGCCTCCCAGGTGCGGAGCCAGGAGCGGTTGCCGGCGAGCGCGAGGTCGAGGTCGCGGGAGTCACGGACCCGGAGGGGGCGGATGGTGACCCGCCCGTGGGTGAGGGTCGGGATCGTCGTCATCGCTTCTGGTTCCTCCGGGGTCCCGATCTGGTCGGGACGGGTGTCCCGTACGGGTCCGGGTGCACCGGCCCCGTACGGGATGGGTCGACTCATTCGCCCGCGTTGAACTCCTTGAGCCAGGACTTGAGGTCCGGCCCGAGGTCCTCACGGTCCGAGGCGAGCTGCACGATCGCCTTGATGTAGTCGAGTTTGTCACCGGTGTCGTAGCGGCGTCCACGGAACACGACACCGTACACGCCACCTGTCCATTCCTCGGCGCTCGCCATCTTCATGAGCGCGTCCGTGAGCTGGATCTCGCCGCCCTTGCCCGGCTCCTGCTTCTCGAGGACGTCGAAGACCTCGGGGCGGATCACGTAGCGGCCGATGATGGCCAGGTTCGAGGGGGCTTCACCCTGCGCCGGCTTCTCGACCAGGCCGGTGATCTTCACGACGTCGTCGGTGTCGGTCTCCTCGACGGTCGCGATGCCGTAGAGGTGGGTCTGCGACTCCGGGACCTCGAGGAGCGCCACGATCGTCGCGTTCTTCTCGCCCTGGACCTCGATCATGCGCTTGAGGAGCGGGTCACGGGCGTCGATGATGTCGTCGCCGAGGAGCACGGCGAACGGTTCGCGGCCGACGTGCATCTTCGCGCGGAGCACCGCGTGGCCGAGGCCGAGCGGGTCGCCCTGGCGGACGTAGTGCATGTCCGCGAGGTCGGTCGACTGGTTGACCTTCTGCAGCTTCTCGTGGTCGCCCTTCTTGCGGAGGGTCTCCTCGAGCTCCGACACGTGGTCGAAGTGGTTCTCGAGCGCGTTCTTGTTGCGCCCGGTGATCATCAGGACGTCGGTGAGACCCGCATCGACGGCCTCTTCCACGACGTACTGGATGGCCGGCTTGTCGACGACGGGGAGCATCTCCTTCGGCATCGCCTTGGTCGCGGGGAGGAAGCGCGTGCCCAGCCCTGCGGCGGGGATCACGGCCTTCGAAATCTGGAAGCCCATGCAGCGACCGTATCCGATCCCCATTTCCAGGGCATGTCAACGGATAGGGGGACAGCGAGATCGGCGGGAAGCCGCATCGCCCGCGATCGCTACACTCGTCGCCATGACCGCCGATCTCGGGAACGAGAAGCGTGCCCTGCGAGCCGACCTCCGGCAGCGGCGGCGCAGCCGGACCTCGACCGAACGCGACGCCGACGCGCTGTCCCTGACGGCGACGTTGCAGCGGTTCGTCGAGGAGCGCCAGATCACCTCGGTCGCCGTGTACCTCTCGGCGCCCGACGAACCCGACGTGCGCCCCTTCCTCAACTGGGCGTTCGACCGGGGCCTCCGCGTGCTGCTCCCGGTCACCCGCGAGGACGGGCTGCTCGACTGGGCGGTCGGCGACGGCTCCTCCGAGCGCGAAGGGCTGTTCGGCATGCCCGAGGTCGTCGGCGAGGTGCTCTCCCCCCTGGCGATCAACGACGTCGACGCGATCCTCACCCCCGCGGCGGCGGTCGGCCACGACGGGGTCCGCATGGGATGGGGTCGCGGCTACTACGACAAGACCCTCGGGTCCATGGCGAAGCGCCCGCCCGTCTATGCTGTGGTGTTCGATGCGGAGTACCTCGACGAGGTCCCGCGCGAAGCCCACGACGAACCCGTGGACGGCATCATCACGCCGTCACGCATCATCACGTTCCGGAGCTGACGTGCCCACCTACTCGTACCGCTGCACCGAGTGCGGCAACGCGTTCGACATCAAGCAGTCCTTCTCCGACGACACCCTGACCGAGTGCCCGGTCTGCGGCGGGGTCCTGCGCAAGGTCTTCTCGCCGGTCGGCGTGACCTTCAACGGGGGCGGCTTCTACCGGACGGACTCGCGGCCGGCGCCGAAGGGCGAGGGCGGGTCCGGATCGAGCTCGTCCGGCTCAGGGTCGTCCGGCTCAGGGTCGTCCGGCTCCGGGTCGTCGGGCTCCGGGTCCTCTGCGTCCGGGTCGTCGGGCTCCGGGTCGTCCGCGAGCAAGCCGAGCACGCCGAGCGCCTCGAGCTCGGGATCGTCGGCCTCGGGATCCTGACCACCTCCGCGCCTCCTGGATAGGTTGGAGCGGGCCGCTGCACGGTGGCCGTCCACGACAGAAGGGGGCTCACGTGAAGGGCTTCAGGGAGTTCCTGCTCCGCGGCAACGTCATCGACCTCGCGGTCGCGGTCGTCATCGGTGCTGCGTTCACCGCCATCGTCACGACGATCGTGAACTCGCTCATCAACCCGCTCATCGGTGCCGTGTTCAACGCGTCGAGCCTCGACAAGGCGTTGGTCTGGGAGATCCCGACCGTCTCCGGCGGCAGCGCACCGATCCTGTTCGGCGCGATCATCGGTGCGGTCCTGAACTTCGTCATCGTCGCCGCCGTCGTGTACTTCGCACTCGTGGTCCCGGTGAACCACCTCAAGAAGGTGGCCTTCGACCGGGTGAAGAACAACGAGGAGCAGACGCCGCAGGACGTCCCGCCGACCGACGTCGAGGTGCTGCTCGAGATCCGCGACCTGCTCCGCCGTCAGGGTGGCGACGATGCAGCGGTCCCGGCCGGCGGCGGCGCCCACGTCGCACCGTCGACCGCGCCCGCGGGTCCCGGGATCGCCGGCTCGACGAAGCTGTAGGGCTCAGCCGCCCCCGCCGCCGGGCGCGCCGGGCGGCCGGGACGCGCCTACGCCGGAGCGCGCTGGGTCCGGTGCTTCCGGGACATCTCGGCCGCGTACTGCAGCCCCGCCAGGACGTGGCCGATCGTCCCGAGCCAGACGAACACGAGCGCCACGTTCCGGATCCAGAGGTGGTCCACCGCGACCGAGGTCGACGAGAACAGCAGCACCGGCAACCCGACGAACAACAGTGCCGACCGGATCTTGCCGGTCCACGTCACGCGCAGGTCCGGGTTGCCGCGGAACCACGCGCTCGACAGGGCGAGGAGCGCCAGGTCGACGGCCACCACGATCGCGACGACGATCCACGGCAGCAGCCCGACGAGCACGAGCGAGAGCACGATCGCGACGATCGCCAGCCGGTCGGCGATCGGGTCGAGGGCCTTGCCGAGCGCCGACTCCTGGTGCAGCCGGCGTGCCAGGAACCCGTCCGCCCAGTCGCTGACGCCGAGGACGACGAGCGAGGTCAGCGCCCATCCGGGGTGGCCGGCGACGACGAGCGCCACGTAGACCGGGATGAGGACGAACCGCACCATCGTGATGAGGTTCGGCCACGTCTGCCAGTCGGGCCGGGTCCGCCGGGAGGGCTCCGTCATCACACGCTTCCGTTCGGGGTTCGCTGACCCTCAGCGTACCGGTCAGCCCCAGTGCGGCGGTCGGTCGCGGAGGAGACGGTCGTCGTTCTCCCCCGTCCCGTGCCGCGGGGGCTCGGGTGACGGCGTCGGATCACTGCCCGGGACGGGCGTCGTGGTGACGCGACGGCCGGACCGGACGAGACCACGGGACGGTGCCGATGCGGTGTCGGCCGCCACCTGCGGGACGGGAGGCTCGGCTGCGGTCGGCTGCGTGCCTCCCGTCCGCGGGCTGGTCGCCTCGGGCGTCCACGCGCCGGTCAGCTGTTCCGTGGTCGGCGTGACCGGACCAGCGGGCCGGGCGGCCCGACGTGCGGGCCGCGATCGCCGATCGGTCATCGGCGTGCGGGCACCGGGGGGATCGAGATCTCCTGCGTGGCGCCGCGGTCGACGCCGAGCACCTGCGCGACCGTGTTCGCGACCCGGTCCGGGTCGGAGAACAGCTGGAACGCGTGCACGCGGACGTAGTGCCATCCGAGTCGGCGGAGCACCTCGGGGCGGAGGCGCAGCGACTCGCGGAGCGACCCCTTCACCAGGGACGCGTCCGTCTCGATCGTCACGCAGACGCCGCCGTGCGCGGCGACCAGGCCGAGCTTGCCGCGGTGCCCGAGCGCGACCGGGATGCCGCGCATCTCGAGCCGACGGGCCAGGTCGACGAGCAGCGGGTCGGAGTCGTCCGGCACGTACTCGGCGGTGGTGCGGGCGCGGACCTCGGCCAGGATCTCGGCGAGGGCGACGGTGCCGTGGCCCATCCGCTCCGCTTCGATGTCGGACGGCTGGAAGCAGGTGACGATGACCATCGAGCGACGGGCGCGGGTCATCGCGACGGCGAGCAGGCGCTCCCCGCCGGGCTTGCCGAGCGGACCGAAGTCGCGGAGGACGCGGCCGTGCGGGGTGCGCCCGTAGCCGATCGAGAACACGACGCGGTCGCGACTCTGCGCCACGGACTGCTCGAGCGTGGCGACGATGAACGGCTCGGGACGGTCACCGATGACGAACTCGGTGAGGTCCTTGTGACCCTGTGCTGCGGCGAGGACGGCCTGCTCGACCCGGACCGCGTGCTTCGCCGAGGCCGTGATGACCATGAGCGACTCGGTCGGTCGGGTACGGGCGTGTTCGATGACGTGGCGGACGACACGGTCCACCTCGGCGTCGACGCTCTCGACGGCGCCGGACTCGGGGTCCGGCACGGCCTTGCCCTCGCTGACGTAGTCGAGCGCGATCGACCCGTGACCGAGGAACGACCCGGCCCACGGCAGCGACTCGATCCGGCCGCCGTAGAAACGACGGTTCACCAGTTCGGCCAGGTCCTCGCCGCCGGCCCGGTACGAGCGGGTGAGCGACAGGGTCGGCAGCAGCGTGGACAGCTTCGCCAGGGCGGAGTCGGCGTGCAGGGCGTCGAGGGTCTCCTCGTCGACCTGCAGGGCGCGGTGCTCCGGGTCGACGGCGATGCGGAACGGCGACGGCGTCTGGGTGACCGGGTCGCCGAACACGACCGTCTGGCGGGCCCGGCGGACGGCGCCGACGGTCTCGGCGATGGTGACGGCGCCGGCGTCGACGAGGATCACCGTGTCGAACGGCATGGTGTCCGCGATCTGGGCGACCTCGTACGGCGAGGCCAGCCAGACCGGGGCGATGGCGCGGGACAGGTGCGGTGCCGAATCGTGGAGCAGACGGGAGGTGATCGCGCCGTCCCGGAGCTGGCTCTTCAGCGCCGCGGACTCCTCCGGCCAGTCGACGAGCCCGACCTTCCAGTTCTCGGCGAGCTGCCACGCCAGGCCCTGGGAGACCCCGGCCGCATGCGCGTCGTCGACGAGTCGGAAGTCGGCCTCGACCCGGTCGAGCATGTCGGTGTTCGCGCCGAGGAGCGCACGGTCGGACTCGAGCATGGTCTCGAGCGCGGACTGCCACCAGGCGAGCTCGAGCTCGGCGGGCACCTGCACGTCGGGGACGTGCCGGTTCGCCAGGTCGGTGAGGAGCGGCTCGAGCTGCAGGTCGCGGAGCGTCTGCATGAGCTCGGTGCGCTCCTGCAGGTTGTGCAGGACGTCGGACTCGGCGGCCAGCTCGGCGATCGTCGGCACGAGCCGCTCGATCGGCAGGTTCGCGAGCTGCTGGTCACGGCTGGCGCGGCCGAGCGGCTCGTCGAGGCGCGCGAGGTCCTCCACCACGTTCGAGAACAGCACCTGGACGTCCGCGATGCCGGTGGGGACCTCGGGGTTGACACCGGCGGCGACGTAGCGCTGCCAGAGGACGCGCTGCTGCTGGACGCGGGTGAGCGCCTCGTGCAGGTCGGACACGTGCACACCCGGACGGACGTACTCCCGCGCGAGCTTCTTCAGGCGGCGTCGGTTGGTGCTGGACATCGGCGCGCCCTCGCCCCGGGGTGCGGTGGCGGCGACGAGCTCGGACACCGACCGGTCGAAGACGATCGGCAGGAAGCGGTCGAGGGTGTCGCGGATCTCGGTGAGCAGGCGCAGGTAGATGCCGAGCTCGTTGATCGTCGTGAACTGCCGCATGTGCGTCGAGGCGACCAGGTCGTGCGCACGCTGCAGGAGGGCCGGCAGTGATCCGCCGTCGAGCTCCCGCGCCGTCGCGTGGGCGCGCTGGGCACCGTCGCTCGAGCTGAACTTCGCGCCGTACCAGGGCGAGTCGTCCGGCCCGTAGCGGAACTCGCCCAGGTTGGCGGCGCTCACCATGGTCTCGGCGACGCGGGCACGGCCGGACACCATCGACACGACGGACTGCTTCGAGAGCCGGGCCGTGGTGGAGGGGGCGACGGGCAGCAGGGACAGCCGCGACAGCTCGACCAGGCAGTCGAGCACGCTGACGCCGAAGTCCGGGTCGGTGCGGGTGAGGGCGCCGCGGTAGTCGGTGAGGACCTTGCGGAGCCGGACCAGGGCGTCGTCGACCTCGCGGAGGTTCGGACGGCTCGACTTTTCGTTGCGGGCGATGGCCCGGACGACGTCACGGCGCAGGGTGCCCGGCGTGACGGCGACGCCCGGCAGGTGCACCTCGCCGAAGCGGGCGGCGATGCCGCGGAGCGTGGCGCGACGGGGGCTGACCACCAGCACGCGCTTGTTCGCGGCGACCAGGCCACCGAGGGCGTTCACGATCGTCTGCGTGCCACCGGTCCCGGGCAGCGTCTTCACGACGATGGAGTTGCCGGCCGTGATCTGTGCGATCACGTTCTCCTGCTCGTCGTCCGCGTCGAGCAGCAGGGTGTCGGTCTCCGGTGAGCGCTCGTCCGACGGCGTCTGCTCGACCGGGTGGTACGACTGCTCGACCTGCCACTTGGCGCTGGGGTTGCCGGCGAGGGCGTCGAGCACGGGGTGAGCGAGGTCGTCGGTGTCCTCGACGAGTCCGGTGGCGACCTCGGCGAACGTCGACACGACGAGCCGGGCGTGCACGGTGAAACCGGGGATGTGTGCGGTGAGGCCGCGGAGGCGGTCGATCACCGGGTTCGGGGTGAACGAGCCGTCCTGCTGCGCGAGGGCGACGAAGGACTGTGCGTCGAGGGTCACACCGAACTGCTCGCGGAGCGCGTCGGACAGCCCGGGGTTCAGCACGGGTTCACCGAGCAGGCGGACCTCGAAGTCCCGGCCGTGGCGGCGGATCGCCAGCGGGCGGAGCAACACGGGTCCCCGGAAGTGCTCGTCGCCGTGCTGCCAGTCGGCGATGCCGATGCCGAGCTTCACCGCGTCGATCCCCCGGACCGTGGCGAGTTCGGTGCCCTTCGCCTCGACGTGCCCGGCGGCGACGCGAGCGGCTCGGAGTGCCACCTCGTCGCGGATCAGGCTCGACAACAGGGTCGTCTTGCCGGTGATGAACTGCGCCAGACCGCCGGGATGGGTCGTCGAGAGCTCGATGCGCCCGCGCGGGTGGTCGGCGAAGTGCACGAGCGGGCTGGTGCCACCGACCCCGGCGAGCTGCTCGCGCCAGGCGTCCCACGCGGGCTCGGCAGCGTTGCCCGCGGTCAGGCGCGGGTCACCGAGGCTGATCGCGTGCGGGCTGGTGACCTGGAGTTCGGGGCGCAGTGCGGACCGCTCGTCGGGCAGGTCCGTGCCCTCCGCCGCTCCGCCGTCGACCGAGGCGTCGTCGTTCGTCACGTCGTCCTCATCGCCGGTCGTCCTGTCCACTCGCCACACACGCCCACTGTAGGCGGAAGCGCAGTGGCACTCCGGCAATGAGCCCGCGGTTCCGGGTTTTCGCCCGGTCGCACCGTCAGCCGCACCGAGCCCGGACGCCAGCGTGTGGTACCAACGGTGCATGGCCACCGACGACCGACCCGCTCCGTCCACCCCTGCCGTCTCCCGGCGTCGATCGGTCCCCGCCGAGATCTCGCGCTCGTGGCTGCTCGTCGCCGGCACCGCCGAGGACCGGTTCGACGGTGCCACCCGCTCCCGCGCCGACCAGGTGATCCTGGACATCGAGGATGCCGTCGACCCTGCGGCGAAACCGGCTGCCCGCGCCACGGTCGCCGCGTGGCTGGCGGGCTCCGGCGAGGCCTGGGTGCGCGTGAACGACGTCACGACCGACTTCTGGGAGGACGACCTCGAGGCGCTCCGCGGCCTGCCGGGCCTGCAGGGTGTGATGCTCGCGAAGACCGAGAGCCCTGCCCAGGTCACCGACACCTGGCACCGCCTCGGCGGCCACACGCCGGTGATCGCCCTGGTCGAGTCCGCCGTCGGGATCGAGGAGGCGACGAGCATCGCCAAGGCGCAGGGTGCGTTCCGCCTGGCGTTCGGCAGCGGCGACTACCGCCGCGACACCGGCACGAGCGCGGACACCCTGGCGATGGCGTACCCCCGCTCGCGTCTGGTCGTGGCCTCCCGCGTCGGTGAACTGCCCGGTCCGATCGACGGCCCGACGGTCGGTTCCTCGCACCCGATCCTCCGCGAGCAGTCGCAGGTCGCGGTGTCGCTCGGCCTGACCGGCAAGCTCTGCCTGGACACCGAGCAGCTGCCCGTCATCAACGAGGTCATCTCACCGACGCCGACCGACGTCGCGTGGGCGCAGGACTTCCTCGACGACTTCGAGGCCCGTGGGCGGGTCATCCGTGACGGATCCGACCTGCCGCGCCTGGGTCGCGCGCAGAAGATCCAGCGCCTCGCCCAGGCGTTCGGGGTGGAGCCCCGGTAGGACGGACACATGACCTGGTCGAACGTCCCCGGAACCGGACCGCAGCGGCACTCTGAGGCAGAGCGTGTGGCGTGGGAGCAGGGTGCCACGTCGCTGTTCCCGCCGGGCAGGATCGCCGACCGCGTGTCGACCGTCCTCCTGCTGGCCGCCGGTGCGGTCCTCACCGTGGTCGCGGCCGTCGCCGGCGTCATCGCGGTTGCGTCCGCGGCGACGTCCTGCGGCTCGTCCGGGGTCTCCTGCGCGCCCGGCGGGTTCATCGGCGGTGCCGTCCTGGCCGTCGGCGGGGCCTTCGTCGTCGGCGTGGTCACCCTGGTGTTCGCGGTCCGGGCCTGGATCCGTCGCCGCACGTCCTGGTGGATCGCCGGCATCGGGTTCGTCCTCACCGTCGCCGTCGTCACCTGGGGCACGGTGCTGTTCGCACAGGCCCTCGACCAGCAGGACTCCGGCCGCGACGGGGGCGTCGGGACGGCTGAACTGCGGACCTCCTGACCTCGAGCGGTGAGCCCGCTGGACGCCGGATCCGCCCGCAGGCGCATGCTGGGCGGATGAAGCAACGAGTCATCGGAGACACGTCCGTCAGCGCCATCGGACTCGGCGGCATGCCGATGTCCATCGAGGGGCGGCCGGACGAACGGCGCTCCATCGCCACCATCCACGCCGCACTCGAGGCCGGCGTCACCCTCATCGACACCGCGGACGCCTACCACCTGGCCGCCCACGACGAGGTCGGGCACAACGAGGAGCTCATCGCGAAGGCCGTCCGGGAGTACTCGGGCGACACCTCCGCGGTCCTCATCGCGACCAAGGGCGGGCACCTCCGCCCCGAGGCAGGTGCCTGGGCCCAGAACGGCGACCCGGCGTACCTCAAGGAGGCGGCGAAGGCCTCCGCGAAGCGCCTCGGCGTCGACGCGATCGGCCTCTACCAGTTCCACCGCCCGGACCCCGCCGTGCCGTACGCGGACTCGGTCGGGGCGCTCGCCGAGTTGCTCGACGAGGGCGTCATCCGCATGGCGGGCATCTCGAACGCCACCGTCGACCAGATCCGGGAGGCGAACGAGGTCCTCGGCGGTCGACTCGCCTCGGTCCAGAACCGGCTCTCCCCCGTGTTCCGCTCGAGCGAGCCGGAACTCGAGCTCTGCGACGAGCTCGGCATCGCGTTCCTGCCGTGGAGCCCCCTCGGCGGCATCGGCGGCGCGGCGGACCTCGGCACGACGGCGGAGGAGTTCGCCGTCCTCGCCCGCGAGCGCGACGTCACCCCGCAGGTGATCGCCCTGGCGTGGGAGCTCGCGAAGAGCGACGTCGTCGTCCCGATCCCGGGAGCGTCGCGTCCGCAGTCGATCCTCGACTCCGTCACGGCGGCCACCGTCAAGCTGCGGCCGGAGGACGTCGCCCGTCTCGACGCGTCGCGACCGGACCAGGCGGCGTAGTCGGCCGGTCCACGGGACGCACCACGGGCCTCCAGGCTGCTCGGCCTGGAGGCCCGTGGTGCGTCACCGACGTGCGTCGCGACTCAGGACGCGCAGGTCGAGTCGAAGTCGGTACCGGCGGTCTGGACCGCGGTCGCGGAGTCCTGGAACGCCGACAGGTCGGCGGACTTCGGGTCCTTCGTGATCGCCTCGAGGCGGGTGACCATGTCGCCGTAGGCGCTCTGGAACGCCTCGGCCTTGCCCTTCACCTCGGTGTTCGTCACCGCGTCGACACCGTCGTCGATGCTCGAGTCGAGCTCCTTGAGCTTCGCGACCGCGGCCGCCGGGTCGGACTGCAGCTTCGCGGCCTGGGACTGCAGCCCCTCGGCGGCGGACCGGACCTTGCTCTCGAAGGCCTGGCACGCGTCCGCCTTCGACTGACCACCCGAGGCATCGGCGGCCTTCGTCGGGGCGCTCGACGACCCGCCCGAGTTCGCACCGCTCGTCGCCCCCTGCGACGCCGAACCCGTCCCCGTCGTGCTGCCGCCACCGGAACAGCCGGTGAGCAGGACCGCGGCGAGTGCGGCGGTCGCGAGGACGGTGAGGTGCTTCGTGGACATGGGGTCCCCCTGGGTTCGCGACGTGTCCCTGATCGGACACGTTCGCGACCGACAGTACCGACGGCTCCCTCCGGGCGGCCGGTCGCGCGACGGGAGCCGGACGGGCGGGCGCGTACGGTCGAGGGATGCGTGCGATCACCATCACCCAGCCCGGCGACGTCGACGTCCTGACCCTCGGCGAACTGCCCGACCCGGTCCCCGGTGACGGCGAGGTCCTCGTCGAGGTCGCCGCCGCCGGCGTCAACAACGCCGACCTGCAGCAGCGACAGGGGAACTACCCGCCGCCGCCCGGAGCGTCGGACGTGCTCGGGCTCGAGGTGTCCGGCACCGTCCGCGCCCTCGGCGTGGGCGTCACCGACTGGGCGGTCGGCGACCGGGTCTGCGCACTCCTCAGCGGTGGTGGGTACGCCTCGCTCGCCGTCGTCCCGGAGGCACAGCTGCTGCCGGTGCCGGACGACCTGGACCTGGTGTCGGCCGCCGCGCTCCCGGAGGCCGCGTGCACCGTGTACTCGAACATCGGGATGCTCGCCGGACTCCGACCCGGCCAGACCCTGCTGGTGCACGGCGGGACCGGCGGCATGGGCTCGCACGCGGTGCTCTGGGCGAAGGCCCTCGGCGCCCGCGTGATCGCGACCTCCGGCGGTGAGCGGAAGGTCCGGGCCTCCCGGGAGCTCGGCGCGGACCTGGTGATCGACCACCGGGAGGAGGACTTCGTCGAACGGGCGCTGGCCTTCACGGACGGTGTCGGCGTGGACGTCGTCCTCGATGTCGTCGGCCCGTCCTACCTGCACCGGAACCTCGAGGTCCTCGCGCCGAACGGCCACCTGGCGATCATCGCCGCGGGTGCCGGAGCAGACGCGACGCTGCCGATCGGGCAGCTGATGCGGAAGCGCGCGACCGTCAGCGGCACGACGCTCCGGGCACGTCCCGCTGCCGAGAAGGCGGCGATCGTCGCCGCCGTCCGTCGGGACGTGTGGCCGTTCGTGGCGGACGGTCGGGTGCGACCGGTCGTCGACGCGGTGCTGCCGATCGCCGACGCGGCGGAGGCGCACCGCCGGCTGGCGTCCGGCGACGTCATCGGCAAGCTGCTGCTCGCGCTGTAGCGGGGCGGCGGCGGTTCCGGGGAGGTCGGCGAGGTTGCCCCGCTACGCCCGGACCCGCGCCAGGAACGTGCGGAGCGCCGGGTGCTGCGGGTCGTCGAGGACCGCCGCGGGAGCGCCCTGCTCGACGACCTCGCCACGGTGCAGGAACACGATCCGGTCGGCGACGTCCCGGGCGAAGTGCATCTCGTGCGTCGTCATGAGGATCGTCGAGCCCTGCTGTTTGAGTTCGGTGACGAGGTCGAGCACCTCGCCCACGAGCTGCGGGTCGAGCGCACTCGTGACCTCGTCGAGCAGGAGCAGCTCCGGGTCCGACGCGATGGCGCGGACGATCGCCACGCGCTGCTGCTGGCCGCCGGACAACCGGTCGGGGAACGCACCGGCGAAGTCACCGAGTCCGATCCGGTCGAGCAGGCGGCGCGCGTTCGCCTCGGCCTCCGGACGGGAGGCCCGGTGCACCTTCCGCGAGGCCAGGGTCACGTTGTCGAGGACGCTCATGTGCGGGAACAGGTTGAACTGCTGGAAGACGACGCCGATCCGGGCACGTGTGGCGTCCACGTCGACGCGGGGGTCGGAGACGTCCTCGCCCTGCAGCAGCACCTGGCCGTCGTCGATCCCCTCAAGCAGGTTCACGGTCTTCAGCAGCGTCGACTTGCCCGAGCCTGATGCCCCGATGACGCAGATGACCTCGTGGCGGTGCACGGCCAGGTCGATGCCGCGCAGGACCTCCTGGTCGCCGAAGGACTTGCGGAGGCCCCGCAGTTCGAGGACGGGAGCGGTCTCGTCGGTCACACCGCGCCTCCGATCTGTTCGCGCTGCTGCTGCTTCCGGGCGATCGCGTCGGTGACCCGGATGAGCGGCAGGCTGATGAGGACGAAGAGCAGGCCGGCGACCAGGTAGGGCGTGAAGTTCGTCTGCTCCGCCTGGGCGATCTGCGCGCTGCGGACCGCGTCCACGGCACCGAGGATCGAGACGAGCCCGACGTCCTTCTGCATCGATACGAAGTCGTTCATCAGCGCGGGCGTGACCTTGCGGATCGCCTGCGGCAGCACGACCAACCGCAGCGTCTGGGCGTGGGACAGGCCGAGCGACCGGGCGGCCAGGCGCTGGGACGGGTGCACCGCCTCCATGCCGGCACGGAGCACCTCGGCGACGTACGACGAGTAGGTCAGCACGATCGCGATCGTGCCCCAGAACTCCGGCGCCAGGCGCGGGAAGACCCCGAGCCCGGGCAGGCCGAAGCCGACCAGGTAGAGCACGATGATGAGCGGCAGTCCGCGGAACAGGTCCGTGTAGCCGGTGGCGAGCATCCGCAGCGGGAAGAACACCGGGTTCCGCAGACCACGGACGACCGCGAGCAGGGTGCCGAGGACGGCGACGCCGATGCTCGCGAAGAACAGGATCCGGACGTTCAGCCAGAGCCCGAGCAGGACGTCCGGCAGGGTCTCCCACGCCACCTGCGGGTCGAAGAAGGACTGCTGCACCGCCGCCCACCCGGGGGTGTTGACGACGCCGAACCAGACCAGCGCGACGACGACCAGCGTCGAGACGACGGAGACGGTGACCGATCGGCGACCACGCTGCCGACGGTAGAGCTGCCGTTCGCGCTCGACCTGGCTCGGCGCCGGCGAGACCAGCGGCGTGCCGGCGCCCGCGGGGGACGTCATGCCCGCGTCACTTCAGGACCGGGGTGTTCGTCTCGGAGGACAGCCACTTGGTCTGCAGGTCCTGCAGCGTGCCGGCGTCGTCGAGCGAGTCGAGCGCCTCGTCGACCTTGCTGGTGAGCTTCGAGCCCTTCGGCAGCACGATGCCGAACTGGTCGCCCTCGCCGTCGGCGGGGAACTGCGCCGACACGGTGCCACCGTCGACCTGCGAGGCCGAGATGTAGAAGGCCGTCGGCAGGTCGGTGACGATGGCGTCGATCTGACCGGACTTGAGCGCCAGGACGGCGTCGTCGTTGGAGTTGAAGACCTGCGGCGTCACGCCGAGGACGTCCTTGACGCTCTGGATGCTCGTCGACCCGGCGGCCACGCCGATGGTGTCCTTCTTCAGGGCGGCGACGGTGGTGTCCCCGGCGGCGGCGGACGACTTCTTCGTCACGACCGCCTGCGTGGTCGTGTAGTACGCGGAGGACATGTCGACGGCCTTCTTGCGCTTTGCGTCGATCGAGAACTGCTGCAGGTTGAGGTCCCAGTCCTTCGCACCCGGCGCGATGGCGCTGTCGAAGGTGCTGCGCTTCCAGACCACGTCGCCCTTGCTGTAGCCCATCTCCTTCGCGACGGCGTACGCCAGGGCGGCCTCGAAGCCCTTGCCGGACTGCGGCTCGTCGTCCTCGACCCAGGGCGAGTACGCGGGCTGGCCGGTGGCGATCGTGAGCTTGCCGTCGGTGACGGTGCCGGCAGCGTTGTCACCGCCGCCGGACGAGCAGCCGGCGAGGGCGGTCGCGGCGACGAGGGCCGTGGCGAGGGCGATGGTCAGGCGGAGGGGTCGGGTCACGGTCTGGCCTTCGTCAGGGGAACAGGGCAGGACCCGAGTGTACGGGCTTTGGGATACCAGCCGTTTGTCACACTCGGGTCCCGCGTCACTTCCGAGCCGGACAGGATCGCCTCACCGATGTCGCCGATCGTCGATCGACGCGCCGGTGTACACGATGGCGAGGAACAGCGCCACGGCCCCCACCAGACCACTCGCCCAATGCCTACCGGTCGGCGGACTGGTCATGGTCACGACACTGAACGCGACCAACGCGGCGCTGACGGGGACAGCGACTCGGAGGCTCAGGAGCAGGTTCCCGCGGTCACGCACAGCGAGGGGACCGAGAGCCGTTGAACGGGTAGACCCGGAGCGACTTCGATCCACAACGGATCCCGTTCGTGCTCACCGCGAAAGTGGCAGCAGCGAGGATCGCTCCGGCCACGACACAGAAGGTTCCTGCGCTGACCGCGCAGAGACCGGCTCCCAGCGCCCACCCGGCACCGTTGATGATGGCTGCCTGGTCCGTGGCGTTGAACGAGACATAGGCACCGTACTTGTCAGAGCCTGCTCCGAGTCGCGCTCCGGCTGGCTCCTGCACCACGTCGAACCGTACATCGTGACCGAGGTCGATGGTCGTCGTACGAGTGCCCGAAGCATCGGTCCTCCTGCCAGCGACGTACCCGAGCGCAGTCGCTTCTGCGAGCGCTTCATCAAGTTGCTGCGGCGTGATGGATGTGAGGTCGGTGGCCTGCGTCGTCGGCTGCGCGGTGGTCGGCGCAGCTCCGGCCCCAGCCGTGGTCGCGGACGCCGGCGAAGCGACGGCGAGTCCTGCGACGACGAGTGCTCCTGTTGCGAGGACGGCGCTTGCCGCCCGGGTTCTCGACACGATGTGGTCCCTTCGTTGTTGGGTCGGCCGCGCGTTCAGCCGACGCCATCACCTTAAAACCCCACATTCCAGATCACAATGGTGATGTATCAGCCGGCGAGGGTGAAGTCGTCGAACGAGAACCCGGGTGACACCAGGCAGCTGAGGAGCACCTCGCCCTCGTGCGGGATCGTCCGCTGCCAGACACCGCCGCGGACGAACGCCTGTGCGTCGTTCACCCGGTCGCGCCCGGCATCCGGCCCGAGGGTGAGCCGTGCGCCCGGCTCCGGCTGGTCCCTCGACCCGCCGAGTTCGAGCTCGACCGAGTCCGGCCCGTGCCACATCCAGATCTCGTCGCTCGTGACCCGGTGCCAGGCAGAGGCCTCGCCCGGGGGCAGGAGGAAGTGGATGAGCGTCGCCGCGGGTCGCTCCCCCGCCGCGGTCTGCACGGTCGCGGGCGAGGTCCACGTCCGGACGTACCAGCCGCCCTCGGGGTGCGGCTCCATGCCGAGCGCTCGCGCCCGCTGCGGGACGTCGAGCCACTCGATGAGCTCCCCCGAGACGGTGCGGCGGGCGACCATGCCGGGGCGGGGTGCGGTGTCGGTCATCGGGACTCCTTGCTGGGGGTGGTGGAGGGGCCCGGGGCGACCCGGGCAGAGTCGGCTGTCCGGACGACCCCGCGGATGACGGTGGCGGCGGCGCGACCGGCCCCGTCCTCGACGAGTTCGGCGAGCGCGTCGGGCACCGTGCGCGAGTCGACGTCGAACACGGCCAGGTCGGCACGGGCACCGACGGCCAGGTGGCCGATCCGGTCCGGTCCCACCGCCAGACCCATCGCGTGCGCCCCGCCGAGCGTCGCCGCCGCGAGCAGTCGCTCGTGCAGGTCCCGCCCGGAGTACCCCTGGGCGCGGGCGATGCGGTGCAGGGCGGTGACGTCGGCCATCGGGTCGAGGGATGGCGACGACGACAGGGAGTCGGTGCCGACGGCGATCGGGCTGCCCTCCCGCAGGTAGTCCGCGACGGGCGGCGGATCGAGCCCGATGACGGCGTTCGACCGTGGGCAGAGCGCGACCGCGGTGCCGCGGGCCCGGAGCAGCGCCCGGTCGACCGCGGTCATGTAGACGCCGTGCGCGATGTGGCAGTCGGGGCCGAGCACGCCGAGCCGGTCGACGAACGAGGTCGCACTCGCCCCGAACCCGAGTGCCCGCATCGCCCGGAAGGACGGCACGTTCGCCAGGTGCCAGTCCGCGCCGTGGCCGACGCCGACGACGCCTTCGAACCCGGGGACCGGCTCGACGGCGGTGCGCTCCCCCTCGAACGCTGCTTCACCGAGGTGCAGGTGCAGGCGGAGTCCCCGCTGCCGGACGATGTCGGGCAGTTCCAGGAGCGGCGCCACGTCGAGCGAGTAGGGCGCGTGCGGGGACAGCCCGGCGCCGGGGGTGGTCGGCATGCGTGCGAGTTCGCCGAGCACCTGGTCGCGGCCGTGCTGCTGCCAGGCCGCGTTCTCCCAGTCCATCACCTCCCAGTAGGCGATGCCGCCGAGGCCGGCGTCCTGGAGGGCGCTCGCCGCTTCGAGGTCGGTGACGACGTCGGCGATGCTCGTCACACCGGCGGCGATGGACTGCACGGCACCGGCCGCGGCTTCGGCCCGCCAGTCGTGCGGCTCGGCGTAGACGGTGTTGAACGCGGACGCCCAGTCCTCGAACCCGTCGTACTGGCCTCGCCCGACACTGGCCATGCCGGTGTACTGCAGGTGCGAATGCGCGTTGACGAGTCCGGGCAGCAGGGCCCCACGCCACCGCCGCTCGGTGAACGGGGTGCCGTCGAGCTGGTCCACCACCCAGGAGCGTTCGCCGACGTGCAGGATCCGGCCGTCGCGCACGGCCACCGCCCCGTCGGCGATCGGCGGTGCGGTCATCGGCACGACGATCCGCGCCGAGTGCACGGTCGTCGTCGAGTGCACAATCGTCGTCGAGTCGGCAACGACCGTCGGGCCCACCCGCTGGTCGGTCACGCCGGGTCCCCGAATCGTCGGGTCCGGACGTCCGGCGCACGGTCCACGGGCTGCGCGGCGGGCCAGGTCGTGCCGACCGGGCTGCCGGGAGGCTCGACCACCGTCCCGAACGCGGCGAGCGCCGCGCAGGCGGTCACCGCGTCCATCTCGGGGTCGATCGGCACGACGGCCCGCTCGAGTTCGTCCCCGCGTTCGACGAGCATCCGCACGGCACCGAGCTGCGCCGCGAAGGACAGGTCCATGATCTCGATCGGGTTGCCCTCGGCAGCGGTGATGTTGATGCAGCCTCCGCCGTCGAGCAGCAGCACGTGCGGGCCGTCCGGCACGCTGACCCGCTCGACCTTCCGCGCGATCTGCGTCCGCACGGCTCCCGCGGCGACGGCGTCGTCGAGCGCGACCTCCTGGTCCACCCCGCCGGCGACCGCGACGACCGTTCCGGGAGCGCACGCTCGCAACACGGCGAGGCTGATCGTGTCCGGCACCCCGGAGGCGCTCATCACCAGGTCGGCGTCGCGCACGGCCTCGGTGAGCGGGGCCACGGCGTACCCGGCGAACAGGGCCTGCAACGCCCGGACCGGGTCGGGGTCCGCGACGGTGACCCGGAACCCGAGTGCGCGGAGCACCAGGGCGACCCCCTCGCCGACGTGACCGTACCCGGCGACGACGGCTGAGCCTCTCCCCACCGGCACGGCCGGCCGCACCGTCGTGTCGAGGTCGTCGAGCAGGTCGAGCGCGGCGAACACCGTCGACTGCCCGGTGCCGTACCGGTTGTCGAAGAACGTCTTGGTGCGGGCGTCGTTCACGGCGACGACCGGGATCCCGAGCTGGCCGCGCGACGCCATGAGGCGCAGCGGGCGGAGGCCGCTCGTGGTCTCCTCGGCGGCCCCGAGCATCGTCGGCAGCAGGTCCGGTCGTTCCTGGTGCACCAGCCGGATGACGTGCGACCCGTCGTCGACGAGCACGTGCGGGCGGGTGTCGAGCATCGCGAGCGCCAGATCCCGCTGTTCCGACACGGACGCCGTGCTGCTCGCGTGCACCGGGATGCCCGTGCGGCGGAGGACGTCCGCGACGGCGTCGTCGGTCTCGTCCGCGTGGGCGTAGGCGACGACCTCCGCGCCGGCGTCCTGCAGGAGCAGGGCGAGCACCGCGGTCTTCGGCTCGAGGAACAGGCTGACACCGATGCGGGTGCCGCGGAGCAGGCCGCCCTGCCGGAGGTCGTCCGCGACCGCACGCGAGACGGGCATGGAGCGGCGGGCCCAGCGGATGCGGGCCTCGGCGGCGGGGTCGTCGTCCTCGGGGTCCCTGCCGGTGGAGACGAGGAACACGTCGTCCGAGGTCGTCGGCACGCCGAGCACGCCGGGTCGGGCGAGCGCGGTCGGGCCGAAGGCGTCCTCGTCGACGGCGGGTACGTGGCGACCAGCGTCGATGACGAGCAGCGTCGAGCCGCGCGGCCGGTCAGCGGTGGCCTGCTCGACGGCCGCGACCGACTCTTCCGGGGTGCCGAGGCACCAGAGCTGGTCCACGCCCGTCGCGTCGTCGGCAGGACGGGCACCGAGCCCCGTCAGCAGGTCGTGCAGGACGGCCGCGTCCCGCGGGTCACCGCCGACGATGCGGAAGCGCCGGGCCGCGAGGAGCATGTTCGTCACCCGGGCGGTGTGCCTGACGGCAGCGGAGGCCCAGGCCAGCACGGCCGGGTCGGCGCGGGCTGTCGGGTCGGCACGCGGCATGCGCCCATCGTAGAGCGCTGCGGGCACCCTCAGCGGAGCGGGTGTGGCGGCGGCGACCCGGCCCAGGCGCCGAGCTCCGCGTGCTGCCGGGCGTCGAGGCGCCGCGCCTGCCGCCGGTAGTGCAGCAGCACGCCGACGAGCACGCCGACGCCGATGACGGACACGACGGCGAGCCCGGCGATGTACAGCGTCGTCACGACGCCGGCGAGCGAGGACGGTACGTACCCGTTCTGCGCCGCCGAGAACGGCGTCCCGGTGAACACGAACGCCAGCAGGGTCGAGATCGTCGAGTTCGAGTCCCACAGCCCGTGCAGCAACGACACGACCACGTACGCGACGAGCACCGACCACGCCCATCGGAACTCCCGCCGCCCGTGTGCCACCCCGAACAGGACGGCCCCGAGGATCGCGGTCCAGAGGACGTGGCCGACCGGGGACAGTACGGCGCGGGCGACCTCGGTCTGCAGCAGGGACGACAGGTCGATGCCGCGGGTGGTGATCGCGGCGTTGAACGCGTAGCCGGCGGACTCGAACGCCGAGAACCCGGCTCCGACGGTCGCGCCGAGGAGCGCCCCCTGCCGAGCGGTCTTCGGGCGGACCCGCCACCCGACGACGACGAGCAGCACGCCCTTGACCAGTTCCTCGACGAAGCCGACGAGCAGGTACAGCCCGGCACCCGGTCGCAGGTCGGACTCCAGCAGCGACGCCCCGAGCACCCCGAGGACCCCGCCGACGAAGAACGCCGTGATGAGCTGCATGGTGCTGACCGTGCCGGTGACCCGTTCGATGACGAACAGCACCACCGTGAACGGCACCAGGAAGCTGCCGATCAGGATGATCGTCGGCACCAGGTTCGTGTTCTGGGTGGCGATGGTGACGATGATCGTCACCACCCAGAGCAGGAACCCGCCGAGCAGGGTCTTCCACCACCAGCCGTGCCGGTGGTGCGGGTGTGCGCCGACGTGCACATCGGTCTCGAGCGTCATGCGCCCCATCGTGCTCCCGCGTCCACGGAGGCGGTCACCGGGAATACGGAAGGCGCGGTGGACGTAGTGACCGACATGACTGACGAGACGTTCGACAAGGTGACCATGTTCGGCGCGGACTGGTGCCGCGACTGCCGCCGTTCCAAGGCGCTGCTCGACCGACTGGGCGTGGACTACGAGTACGTCGACGTCGAGGCGGACCTGTCGGCGGCCGACCGCGCCGAGGCGATCAGCGGGCGCAAGAACATCCCCGTCGTCGTCCTGCCGAACGGCAAGCACTTCGTCGAGCCGTCGGACGCGGAGTTGCAGGGCGAACTCGAGGCATCCGGCGCACTCTGACCAGGCCGACGGCTTCCCTGGGAGGTCACTGAGTCGAACGCGTGTTGAATCGGTGTCCGGCCCTGAGCTCGGCGAACTGTCGCAGCCTCGGACCGGCCGCAGAACAAGGAGAACAACATGGGTGTACTCGGCACCATCATCGGCCTCATCGTCGTCGGCCTCATCGCCGGCGCCATCGCACGGCTGGTCATCCCGGGTCGGCAGCACATGTCGATCCTGATGACCATCATCCTCGGCATCGTCGGTTCGTTCGTCGGCGGTTTGCTCGGCTTCCTGATCTTCCGCCATGACCTCGCGGACGGCTTCTTCCAGCCGTCCGGCCTCATCGGGTCGATCATCGGCGCGATCATCGTCGTGCTCATCTACACGCGCGTCGCGGGTCGCGGCAACCGCCGCTGACCAGCGGCACGTGCCGGCGCTGACGCGCTGACCACACGATGGGAGGCCCGGTACCAGCTGGTACCGGGCCTCCCGTTCGTCGTGTGCCAGACTTCCGTCGTCGACACGGACTACCGGCGCCTCGACGGCAGCCGGCCCGGAGACAGCGGCCAGCCGGGATGCCCCGGCCACCCTGGAGGCACCGGCCGACGGTGCAACGGGGGTCAACGGACGCGTTCGCCTCGGCAGCGACCGGCCGCCCGATCACCGCTCGCGGCGGCGTCAGTACCGACCCGCTCCGCCCGATGTCCGGAACGCGCGCAGGCGTGGCGCGTACGGTCCAGTCCATGACTGACGAGAACGACACCCGTCGCCCGGAGCAGGACGCAGCTCGACTCGGTCTCGTCGTGGTCGGCGAGGCCGCGGCCCTGCAGTCCGGCGACGAGACCGCACTGGAAGCGAGCGAGGCGAACATCCGCGATGCCGTCGACGAACTGGTCGACGTGCCGCTCACCCCGCGCCAGGAAGAGGTCGTCGAACGACTGGCGCAGGCCGGAGGCACCCTCACCGCGGGCCTCAGCGGCGCGCTCGCGGCACAGACCGGGCACCCGGTCGAGCACGTCCTCGAGGGCGCGGCGCGCAGCATCCTCTGGCAGGAACGCCTCGCCGAGCGCCAGGACGCCGGACACGAGGACGCCGGCCGCCAGGACGCCGGACACCCGGATCTCGACGGTGAAGGACACGAGCCCGCCTGACCGGCCAGACGGCCAGACGGCGAGACGGACGGGAGGCTCCCCACCGGATCGGTGGGGAGCCTCCCGTCCGTCACCTGACGGTCACGTCGTCGCGTGCCACCACTCGTCGAACGGGGTCGCCGGCACCTGACGCTTGTGCTCCGTACCGCGGTAACGGGCCTCGATCGCCTCGGCGACCTCGACGGGGACGTCGTGGCCCTGCAGGTAGGCGTCGAGCTCGGCGTAGGTGAGACCGAGGTTCGCCTCGTCCGTCTGGCCCGGCAGGTCGTCGAGCAGGTCGGCGGTCGGGGCCTTCTCGTACAGGCGGGCCGGTGCGCCGAGGTGCTCGAGCAGCTGTCGACCCTGGCTCTTCGTCAGCCCGGTCAGCGGGGTGAGGTCGACGCCACCGTCGCCGTACTTCGTGAAGAAGCCGGTGACGGCCTCGGCGGCGTGGTCGGTGCCGACGACCAGGTAGCCGCGCTGCCCGGCGACGGCGTACTGCGCGACCATCCGCATCCGCGCCTTCACGTTGCCCTTGACGAAGTCGCTCAGGGCGACGCCGGCGTCCGCGGTGTCCTGGACGACGCCGTCGACGCCGTGCTCGATGTTGACGACGATGCCCGGGTCGGCGGCGATGAACTGCAGCGCGAGCTGGGCGTCGTCCTCGTCGGCCTGGACTCGGTACGGCATCCGGACGGTGGTGAACTCGGCGGCGTGTCCCTCGGCCCGGAGCGACTCGATGGCGAGCTGCGTCAGACGTCCGGCCAGGGTGGAGTCCTGCCCGCCACTGACGGCGAGGACGTAGCCCTTCGCGCCGGTGGTCAGCAGGTAGTCGCGCAGGAAGCCCACGCGCCGGGTGACCTCCTGCTCGGGGTCGATGGTCGGCTGGACGTTGAGGTCCGCGGCGATGGCGGCTTGGAGTTCTCGCACTCACCCAGTATCCGCCTGCACCACCGTGATCCGCACGGGTTCTCGGCACCTGCTCGTGAACGGCATCCGGACCACTACGGTGACCGTGACGACGGAGGTGCGACTGTGACGTTCGGACGCCGCACCGGCCTGCTCGCGATCACGGTCACGTCGCTGCTCTGGGGCACCACCGGGACCGCGGCGACCTTCGCCCCGGACATCGGCCCGCTGGCGATCGGGGCCGCGGCACTCGGTGTCGGTGGTCTGCTGCAGGCCGTGGTCGGCGCCCGGGCGCTGCGTGGTGCGCGCACGCAGCTCCGGCACCGCCGCGGCCTCGTCGTCGTCGGTGCCCTCGCGGTCGCCGTCTACCCGCTCGCGTTCTACAGCTCGATGCACACGGCCGGGGTGGCTGTCGGGTCGGTCGTGTCGCTCGCGTCCGCGCCCCTGGCCTCCGGGGTGCTGGAACGCGTCGTCGACCGACGCCCGCTCAGCCGGTGGTGGGTCCTCGCCGCCCTGCTCGGCGTCCTGGGCAGCGTGCTGCTCTGCCTCTCCGGACTCGACGACGCCGCGCGCCCGGCCGGGGCGACGGTCCTCGGGGTCCTGCTCGGGCTCGTGGCCGGTGCCGCGTACGCCGTGTACTCCTGGGTCGCACACCGCCTGATGGACGAGGGCGTCCCGCGGGCAGCGGCGATGGGCGCGGTGTTCGGCGGTGGCGGGCTGCTCCTCATGCCGGTCCTCGCCGTCACCGGGGCGCCGCTGCTGGCGACTCCGCAGGACCTCGCCGTCGGGGTGTACATGGCCCTCGTGCCGATGTTCCTCGGCTACCTGCTGTTCGGCTACGGCCTGACGACGGTCTCCGCGAGCACGGCGACGACGGTCACGCTCACCGAACCGGCCGTGGCTGCGGTGCTCGCCGTCCTGGTGGTCGGCGAACGGCTGACGGCGGTCGGCTGGGTCGGGCTCGGGGTCATCGCGGTCGTGCTCGTCGTGCTGGCGGTCGCCCCGACGAACGAGTCGGGCGACGCCGGGCGGCCGGTCGACCCGGGGTGGCCGCCGGTCGGGCGGCCCTGACCTGACTGCCCTGGTCTCGCTCGGCTCGACCCGGCTGCCCGGGTCTCGCCCCGTGCGATCAGTGCTGCACGGAGAAGACGTTGCCGGCCGGGTCCGTGAACCAGGCGATGTCCGGCCCCATGTCGCGGGAACGCCCGCGGAGGACCTGGCGGTCGTCCGCCCACTGTCCGCCGTCGGTCGGCCGGACCCCGAGCGCCGCGAGGTCGTCGAGCGCCGTGTCGATGTCGTCCACCACGAAGTTGAGCACGGTGAAGGTCGCCGGGGTGTGGTCGGGCTTGCCGTACAGCAGCACCGGGACGTCCGAGCCCGGCAACAGGAGCTGCATCATCTGGCCGGGGACGAGGACGCGGACGTCCACGCCGAGCACTCCGGCGTAGAAGGCCACGGCGGCATCGACGTCGTCGACGCTGAAGCCGCTGTAGGCGCTGGTGGGTCGGAACACGGGGCCTCCTCGTTCGGTGCGGCAAGTGTGCACCGATGACGGTCCGACCGCACCCGTCGGCGCTTCCGCAGCCGAGGCGTGCGACTGCTCGACGGCACGGCACACCGAGCACGACCGGGACAGCGGACAGCCCGAGGACCGGCGGACCCGGCGGAGCACGGTCAACGCGCCCCTCCGGACGCGGTGCCGAGGAGATCGACCCGGAGGCCCTCCGGGGTCTCGCGCGTTCGGCCGCGCACCCGGAACACCCGCTCCAACAGGTCCGGTGTGAGCACGGTCCGCGGTGCCCCTGCCGCCGCGACACAACCCTCCGACAGCACCACCACGTGGCCGCAGTAGCGAGCCGCCATGTCCAGGTCGTGGAGGACGACCACGACGGTGCGGGACCCGTCCCGGAGCAGGTCCAGGAGCTCGAACTGGTGGTGTACGTCCAGGTGGTTGAGGGGTTCGTCGAGGACGAGCACCTCGGGTTCCTGCGCGAATGCACGAGCGATCTGGACCCGCTGTCGTTCGCCGCCCGACAGCCCGTTCCAGCGGCGTTGCTCGGTTCCCGCCATGCCCACCGCCACCAGTGCCTCCTGGCAGATCCGGTCGGAACCCTCGTCGGGACCGCCGAGCCGTGAGCGGTACGGCAACCGACCGAGGCGCACCACGTCGAGGACCCGGTGGTCGATCTCGGTGTGCCCCTGCTGTTCGACGAAGGCGAGACGGCGGGCCACCGATCGACGCGGCAACGCGTGCAGGTCCGCCTCGTCGAGCAGGACGGCCCCGCTGTCCGGAGGCGTGATCCCGGCCAGGCACCGGGCGAGCGTCGACTTGCCCGACCCGTTCGGACCCACGATCCCGGTGATCCACCCGCGTGGCGCGACCAGGTCGACCTCCGCCAGGAGTCGCACGCCGTGGACGGAGCGTCCCACTCGTCGCGCCGAGAGCAGACCGGGTTCGGACCCCGCCGCGCGCTCGCCGGGCTCGGACCCTGCCGCGGTCATGCGCGCTGCCCTCGGCGGAGGACCACCAGGAACGTCGGCACGCCGATGAGCGCCGTGACGACGCCGACCGGGATCTGGTGCGGTGCGAATGCGAGTCGCCCGGCCAGGTCCGCGACGACGAGGAACACTCCGCCGGCGAGGGCGGACACCGGCAGCAGGAGGCGGTGGCCGGGTCCGACGAGCATGCGGGCGGCGTGCGGGACCACGAGTCCGACGAAGCCGATCGCCCCGACGGCAGCGACGACCGCGGCGGTCGTCGCCGCTGCGCCGACGAGCACGACGACCCGCAGGAGCCGGACGTCGATGCCGAGGGCCAGGGCGGCGTCGTGCCCGAAGACGAACGCGTCCAGCGCCGGTGCGACGGCGACGAACACGGCGGTCGCGACCACGACCACCAGGGCGCAGACCACCACCGCGGACCACCGCGCGGCCGCGAGGGACCCGAGCAGCCAGTACGTGATGCCCCGCGTCGCGTCCGCGTCGCCCCAGGCCGTGACGACGAGGGAGGTCACGGCGGCGAACAACTGCCCGACGACGACGCCGGTCAACACGACCCGGCTGGTGCTCGCGGTGTCCCGTCCCATCAACGCGAACACCAGCGCGAACGAGACGAGCCCACCGACCAGCGCGCCGCCGGCCAGGGTGACGGATCCCGCGCCGAGACCGAGCACCAGGACGAGGACCGCCCCCGTCGACGCACCGGACGAGATCCCGAGCAGGTAGGGCTCCGCGAGCACGTTGCGGGTCACGGCCTGCAACACGCAACCGCACACCGCGAGTCCCGCACCGGCCGAGGCGGCGAGCAGGACCCTCGGCAGTCGCAGTTGCCACACCACGGAGTCCGCGAGCCGGGGCAGCGGGGTGACCGGCAGACCGAGGTGGGTGCCGATCGACCGCACCGTGTCCACCCACGTGATCGAGCCGCCGGCCAGCGTCACGCCCGCGACGACGACCACGACGAGCGCGGCCATGAGCACCGGCACGACGACGGCACCGCGGAGCGCGGTCGCGCTCACCGTCGGGCGAGCACGACGAAGTCGTCGAGGTACTGCCAGATCGGACCGACCTCGGTGAAGCCGGCGACCTCGAGTGCCGCGACGTGGAAGCCCAGGCTGAGTTCGGGGTTCGGCGGTCGGTGCTCGAACCGGCGCTCCCGCTCGGCGGCGAGCCGGCCGTACCGCTCGACCGCGGTGACCTCCGCGAACCACTGGTCCCAGTCGAGCGCGCCCGACGCCCGGTCGGCCTGCTGGGTGCGCTCATCGTCGAGTGCGCTGAGCTCGGCGAACAGTGTGCGGCCGTCGAGGTGACGGAGGTGGTCGGCGTTGAGCACCACACCACCGGGCGGCACGATGGACCCGAGGTCGTTGTAGACGCGGCTGAGGACGTCCGACGGCAACCAGTGCAGGGCAGTGGAGCTGAGGACAGCGTCGGGGATCGCGCCGTCCAGGCCCGCCGTCCAGTCGCGGTCCCAGAGGTCGGCGTCGACGAAACGCACCGGCTGCCCGGCGAGCGCCGTCCGCCCGAGTTCCAGGAGCACCGGGTCGTGGTCGAGCGCGATGCAGGTGATGTCCGGCCGCCGGGCGACGACCCGCTGGCTGATCGAGCCGGGTCCACTCGCCAGGTCGAGGACGATGCCACCCTGCGGCACGACGTGGTCGACGACGTCGAGCATGATCGCGAAGCGTTGCTCACGGTTGGTGATGTAGGCAGCCTGCTGGGCGTCCCAGGCCGCGAGGAGGCCGAGCGCCCGCTCGGTCTCGGCAGGGGTGGTCGTGGTGGTCGTGGTCATCGTCGGTCCTCCGAGTACTCGGTCAGGGCGGTGGAGACGGTCTCCAGGGCGTCGATGCTCCGCACCGAGGGGTCGAGTTCCGTCGCCGGGACGGCGATCAGGTGGTCGTCGCGGACGGCGCTGAGGTCCTTCGTGACGGCGTCGGACCGGAGCTGGTCGATCTTGTCGTCGGCGCTGTCGCCGGGCAGGCCGCGGGACAGGTCGGCGACGACGATGACGTCCGGGTCGCGCTGCGCGATCTCGTCCCAGCTGGTCTCGCTCCACTGCGCATCCAGGTCGTCGAAGGCGTTGGTCGCGCCCGCCACACGGCCCATGGTGTCGGCGAGCCCGTTCGCACCGGCCACCACCGGCGCCCCGTTGACCGAGGAGTAGAGCCAGACGACGGACGGTGCCCCGGTGTCCGAGGCTGCTGCGGTGAGCCGCTCGAGGGTGTCCCGCTGCTCGGCGACGACGTCGCGGCCCCGCTGCTCGACGTCGAAGACCCGAGCGACGTCGGTGACCTCGTCGAGGATCGCGTCGAAGCCGACCTCGTCGGGGACGAGCACCGGGTCCTCGCAGTCGTTCGCGGACAGGTAGGCCGGCACGCCGAGGTCGATGAGTTCCTGACGACTCCCGGCAGCGTCGGACGCGAACGCAGAGGCGCGCATCGAGTAGACGAAGTCGGGGTTCGCCTCGCGGAGCTGCTCGGTGCTCGGGTACTGCTCGGCGAGCACCGGCACGTCGTCGTAGGCCGATCGCCACTCCGGGGCCACGGCGTCGGTGAGGTAGCTGGTCCCCACCATCCGGTCCTGCAGTCCGAGCGCCAGCATGACCTCGGTCGCGCCCTGCTCCAGGGTCACCGCCCGTTCGGGAGGCGCGGGGACGGTCAGCTGCATGCCGCAGCTCGTCAGTGTGGAACCGGCCGACGGGGTCGTGGACGACCGACCGGACGCGGAGGAGTTCGCACACCCGGTGAGGGCGAGCGCCGCGACGACCACCGTTGTAGTGATAATGGTTTTCATGATCGTGACGCTAGAGGGAGAGGGATCGGTCCGCCAAATCGCCCCGAGCGCGACGGCCGGTCTCAGCCCTGGCGCCCCTTGCCACGCGGGTTCAGCTTGTTGATGACGAAGGTGCGACCGCGGCGGCGGACGACCTGCGCACCGGGCAGCTTCTTCAGGGACTTGAGTGAGTTCCGGACCTTCATGACGACTCCTTTTGATAATGGTTCTCACTAGAGTAGTCGGCATGGACCGTTCCACGGAAGCCCGAGACACCGCCCGCCCACCAGCCCCGGCCCTCCGGGTCGCCCTCGTCAGCGGACTGGACTCGACGGAACGCTCCCGGGTTTCCCGGATGACCGCGGGAGTGCCGGCCGAGGACGCCCCGACCAGCGACATCACGGACGAGACCGAGGACAGCGCGGAGTTCGCCCTCGTCCTCGCGGAGCATGTACTCGCAGCCGCTCATGCCGGCGCCACCGGCCGAACCGTCATCGAGCTCGATGCGGAGGCGGACGTGATGGAAGTGGGCTTCGTGCTCGAGACCGAACTCGAGGGCCGACGCAACGAGGGCCCGCCGGCAGAACTGCACGATCTGGTGACCGTGGCGCGGGTCCGGGACGTCCACCGCTGGTTGCTGTCGGCGGCGCCGGCCCCCGCCGTCGACTTCGTCACCGCCGAGTCCCTGGCATCACAACTCGAGTTCGCCACGGTCGTCGTGCTCGCCGACGCAGCGGACGTGTCCCCGGGGCAGCTCCGCAGCACCGTCGGCCTGGTGCAGCGCCTCAACCCGGACGCCGCAGTGGTCACGTCCGTCGCGACGGCGCGGCAGCCGACAGGATGGCCTGGAGGCCGGGGTTGCGCCCGCCGCATCGGCCGGCGGATGGGGTGGACTCGAGCCCTCGCCGAGCCCGACCTCCCGGCAGCGTCCTGGAACGGGGTCGACGTCCTCGTGTTCCGGGACCCCCGACCGTTCCACCCGGACCGCCTGTTCGACTCGGTCCGGCATCGACTCGTCCCCGACCAGGTCGGCCGTATCGCCCGGTCGCGCGGGTTGGTCCAGCTCGCCACCCGCCCCGACCACCACGGCTCCTGGCGCAGCGCCGGCGACACGGTGTCCCTCGACCCCACGGGCATCGCGAGTTGGGATCCGGATGCGCCCATCGGCCAGGAGATGGTCTTCTTCGGCGAGCACCTCGACCGCGACGAGATCATCGCCGCCCTGCACGCGTGCCTGCTCACGAACGACGAACTCCTCGCCGGCCCGACGAGCTGGAGGCGGTACGGCGACCCGTTCCCGGCATGGCCACTGCACCACGACCACTGACGACCGCACCTGCAATTGTCGGTGCACATGACGGAACCGGTCGAGCGGTCAGCCTTCATGTCAGCTTCTGAGCGAACTTGTCAGCGCTGATCAGCCGGCTCAAGCAGTTCAGGTGAGGAAAAAGGAGCAATCACAACTGTGAGTTGTTGACGAGCCGTGCAGCCACGGCGTTTGCCAGGCCCGCCGCATTGCTCGTTGCGGGTGGCGTCGAACACCGCTGCGAGGGGGCGGCTCCCGTCGCCAGCTCCACGATCCACCTCGGCATGGCCATCGTCGGGAGCCGCGGCCGGGCCAGAAACAGGTCCCGCTGGCACCAGAGCTCGCCGCGCAGTAGCAGACAAGGTCCCGCTGATGTCGCTGGGAAGCTCCGCGGGCAGACCCGAACGGCCAACGCATTCCGTCATGGAACCGCCCGTCGTGAAAAGGCGGAGCCAACGCCCCCTACCCGTCAGGAGTCAACCGAACCTGCAGCAGTCCCCAAGCAAGAGGACGTCTCGTAAGCCGATGGTAGAGCGAACGCCTACCGTGCGCCGTCCTCTGCTGCTGCTCGGATGGACGCTAGAAGCGCTCCCTCGAATTGGGACGGCACGGAGTCGGGTGCAGCGAGGCCTCCGCGCCGAGCGTGCACGATCGCAATCGTCGTTCGACCGTCTTCACCTCGATGGAACGCGAGGGTGAGGGCCTCAGCACGCGGCATGAGAACCCCGGATCGTTGAGTCAGCACGGCTGAGGAGTCATCGAGAGCGGTGATCGAGGCCCGCGGGATGCGGGCTACTGCGGACCGGATGATGCCGGGGACGTCCGCGATCGCTGTGTCGACGAGTGCAGTACCGCGAGGTCTCTCTGCCACGACCGCTAGCTAAGCACGGTGTCCCGATAGCCGGTGGCTCAACGAACGCCGGCCAGCCCGCGTAACTCGGCCCGGTAGAGGATCGGCTACCGGACGGTCATGGCTCCGCCAGCGAGCTCGCTCCGACCGCCGCTCCGCGGCGCGGTCGTCCTACGGCGCAGTGATGCCGAGCTGTGCGAGAACGGGTTGATCGCCGATGGTCTGCAGGTTCCACGTCGGACGCTTGAAGGCACCGCGGGAGAGTCGCACGCGCTGTTCGTCGACCGGTTGCCCGGGCCGGGGCGATACCCGCGTGACCCCGTTCGGCTCGTAGCCGAGCTTGTAGGAGACGGCCAGTGACGGGGTGTTCCAGGCCGCAGCACTTGACTCTGCCCACTCGGCCCCCAGCGTGTCGAAGGCGAACAGCAGCAGGGCGGCGCGCATCTCGGTGCCGACGCCGTTGCCTTGGGCGCGTCGTGTCAGCCAGGAACCGGAGTTCACAGTCCGGCGGTCCGCGAAGTTGAACGCGGCGAGGTCCTGCGCCCCGATCACCTCGTCGTCAAGGATGACGGCGAATTGGATCGTCCAGTTCTGCGGGGAGACCTGGCGGAGGTTCCACTGGTACATCGCGAGGTTCCGCGGCAGCTCCTCCGGAGACGCATCGGTCCATGGGAAGCCAAACGGCATGCGGTCCGAGTTGTGGATGCCATCAAGAGCAGCCTGTGCCAGGGCAGGGAGGTCCTGGTCCCGCACCGGACGCAACACCAGCCGCGGGGTTCGCAGTTCGAGTCCGAACAACGGCCACAGCTTCTCCAGTTCCATACCGGGACGCTACCTGCGCCGGTCGCGGCAGCGAGGCGTGTTGCGCGCCCGGCCGCTGAGTAGCGACCCTCGCATCTGTTCTCTCGCAGCGCCCGGTGATCGATCGGCTACCGGACTATGAAGGTGTGTCGGTCCCAGACGGAGGCGACACCGGTCGAGCGCTACGCCCTCGCGAAGACCGCCGACCGGCCACAAGCCCAACGGTCGCACCTATCGCCGGAATCGCGGGCGTCAGGAACCAGGCGGCGACGATGAAGCCGGTTCGACTTACGGGGGCTTCAACCCCGAGAAGGAGTACCAACGCGACCGTGCCTAACGCGAGCGCGATGAGCCACAGAACGACAGTCGATACCGTGAGGGCCAGGACGGTTCCCCGACGGCCGCGCTCCGCGTCAGGCGTTGTCACTCATCCATCGAACCAGTTGGCATCCGTGGCGGCGTCCCAGTAGCCGATCCCCTACCGGTCGTTGCGCCGCGTCGGAGTCAGAGGAGGGCATCGGGCCGGTCGGCCACGACTCTGGGTGCGATGTGGAGATCGTTCATCGAGCCGGCGGGCATCGGTAGGCGGAACGTGTTGACCTCCGTGCGTTCTCCGGTATCGATGTGGAACGCATGGAAGGTGATGGTGCGTTGGTGCCTCGTGTAGAGCAAGACGTGATCGTCGTCGAGCCACCCAACGCACGGGACGTCAGCCCGTTGGTAGTCGTCAGAGTCGATCGGGATGGGCGTCGTATCTCGCCGATCGAGGTCGAAGACCTCCACGCGCTCCTCCAACGACCGGCCGATGGCCATGGTTCGTCCGAGGAGCTTCCGACCGTTCGGGCTCCACACTCCGGAGCCCTCGGTGACGAACCCGTACCGCTGCTCGATGAGCCCGGCTGTCCGATCGAACACTTGGATCGCACCCACCGGATGACCCCACCACTTGCAGTTGATCACGAGTCGGCGCCCGTCGGGTGAGAACTGCAACGCGTCACCCTCGACATTGATCCCCAGCGTGAATCGCGACGGAAGTTCAAGCCACCCGTCCTCCAGCGTGGGCGCCGGAAGCTGTGACCACATCTGGTCCCCGGCGTCGTTGCGAAGCCGGTAGATCGACTGGGTTGGGTGGTGGTTTACCCAGTCGGCCCACTCGACGCGGCACTCGTCGGCGGGGTTGCCGTAGAAGATCCGCGTGTTGCTCGGCCACGCTGGTTCCTCGGTCTCGACCCCAGACAGTAGGTCCAAGGAAAATCGTCGATCCGGGAGTAACGCGGATCCGCCGTAGCCGTACCGTAACGTCGTGCCGTCGGCCGAGAGTCGAAGGTCGCGGGGGTTCTCTCGGAACGGCGCGGTGAGCTTGATCAAGCCTCGTCCGGGTTCCCATACCCACACCGCTTCCGGGCCGCTGACGAAGAAGGACACGGCCTCACGAGCAATCTTCGGCTGCGGCATTTCACTCCTGACGCTCACGGACGGTAACCAGACTGCCCTCGTTGAGCTTGGCAGCAAGCATGCTCCCCATCCGAAGACCACACCGACACGTGTCTCAATAGCCGATCGTTTACCGGTACAGCAGAACGGCCCCACGTACGTGACGTGGGACCGTTCTGCTGTCGTGCTTGGTTAGTGCGCTGAGACGACGTGTCGACGCTCGGCTCGCTGCACGAGTGCGGTGAGGCCAAAGCTGATGCCTGTTGCAAGGGCAACAAACGCGGCAATCGCGAGGATGAACGTGAACGTCATCACGCTTCCGTCAGCCCCTGTGCGATCAACCAGGTCGAACAGCGCGCTTGCCTGAATCGCGCAGCCGACCAGGACCGGAATCGCGACGGCAAGCAGCACAAGCGCGATGGTGGCGTTCTTCTTCATGAGAGCCTCCTCTAGGGGTTAGGGTTGCAGCCCGCCGCTACGGTCCTCGTGTAGCCCACGTCGGGCCGCCACGCGTCAAGGTTCCACGGCACCTTCATGTGACCCGCATTCGCCCAGTGGCATACGAGCTGATCACGGTACTTGCGGCCCTCGTACGTCGCTGAGACGAGCGTCGATCTGTCTACCCCGATTCGAGGTTGCGCCGCGTCATCCTTCTGGATGACCTGGCAGCGGGTGGGTCGCCCAAGACAGAGAGCGAAGAGGTGTCCGGTAGCCGATCCGTGACCGGACGGTGGTCCGGCGGACGCCCTGCTACCGACCGGAACAGCGCCTGACGAGCGCGAGTACACGAACTCCGAAGGCGGAGATCAGCCCAAGCGTCGCGGGTAGCAGGCACAACCATGCGGTCACGCGGTTGAACACGTCGATCGCTGCATAAGACGGTACGACAGGTACGCAGGAATTCGTGCAATCCAAATGCTCAAGCCCGAGGGCGAAATACATGAGGGACCATCCGACCCCTCCGGAGAGCAGCGCCAATGTGAAGTACCAGAGCGGGATCCGACGGCCGGGGGCAACCCGGAGGAACACAAACCCAACGACCCCGACCAGCGCCGGCACGAACAATGCATCAGTGCCTTCCTTCGCCCACTCCGTCGGCCGCAGAGGCGAGCCCTGGTCGAACGCAGACCGATGCCAAACCGGCCCCCAATGCAGGAAGACCCAGGCTGTCAGTACCAGCGCCCACGGCACCACCCACACCGACAGCACGATCACGCCCTCGCTGCCTCCGACGGCTGCATGCAGCCGAGTCCACCACCGCATCTTCCCTCCCGACCGAAACCCTAGGTCTAATGCGGCCGGTCGACGACAGCGATGTCGACAGCGTGGTGCGTGGCATCTCGGTAGGGGATCCTCGAACGGGACGCCGCTGGCGTGGAATGTGCGCGGCTGTGAGCTGCTTCGCTCCGAGCCGTCGTTTTCAGTGTCGTGCTGTGGTCCGGGCGCTGACGGCGGTCGATGGGACACTGCCGACGTGCAGATCAACGACCTGAGCGACGACGTCGAGGCGGTTTCCGTGTTCTACGCGCAGCGCCACAACATCCAGCGCACTGACGACTGGTTCGTGCTCAAACTCAATGAAGAGGTGGGCGAGCTGACGCAGGCGTACCTCGCGCGTGCTGGGCAAGCGCGAGACAAGGGGCGCTCGGGTGCCGACCTCGAACAGGACTTCCGGTCCGAGCTGGCTGACGTTCTCGCGCAAGTGCTGTTGATCGCTCGCCGGTTCGACGTCGATCTGACCGCAGAGATCGATCGCAAGTGGCTCGTCTGGAAGCCGTCGCAGTAGCGCATCGACCGTCGGACACCGTGCCCACGCACGGTACGGTGCAGAGGTGAACCTGGAGCAACTGCGGGAGTTGACCGTGCTCGACGCAGCGTTCATGATCCGCGTAGGGCGCGCAGACGCGAGCCTTGAGGACGTCTTCCCATCTCTGACTGACGAGAAGATCGCGCAAGTGTGGAAGCGGGTTCACAAGTTCGAGAGCGTGACTTTCCGGTGGGGCGCGGAGTACACGGATCGATGGGGAATCTCGCCAACTGGCGTTCGCGGACCTCGGCAGACGTCACGATCGAGAGTACGAAGCGCGTTGGACTGACTTCTCGAGGTCCAGCCGCTCGGCGGGGGAGTTCCGAGGGCAGTTCGCGAACCGCTAGACCATCCCTCACCGGGCAGGTCGGCGCCTTCCACGGATGACGAGATACATTCCCGCGATCGTGAAGGCGATGGCAGCAGCCTGCGCCGGTGCCGGCATGGGGGCGAGGTTCATGACCCCCGATGCGATGCCGACCACGGGCGGCACGCCGAGGCCGAGTGTCGCGGCGTACGAAGCACCGGCGGTCAGGAGGATGCGGTGCTGGAGCAGATACACCGGCACGTAGACCACGGTGCCGAGCAAGGCGAGCAGCCCGACGGTTGACCAGGTCATCGTGGCCCCGCGAATGACGGAGTAGCCGGCCCACAGCACCAGGGGCGCAGCCCCGAGTGCGAAGATCGGAAAGAGCCGCGCAGCCAGTGCCCCTCTGTACTCGCGGTTCACCCGGGCGAAGTAGACCCCGTAGAACGCCGTCGCACTCATCGCGAGCACTGCAAACATCAACCCGAGTGCCACGTCTCCACCGACAGAACGGTGCAGTCGCGGCATCACGTACAGCAGTGCTCCGGTGACAGCGATGGCTGTACCGATGATCGTCGCGCTTGGTGGGACGGTACGGGCGAGGATGCCCTCTGCGACCATCACGACCGCGGGAGTGAGCGCGATGATCAGCGTCGGGAGGACGGGGCCGGCGAATGCGATCGCCAGCGTGGAACAGATCGTGTAGATGGTCACGCCCGAAGCAGCGAGGACCGAGAGCTGCACCCAGCTGACGGTTCCCCCCTCGGCCCGCCGGTCGAGACCCATGCGTGTGCCGCGAGCAGTGGATCCGGCGACTCGAGCGGACGCGCGCAACGCCAGCAAGCCGACCACGGTGAAGCCGGTTCGTCCAGCTGAAACCACAGCGCTGTCTGCGTCAGTGAGCGAGACGCCCACAACAATCCAGGTCGACGCGAGCAGCAGCACGAGCGCCGCTGACCGCAGCACGAGTGGCAACTCGACCCGGCGCATGACGCGCCCGCTGGTCCTCATACAAGAACGGTGCTCCATCGGACCACCGAGTGCAAGAAATTGAGCGTTCTGAGCTGGAAGTCATCAGATCCGCGCACTTTTGTCGCCCCGTCAGCGTTCTCCGAGGGCACGAGGCGGCCGCGGCAACTCCGAAGCCGACCAGAGCTCCGAGCGTGCAGATCAAGCGTAGGTACGCGCGTGAAGTAGTTGGAGGCCGTGCTGCAGCGTCTCAATAGCTGATCGTCTACCCGCCGAGCACCTTTCCCCCGAATTGGTCAGCGCCTCTAGGCTGCGTCACATGGGGGAAATCACGAGGACACGAGAGCCCAACAGCATGCTTCGGTTCCTGCGGGACCTCTTGATCATCGTGCTCGCAGCGCTCCTGGTCTCGTTCCTCGTGAAGACCTTCCTCATTCGCTCGTTCTGGATTCCGTCCGGGTCGATGAAAGACACGCTCCAGATCGATGACCACGTCATCGTCAACGAGCGCGCGACGATCCACCGCGGCGACGTGGTCGTGTTCAGCGATCCGGGTGGCTGGCTCGACGCTGCTGGATCGACGGAAGGCCGCTCTGTTCAGCCGCGTTCGCTCATGTCCGACGTCCTGAGCCTGGTCGGACTGGGCTCGGACGGCGGAAACCACCTCGTCAAGCGTGTGATCGGCCTGCCGGGCGATCACGTGCAGTGCTGCAATGCACTCGGGCAGATGGAGGTCAATGGCGTCCCGCTCAGCGAGCCCTACGTTCGTAAGCAACCGGGCGAAGCGGCCTCTGGGACGCCCTTTGACGTGACGGTGCCCGCAGGGAAGCTGTGGGTGATGGGTGACAACCGGTACGAGTCTGCGGACTCCCGCGCGCACCAGAGCCTGCCCACGAAGGGGTTCGTTCCGGAACAGGATGTCGTCGGACGGGCCGTGGCCATTTCCTGGCCAGTGCAGCGATGGGCCGGGGTGAGCGACTACCCGTCAGTGTTCGCGGGCACTGACCCAGACCAGCACTGACAGCCGCTGTCGTCGCGGCGGATCGTTACCGTGGATGCATGGCTTGTTCCTTCTTCATCCGAACAACTACAGAGGGTGGCTGGCGCCAGGTCCGGCAACTTCGCATCGAGAATGCCACCGACAACCCAATCTCGTCCGGAGCCACGTTGGAAACGACGAGGCGGATGACCGAGGAGGACTGGCGACTGCGTGCCCGTCGCGGCGAGGCAAGCGACGCCACCAGCCTCGTCGCGATCGAACAGGGGGCACCCGAGCGCTGGATCGGGATGATGAGCGCCCAAAGCGGTGACGAGGACGGGGAATACCCCGTTCTGACTGGCGTCTACGTCACCCCCGCTTTCCGAGGCCGCGTGCACGGAGTGGCGGATGCTCTCCTAGACCACGTCTCATCTTGGGCGGACGGACGCGGACAGTGCCTGCGGTTGTACGTGTACGAGCACGCCACGCCGGCTCGGCGGTTCTACGCTCGTCACGGTTTCGTCAACACCGGACGTACTCGTGCGCTCGGCTTTACCGAGGGCAGCACGCTCGAGATGGTGCGGCCTCTGCAGAGCGGATTCGACGCCCGATAGCCGATCCGCTACCGGACACGGACAATAACCTCTCGTTCGGTGACGCACTGTCGCCCTGTCGTCGACGAGGCGCTGCCTGGTCCTGGTTCTCGACTGGGCCGGTTGCGAGGATGAACTGTGATCGAACTGGTGAGACCCAATGTGGCGCTCGTGAAGCGGTCCCCACTGGTTCAGCTCCCTCGTGATTGAGAGGGGGCTACGAACCCGCAGTTGGAAGGACTCTTCTCCCGGCCCGCCCACAGGGCCGGCCATGACGGTGATCCAGATGTCGACGTCGTCTGGATCCTCGAGCACAACGTCCTCGAAGTCTTCACCGTCATTCGTCGAGATGAACCGCACCTGAGCCTTCACGGTGTCATTCTCACGCACGCCCTAACAGCCGACGCGTGTTCCGAAAGCCGATCGTCAAAGGGGCAACGCTGCGTCTCGGAACGAACGACGGCGGCTCGTGCCGGAGCAGCCAGCCATCAGACCCGCAGGAGCTCGAGGACGCCAAGTACGGCGAGAACGACGCCGGCGATGCACCCAACGAGCCCGACCAGCGTCACCGACTGCGCGTACACGCGAAGGTTCCCCTCCGCGCCGAACCGGTCGATGGCTGATGCTGCCAGCAGTGTCGCTGCCAGCGCCACGGGGACCGTGGCGATCCACGTGAGGCCGAGACTCCATCCGGCTGCTGTGACGTCGGCGGGACGAGCGTGGAGGAGGCCCCGGCCACGCTCAGCGCTGACGTCGTACGCAGCATCAATCGGGGCGGTGTGGACGTAGGTAAGGACGCATGCGAGCATCTGTGCGGCCAGGAGGACAAGCGCGAGGGTCGGCAGGATCCATGCCAACGTCACGCGGTTGCGCAGGACCGGTGTCTCCGTTTGCTCCACGGGCAGAGCCTAGGCGCCGGGATGAGCGCAGTCGTCCGATCACCGATCGTCTATCGGGCTCAATCCCCGTCCGTATTCTGAGCGCGGATCCGCTCCTGATGTCGGGCGTAGTAGGCGGAGCCGAGCTGGACGGCGGCGAGGATCGTCCACGTGCACGCCATGAAGGTGTGAGATCCGGATGGTTCGGTGATGGCGAGGGCTATCCATATAGCGGCGAGGACGGCCCATGCCCAGACGAGCCACGGGAGGGGCCTCCCGACAAGTCGTTCGAGGAGGCTGCGTTGCTTCGTCTCGGTCACGTGCGTCACGCTATACCGACGGTCGCTCCCGATGCCCGATCCCTTAGCGGGCGCCCGCAGCCTCCTCGGCGACGACGTGCGCCGCCGCGTCAGCGAGCGTGATCGCGGACACAGGCCCGTCCGAACGATGGACGAGCACGGCCCTCATCCCGACGCCTCGAGCTCCGGCGATGTCAGCGACAGGGTTATCCCCGATCATCCAGCTGTCCCGGGCCGCGCCAACGAGGTGGAGCGCGGTCTTGAACATGACGGAATCCGGCTTCTCGACTCCAAGTGACGCGCTCGTGATCGTCCGCATCACCAGAGGACCAAAGCCCAGCGCATCTACCAGGCCGGGCAGCTCCGGCGCGTGGTTGCTCAGCACCACGTTGGATAAGCCGGCGCGCGACACCGTCTGGAGCGCTTCCCGCGCACCCGGCAAGATTTGCCACGCGGTCGGCCGGTAGTAGAGCGACGGAAGCTCGGCCATCGCGTGGCGCGTGAGCGCCGGGTCGACGCCGACGCTGAGGCATGCGTCCACAAGAACCGGGGATGCTGCAGCCCACCAGTCGGACGCGCGGGAATACGCGCCCATGCCTTGCGGTCCCCACTGTGGGAACCCTCCACGTAGTTCAATCGCGAGCTTGTCGACGTCCAGCGTTTGAGTTGGATCGGCGGCCAGCACAGCCTCGCGGAGAATGGTCGGCCAGCTTCCCTCCCGCACTGCCAGCGTGCCGTCGAAGTCCCAGAACACCATCCGCTCGTTACCCACGTCCCGACCCTAAATCTGAAGCCCCCGACATGCAGCGGCAACGATCACGCTGCCGTCATCCAGAAGCCCGGCAGGGGATCGTCTACCGGGCGACGCTTGACGGTGCCAAAGCAGACCAGCGATCAGCGTTGTATGTCCATGGCAAAGCCGATCAGGTCGCCAACCGCGACGTCCGAGAACTCGGGATAGAGGCCGCGATGCGCGTCACGCACCTGAGTCTCGGTCAGGCCGCCCGCTTCGCGAAGTGACCAAGCCCATCGAGTCGCGTCGGACTCGAGTTCGTGGAGCCGCTGCTGCACCATCTCGAATTCGTGCTCCGGAACGCCAGGAAAGGCCGCTCGTACGTCGAGCGGCGCCCCATGCCGCTTACGGGCCACCGATGACCTGGCCATCGCGTCGTGAAGCGACAGTTGCGCCAGAGTGCCTTGGTCAGCTTGGTAGTACTCCACGCTGCGATCTTAGAGACGGCAAGGTGCGCTGGGGTGTGTCGATAGCCGATCGGCTACCGGACACCCGCGACTTCTGGGTCGAGGGAATCACGCTGACGGCTGGAAGACCGCCCGAGAGCCGGTGACTACAGATGTGGTCAGATTGCTCCGTGGAGACAGTGATCCTGACCGGAATGCCTGGCGCCGGCAAATCCACCGTGAGTCGCCTCCTCGCAGCGAAACTGCCACGCGCCGCGCGGATCGCAGCCGACGACCTAAACGCGATGATCATCGCCGGAGCCGTATGGCCACTTGGTCAGCCCGCTGTCGAAGCCGCCCGCCAGGTCGAGCTCAGCTACCGCAACCTCGCTGCACTTGCCCAGAACTTCACCGACGCTGGCTTCGTCACCGTCATCGACTGCGTCATCCCGGACGGTGCACACCTCAACCGGCTCCTCGAGCATCTCTCCTTGGATCCTTCATCGCTCGTTGTTCTCGCTCCGACCATAGGAACATGCAGGGAACGCAACGCGGGCAGGGAAGCGAACGAGCGGTTCACCTTCGACGGGTACGACCAACTCGACCAGTCGATGCGTCGCGACTTCGGCGACCGCGGCTGGTGGCTCGACACCAGCGAGCTCACCGCAGAGACGACCGCCGAGTTCATTGCCGCCAGCTTCGGCCTCGAAACTGCTACGTCTCACTGAAGGATCGGCCAGTGAGGCACCGCTCAGCGGCGGCGCCTCCTGGTGATGGCGCTGACGACGATCACAGCAGCCAGTACGGCGACGATCGCCGTCGGGATCGGTTCGAATCCAATGCCAGTGAACGCAGCAACCACGGTGTCCTCTCGTCAAGCGCGCAGGTGCGCGCTCGACTCGAAGGGTACGCGAAGGCCATTGCCCGTCTCGATAGCCGGTCGTTCACCGGTACACGGCTGGCGGCGACAACCACGACAACTTGCCCGTGTCCTGCTTGACCTGGGGATTCCCGTATGACTGTCCCGCGAAAATGCCCGGTGAAGGGGCGCTGAACGCAACACCGTCCACGTACCCGAGCAAGGGCGCGGCACTTCCAGTCGGGTGACACCAGCGCGGGGACCAGATCGCTGCACGTTCCGCTCGAACACGTCCCTGCCGAACCCCGTGTCCAACGACGACAAGCAAGCGCGCACGGCACCCTGCTCCTCACTCGCCGGGAGACGTTCGCTGACTGAGGCAGCACCGAACGCGCTCCGGCGACAGGTTGTGTGCGAGGGAGACAAGTCATTCGCGCGGCGACAGATCCTGCTTCAGGCACAACCCGGCGCAGTCTGCTGACCAGACACGTGAACCACTGACGACAAGCCCTGCGGTTCGACAGCACCCGGCGGACCACCGTGGTGCCCCTGGAGGGACTCGAACCCCCAACCCTTTCCTTAGGACGGAACTGCTCTTCCATTGAGCTACAGAGGCCAGCCCCACCACTCTAGCGGGAGCCGCAGAACGCTCCTCGGTGGTGCCGTCTGCAACAGACCCTGGACGCACGGCACGCTCCCAGCTAGCGTCAGCCGTGGCCCCCGGTCGGGGGCAGTTCCGGACCGAAGGACCAGCATGCCCCTCCCCTCCACCGCGCGCCGTTCCGCCGCGGTCGCCGCCGTCACCGCGGCCGCACTCGCCGGCGCGCTGCTCAGCGGTACGGCGGCGAACGCCACCACGATCACCCCGACGACGACCGGCACGTCGAGCACCTCGAGCACGTCGGCCAGCAGCAGCGCCACCAGCCGCGCCGACCGTCACCTCACCCCCCGGACCCACTTCACGATGGCGCCGGACGGCTCCTCCGGGAAGACCGAGGGCGGCGAGGGCATCCCGAACATCGACTCCGTCAAGAAGACGATCGCGACGTACTACGGCGACCCGGGCACCGGCATCGCCGACAAGGTCGACAGCCCCTACATCCGCGAGATGCGCTCGATCATCGAGAAGCAGACCCGGAGTCTGCAGCGCACCTACGACAAGGCGGTCCGGCACGGCGAGAAGCCGGCGATCGTCTTCGACGCCGACGACACCACGCTCGAGACCTACGACATGGAGGTCGCGGACATGCACTTCGTCTTCGACCCGGCCGAGCAGGACGTCTGGGTCCAGGGGCAGCGCTTCCCCGCGACGCCGTCGATGGTGGGCTTCGTCGCCGCGGCACAGAAGGTCGGCTTCACCGTCTTCGGACTGACCGGTCGGAACGACGACCAGAAGGCCGCGACGCTCGCCAACCTGGCGAAGGTCGGGTACTCGGGCTTCACCGACGACCGGTTCTTCACGAAGTGGACCGGCAAGGGTGCCTCGCAGCAGCCGAGCTACGTCACCTGCGCCACGGCGAAGTGCACGACGGTCGAGTACAAGGCCCTCACCCGCAGGCACATCGAGCAGGACCTCGGCTACGACATCACCCTCAACGTCGGCGACCAGTGGTCCGACCTGCAGGGTGGCTTCGCCGACGAGACCCTGAAACTGCCGAACCCGACGTACTACCTGCCCTCGGCGGACCTCCCCGGCGTCCGTGAGCCGAAGCTCACCCCCCAGACGCGCTTCCGCATGGCGGCCGACGGTTCATCCGGCCGGACGCAGGGCGGCGAGGGCATCCCGAACATCGACTCGGTCAAGGCGACCATCGCCACGTACTACGGCGACCCCGGGACCGGCATCGCGGACAAGACCGACAGCCCGTACATCCGCGAGATGCGGTCGCTCGTCGCCCGGCAGGTCCCCGTCATCGCGGCACAGTGCGCCGCCGCCGACCGACGACACCGCAATCCCGCGATCGTGCTCGACGCCGACGACACCACCCTGTGGACGTACGACATGGAGGTCGCGGACATGCACTTCGTCTTCGACCCGACCGAACAGGACGTCTGGGTGCAGGACGAGCGCTTCCCGGCCACGCCGTCGATGACGGACCTGGTGTCCGTCGCCGAGCGCTCCGGTTGCACCGTCATCGGCCTCACCGGCCGCAACGAGGCGCAGCAGGCCGCCACGATCGACAACCTGCACCGGGTCGGCTTCCCGCAGTTCGCCGCCGAGCAGGACGGCAACCGCACCTACTACACGAAGTGGACCGGCACCGGGACGTCCCAGCAGCCGTCGTACGTGCACTGCGCGACCGCCAAGTGCACGACCATCGAGTACAAGTCGCAGACCCGCGCACACATCGAGTCGCGGAGCGGTGGCGGCTACGACGTCGTCGCGAACGTCGGCGACCAGTACAGCGACCTCATCGGCGGCTCCGCCGACCGGTCCGTGAAGCTGCCGAACCCGACGTACTACCTGCCCTGACCGACACCGTCACCCCTGACGGACGGGAGGCTCGTGGCGACCCCGCCACGGGCCTCCCGTCCGTCTCGGCCGGCGTCGTGCGCCGCGCACCCTGCCGGTCAGCCCGGGGTGGCGCCCCGGAAGGCCTCGAGGAACCGGAGCAGCTCCGACACGAACAGACCCGGCTGCTCGACCGGGGCGAAGTGCCCGCCGCGTGGCGCTTCCGAGTACCAGACGAGGTTCGTCGTCCGCTCCAGCCACTCCCGCGGGGGTCGCACCAGGTCGACCGGGAACAGCGTGAAGCCCGACGGCACCTCCACCCGCCGGGCCTGCTCGCTCGGCGGCACCGCGGCGTTCGCGTGGTACATCCGCATCGAGGAGCCGATCGTGCCGGTGACCCAGTACTCGGTGAGGAGCCCGAGCACGTCGTCACGGGAGTACACCGACCACAGGTCGCCATCGCAGTCGCTCCACGAGCGCAGCTTCTCGACGATCCACGCGGCGAGTCCGGCCGGCGAGTCGGTCAGTCCCACAGCGGCGGTCTGCGGCTTCGTCCGGTGCATCGCCCCGTAGGCGCCCTCGGCGTCCCGCCACTCGCCGGCAGTGCTCAGGAACGTCCGCTCGGCGGCGGAGAGCTCCGCCGGGTCGCCCGCGAACACCGGCATGCCGGCGTCGACCCGGTGCACCGCGATGACACGGTCGGCGTGGTCGATCGCGAGCCACCGAGCGACACCGCTGCCGATGTCACCGCCGGCGACGGCGAAGCGGTCGTACCCGAGCTGCGTCATGAGCTCGGCCCACAGCCCGGCGACGTCCCGCGAGCTCAGGGGCTGCGGGGGCATCGCCGAGAACCCGTACCCGGGCATGTCCGGCACGACGACGTGGAGTCCCGCGTCGACCAGGGCAGGCAGCACGCGCCGGTACCGCCACCCGGAGTCCGGCCAGCCGTGTGCCAGCAGGATCGGCAGGGCGTCGTCACGGTCCGCCCGCTGGTGCAGCAGGTGCACGTCGATGCCCCCGACGGTCGCCCGCCGGCTCGGCAGCGCCTCGATCGCCGCACGGTGCGCGGCGAAGTCGAAGTCCTCGGCCCACGAGGTGACGAGCGCCCGCAGCTCGTCGACGTCGACCCCGAGGGACCAGCCGGTACCGACGGGCGCGTCCGGCCACCGGGTCGCCCGGAGGCGGGCTCGGAGGTCGTCGATGGTGGCGTCGTCGAACCGCGCGCTCTCGCTCATGCCGGCACGCTACCGCCGACGGCTGACGCGTCGGACGTGAGGCCCGTGGTGCGGTGATCACGGGCCTCCCGTCCGACGGTCGGCGACGCAGCCGCCTACGCGGCCACCAGGTACTCGTCCCAGTCCGGCTGCGGACGCTCGATGCCGCGCACCACCCACGCCGACCCGTGCGGCGCCTTCGGCGGGAAGCGCAGCGTCCACCCCATCTCCCGCGGGGTGCGGTCCCCCTTGACGTTGTTGCACGCCAGGCAGCAGGCGACCAGGTTCTCCCACGAGTCCCGGCCACCGCGCGACTTGGGCTGCACGTGGTCGATCGTGGTGGCGTTCCGGCCGCAGTAGGCGCACCGGTTGGCGTCGCGACGGAGGACCCCGCGTCGGGACACCGGGATGAGCCGGGACTGCGGGATCCGCACGTACCGGGTGAGGATGATCACGGACGGACGGTCGAAGCTGACGGCTGAGCCCGTGACGGGGTGCAGGGTGTCGGCGGCCACGACGGAGGCCTTCTGGTTCATGACGAGGACCAGGGCTCGACGGAACGAGATCACCGCGAGGGGCTCGTAACCGGCGTTGAGGACGAGAGTGCGCATGGGTTCCCTTCCGACGTGCCTGGACGGCTTCCAGGCGGTACGGGTACCGGTTCATGCGGCGTCGAACAGGTGATCACGGCCACCGACTCCCGTGGTCGGGCGTCGGCCGGACCGCTCTGCCCGGAGGCAGAGAGGTCCGCAAAACACGAAGAGCACCACCCGTCAGGGCAGTGCTCTGGTCAGTCGCGCGCTTGCCGGGGCATGCGGGCTGTGGTCGTCCGTATGTCGACGTGCGCGCGCCGACCCATGGTGCGGGTCGTGCGTGACGTCGGCATGTGGTCTCCCGTTCGGGTCGAGTCGAACCGATGCGTGCAGGCTAACCCAGAAACCGGCCCCGCACGAGAGGTGCGGGGCCGGTTCTGATGGTGTTCACACGGTTGACGCCGGAGCGTCAGGCCGGACACCGGAGCGGTGTCGGATCGTCAGATGCCGAAGCGGACGATGTGGTAGTCGCTCGTCCAGATCGGGCGGATCGACACGGCTCCACCGGGCTTGGGGGCGTCCATGATCATGCCGTTGCCCATGTAGAAACCGTCGTGCGCTTCGTTGTTGAAGATGACGACGTCGCCGGGCTGCGCCTCGGACTCGGGGATCGTCGTGCCGGCCTGGTCCTGCAGAGGGACCGAGTGCGCCAGGTTGATGCCGTACTGGGCGTACACGTACATGACGTACCCGGAGCAGTCGAAGCCGGCCGGGGTGGCACCGCCGAAGACGTAGGGCGTCCCGATGTACTGCTTGGCCGTGGCGACGACCGCCGGCAGTGAGAACGGGGTACCGGCGGCGACCGGGGTGGCAGCCGTCGCCGCAGCCGAGGTCGCCGTGGGGGCGGCGTTCGCGGTGCCGGTCTTCGCGGTGGCGAGGTAGTCCTCCGCGGTCTTGCCGTCGTAGGCGTACTGGGCGGCGGCCGCGGCGCGAGCGGCCTCGACCTCCTTCGCGTGCTCGGCGGCCTTCTCTGCGGTGAGCGTCGCGGTCGAGGTGGCACCGAAACCGTCGCGCGAGGTGTCGGCCGCGCCGGCGGCTGCCGACACGTCGAACTCCTGCGACTGGGCCGCGACAAGCGACTGCCGAGCGGTCTCGGCGGTCGTGCTCGGCTGTGTGCTCGCGAACGCGGCGGGGACGGCCATGGTGCCGAACATGCCGGCGGCGACGGCCAGGACCACGGGGGCCATGAACCGGCGCTTGCGCGAGGCGGCGGTCGGCTTCGCAGCCGTCGTCGTGGCGGTGCGGGCGACACCGAGGGCGCTGCCGGCACGGACGGGGGTGGCCTGCGTGCGGGCCGGGGTGGACGCCGAGCGGGTGAGGGGGCGGCGGGTCGCGCGCTCCGCTGCTTCGCGTGCTGCCCTGCGGGTCAGGGGAGCCGGGGTGGCGTCACCGGTGTTCGTCGGGTTCGCGGTCGTCGAGTCGTCCGCGGCGGTTCCGGTGTGGGTCAAGGGGGAGTCTCCGGCGCCTCGTCATCACCCGCCAGGCGCGAACCCGGCGTGTGCAACCCCATCCGTTCGTCATCGTTTCCGACTCAGGCAGGAGACGGGTTTCGAGACGTCCTGCCACGGGCCCCCGCGATCGCTGCTCCCGGGGACTCGTCGAGTGTACGGGTGCGTCGTCACCATGTCGAGATGAAACCGTGATCCGGTAACGATTCGGTGAAGAACCCCTGATCAGAGCCGACCAACGCGCCCTGCCGTGCTCGCCGGCGAGCCTGTGGGTCCGCAAAGGGTCTTGTACCCCCGGCGCGTACCCCTTAGGGTTCGCGTTGGCCGGTCAGTCGACGCTGATGTAGACGTGCTGCGCGACCTCGGTCGGCAACTCGATGCCCGAGTCCTCGCCCTCGACGCGGACTGACACGTACGCCCCGGCACGCTGCACACTCGCCGTCCGCCCCGGCATCACACCGGCCGACCGCAGCTGGTGCAGCAGCTCCGGCTCGAACTGCACCGGCTCGCCCAGGCGACGGATGACCCCGGTCGCCACGGCGTCGGTGTCGTCGGTCGCGGCGACGATGTTGCGCACGCCGTCGAGGAAGCCGGCAGCCGTCGGACCGCCGATCTCGGCCAGTCCCGGGATCGGGTTGCCGTAGGGCGACTCGGTCGGGTTGCCGAGCATCTCGAGCAGACGCACTTCCACCTGCTCGCTCATCACGTGCTCCCACCGGCAGGCCTCGTCGTGGACGAACGCCCAGTCCAGACCGATCACGTCGGCCAGCAGACGCTCGGCCAGCCGGTGCTTGCGCATCACGTGGGTGGCACGGGAACGACCGGTGTCGGTGAGTTCGAGGTGCCGGTCCCCCGAGACGACGACGAGACCGTCGCGCTCCATCCGGGCGATCGTCTGCGACACCGTCGGACCGGAGTGCCCGAGGCGCTCCGAGATCCGGGCGCGCAGCGGCACGATCCCCTCTTCTTCGAGGTCGAGGATGGTGCGGAGGTACATCTCCGTGGTGTCGACGAGATCGGTCACGGTCCGCCTCTCATGGTCCTGGCCCAGCCCGACCAACCCTACTTGCTGGGACCGGCCAGACGGCACCGACACCGTGCGCTGTGCGCGGACGCCGGCCGCCAGGCCCGCCCCGACCCCGACACGCAGCCGCCGCTGGCGCCGTCCCGTCCGGTCGGTCCACGCCAGGCGGCACCCCCGCCGTCGCTAGGATCGGTCCATGGCAGACATCGTCATCCCAGCCGACCTCCTCCCCACCGACGGCCGCTTCGGATGTGGTCCGTCGAAGATCCGCGGAGCACAGCTCGAGACCCTCGTCACCCGCGGCGCCACGGTCCTCGGGACCTCGCACCGCCAGAAGCCCGTCAAGGACCTGGTCGGATCCGTCCGACAGGGTCTCGCCGACCTGTTCCAGGTGCCGGACGGCTACGAGGTCGTGCTCGGCAACGGTGGGTCGACCGCGTTCTGGGACGCCGCCGCCTTCGGCCTCATCGAGCGCCGGGCCGAGAACCTGTCCTTCGGTGAGTTCGGGTCGAAGTTCGCCAAGGCCGCTGCGGCCCCCTGGCTCGAGGCCCCGCACGTCGTCGAGGCACCGGGTGGCTCCCGCGCCGAGCTCGAGATCGTCGAGGGCGTGGACGTCTACGCCTACCCGCACAACGAGACCTCGACGGGCGTCATGGCCCCGGTCATCCGCGCCGCCGGGGACCCGGGCGCACTGACCGTCGTCGACGCCACGAGCGCTGCCGGTGGCGCCGCGTTCGACGTGGACCAGACCGACGTCTACTACTTCGCCCCACAGAAGAACTTCGCCTCGGACGGCGGACTCTGGCTCGCACTGTTCTCCCCCGCAGCGATCGAGCGGGTCGAGCGGATCGCCGCCTCGGGCCGGTACATCCCGGAGTTCCTGTCGCTCCAGAACGCCGTGGACAACAGCCGGTTGGACCAGACGCTGAACACCCCGGCGATCACCACCCTGCTGCTCCTCGACGACCAGGTGCGGTGGATGAACCAGTCCGGCGGTCTCGCGTGGGCCGACCTCCGCACGAAGACCTCGTCCGCGACGCTCTACGACTGGGCCGAGGCGTCCGAGTACGCGACGCCGTTCGTCTCCGACCCGGCGCACCGCTCACAGGTCGTCGTGACGATCGACCTCGACGACTCGATCGACGCCAAGGCCGTGGCCGCGACGCTCCGCCAGAACGGCATCGTCGACACCGAGCCGTACCGGAAGCTCGGCCGCAACCAGCTCCGCGTCGCGACGTTCACCGCCATCGACCCGGACGACGTGCGGCAGCTGACGCGGGCGATCGACCACGTGGTGGCGGCCCTCGCGGCCTAGCCCCTCCGCAAAACGCAACGTGGGCGGCATCTCGCAGCGGTACTCCGTTGCGCGATGCCGCCCACGTTGCGTGGCGCGGAGGTCAGGACCGGTGGAAGCCGGGGTCGACCTCGCCGACGTCGAGTTGCTCGAGGTCCAGGTCGTCGTCGGGGTCGACCGGGCGGACGCGTCGGGTGCGGCGACGGCCACGGGCGGGCGGGGGCGGGACGTCGTCTTCGTCGTCGTCCTCGTCCTCGTCCTCGTCCTCGTCCTCGTCCTCGTCCTCGTCGTCATTGTCGTCGTCGTCGGACTCGTCCTCGTCCGACTCGTCGTCGAAGTCGTCGTCCTCGTCCGACTGGTCATCGTCTTCGTCCTCGTCCGACTCCTCGTCGTCCTGCGCCGCGCGGTAGTCCGCCAGCCGCTCGGACCACGGCACCCACTCCGGCGCGAGGAGCGACCCGTCGCCGGGCATCAGCTCGACCTCGAGGACGGTGGGCTCGTCACCGTCGACCTGGGCGATGCTGACGGTCCAGCGCCACCCCGGGTAGCCGGGCATGCGGTTCGCGAAGAGGACGGAGACGACGCCGTCCCCCTCGTCGACGGTGCCGACGGCGCTGCCGACGGTTGCTTCGGGGGTGATCTCGAGCAGTGCGCCGCGGGCGAGCTCGGTGAGGTCGGTGGTCATGTTCACGCGTCCAACTGGTCGGCGACGTGTCGCAGGATGGTGGCGATGCGCTCACCGTTCTTCGGGTAGCGGCCGCGCTTCAGGTCGCCGCTGATCCGGTCGAGTTCCTTCACGAGGTCCTCGACGATCACGGCCATGTCGTCCGCGGAGCGCCGGGTCATCTTGGCGAGGGACTGCGGGGCTTCGAGGATCCGGACGGTCAGTGCCTGGGTCCCCTTCTTGCCCTGCACGACCCCGTACTCGAGCTTGGTGCCGGCCTTCACCGTGGTCACACCGTCGGGCAGGGAGGAGGCGTGCAGGAAGACCTGGTCGCCGTCGTCTCCGGAGATGAAGCCGAAGCCCTTCTGGTCGTCGTAGAACTTGACCTTGCCGGTGGGCATGCTGGGACTCCTCGTTACATGGACGGCCGCGGTGCGTCGGATATCCTGGGCCGATGGCCAAGCCGACCCGATCCACCGGGGACCCCCGCACTGCTGCGGAACCCCCGGCGACGTTCAATCGTACCGAACGCACGCTCGCGTTCATGGTCGGTGGGATCGTCTGCCTCATCCTGGCGTGCTTCATCGTCATGATCGTCGGGTGGTTGACGATGCAGCAGATCCCCGGCGACGGCATCTGGCCGGTCGCGCTCGGGGTCGTCTACTTCGGTCCGCCGATCGCGTTCGTGCTCATGCTCACGCTCCTGGTCATCACCTGGACGCGCAAGGCCCGGCAGCACCGCGCAGAGGCGCGCTGACGTCCGCCCCGGACGCCGGCGAAGGACGATGACGACCACGACGGACCTCGCCGCACGACTGCGCGAGCTCCCGGACGACGCGCTCGAACGACTCGTTCTGGCACGCGCCCTCCCGACCGCCGCACTCGGCGAGTCCGGTCCGCAGCACATCGCGGACTTCTTCGACCTGGCCGAAGCACTCCGCACCGACGACGCGGTGGACGCCGCGATCGAGCGGCTCCCTCGCCGGGCCCTCGTCGCCCTCCGCGACGGCGGCTCGCCGGACGACCTCGCACCGGCGGTCGCACTCGGCCTGGCCGACGGGACGGGCGCGGTGGATGACGCGGTCGCCGCCCGACTCGCCGCACGCCCGGAACTCGTCACGGACGCTCCGGGAGGCTCGGCCCCCGCCCGCCCCGACACCTCCGGCCGCCAGTCGGTCGCCGACGACGACCGGTCCCGCGCTGCCGGTGCCGAGCACGCCTTCGAGACCCTCACGGTGCTGGCCGAGCTCCTCCGCGCCGCCGATGCCGGTTCCGTGCGGGAACTCGCGAAGGGCGGCATCGGTGCCCCCCTCGCCCGACAGCTCGGCGAGCGGACCGGGGCTGACGCCGCCGTGGTGTCGGACCGACTCGCACTGCTCGACCGCGTCGGGGCCGCGCATCCCGAGGACGGGTCGTGGAAGGTCTCGGACGCCGGACACGCCTGGCTCCGGTCCTCGTGGCCGGACCGCTGGGCGACGGTCGTGCACGACTGGCGTGCCGCGCTCGACCCCGCCGTCGCCGAGGTCCTGGACCTGGCCGACGACGACCTCGGCGACCTGGTGTCGCTGGGGCGATGGGCCTACCCCGCCGGTTCACGCTGGCTCGACGCCGCACTGCTCGACGCGGCCGGCACGGCACGGATCCTCGGGCTCGCGGTCGACGGCCGCCTGACCTCCACCGGCCGGGTACTGCTCGGCGACGACCCGGAGGCAGCACGCTCCGCCGCCGCGGCCGACCTGCCCGGCACCGTCGACGGGGTGTACCTGCAGCCGGACCTCACGGTCATCGCACCCGGGCCCCTCACACCTGCCGACGACGACGACCTCCGGGCCGTCGCCGATCTCGAGGCCCCGGGCCTGGCGGCGCGGTACCGCGTCTCCGAGGACTCGATCCGCCGGGCACTCCGCGACGGCCGCACCCGTGACGACGTGGTGGCGCTGTTCACCCGCATCGGTGCGACCGAGGTCCCCCAGCCCCTCACCTACCTGATCGACCAGGTCGCGACCCGTGACGGCAGCGTCGTGGTGGACCGCGGCGAAGGCGACCTCGGGTCCGTGCTGCACGGCACACCGGAGCAGCTCGACCTCATCGGGGTGGACGCCGAACTCCGCCAGCTGGCGTGGGAGCGGCCCGACCTGACCACCCTCGTCACGAAGTACCCGCCGCACGTCGTGGCCAGCGCGCTCGAGGACCAGCGGTACCCGGCCGTGCTCGCAGCGGGGGCGCGCCCGGAGACGCGATCCGGGCCTCCCGTCCGGCGACGCGCACCGAGCCGGTCTCCGGAGCAGGCGGCACGTGCGCTCGTGGAGCGCCTGCGACTGACGACGGAACGCGGCGACGCGGAACCGGAGCAGGAGTGGATGGCACGGCAGATCGACATGGCGGTGCGCGGTCGGACGCCGATCCGCATCACCGTGCGGATGCCGGACGGATCGGAGCGGCCGTTCTCGATCGTGCCGACCTCGGTCGCGGCCGGTCGGGTCCGCGGCAAGGACACCGCGGTCGATGTCGAACGGACCCTGCCGCTGTCGCTCGTCGTCGGCATCGAGAGCGACGCCTGACGGTCGTGCTGTGGACAACCGGGTCATGCACCAGCTGCGCCGCCTAGGCTGATCCGTCATGAACGGACCGCTGATCGTGCAGAGTGACCGCACCGTGCTGCTCGAGGTCGCGCACCCTCAGGCAGAGGACGCCCGACACGCGCTGGCGGTGTTCGCCGAGCTCGAACGGGCGCCGGAACACGTGCACACCTACCGCATCACGCGGCTCGGGTTGTGGAACGCGCGCGCTGCCGGGCACGACGCGGCGTCGATGATCGACACGCTCGAACGATTCGCGAAGTTCCCGGTGCCGCAGAGCGTGACGGTCGACATCGAGGACACCGTCTCGCGCTACGGGCGGCTCGTCATCCGGCGGGAAGAGCGCGAGGACGCCCCCGTGATCGCGAACTCCCCGACCGAGGAGCTCGAGCAGCAGCCCGCGCTCGTGCTCACCGCATCCGACCCGGCGGTCCTCGCCGAGGTCGTGCGGTCGAAGCGGATCCAGCCCCTCCTCGGCGAACGACGCTCCGAGAACGCCGTCGAGCTGCAGGCGTGGGCCCGCGGCCAGGTGAAGCAGGAGCTCGTGAAGATCGGGTGGCCGGCCGAGGACCTCGCCGGGTACACGCCCGGGCAGCCGCACCAGATCGACCTGGACACCACCGAGTGGGACCTGCGGCCGTACCAGCACGAGGCGGTCGACAGCTTCTTCCAGCAGGGCTCCGGCGTCGTCGTGCTGCCGTGTGGTGCCGGCAAGACGCTGGTCGGTGCCGGCGCGATGGCGACCGTCAAGGCGACCACGCTCATCCTCGTCACGAACACCGTGTCGGCACGGCAGTGGCGGACCGAGCTCCTCCGCCGCACGACCCTGACCGAGGACGAGATCGGCGAGTACTCCGGCAGCGTCAAGGAGATCCGGCCGGTCACGATCGCGACCTACCAGATCCTCACGGCCCGCCGGAAGGGCGTCTACACCCACCTCTCGCTCCTCGACGCGCTCGACTGGGGTCTCGTGGTCTACGACGAGGTCCACCTGCTGCCCGCGCCGGTCTTCAAGCTGACCGCGGACCTCCAGGCCCGACGTCGTCTCGGACTGACGGCGACGCTCGTGCGCGAGGACGGGCGCGAAGGCGACGTGTTCTCGCTGATCGGGCCGAAGCGCTACGACGCCCCGTGGAAGGAGATCGAGGCGCAGGGCTACATCTCCCCCGCGGAGTGCTACGAGGTCCGGATCGACCTGTCGCACGAGGACCGTCTGGAGTACGCGGCATCGAGCGACGACGAACGGTACCGGCTGGCGGCCACCTCGCCGGCGAAGACCCCCGTCGTCCGCGACCTCATCGAGAAGCACCGCGGTGAGCAGATCCTGGTGATCGGGCAGTACATCGACCAGCTCGATGAGCTCGCGGCGTCGCTCGACGCTGCCGAGATCACCGGCGCGACGCCGGTCGACGAACGTGAACGGCTCTACCAGTCGTTCCGCGAAGGCAGCATCGACGTGCTCGTCGTCTCGAAGGTCGCGAACTTCTCGGTCGACCTGCCCGACGCGACGGTGGCGATCCAGGTGTCGGGCTCGTTCGGGTCCCGCCAGGAGGAAGCCCAGCGACTCGGGCGGCTGCTGCGGCCGAACAAGGACGGCGTCCCGGCGTCGTTCTACACGCTCGTCACCCGCGACACCGTGGACCAGGACTTCGCGCAGAACCGACAGCGGTTCCTCGCCGAGCAGGGGTACTCGTACACGATCCTCGACGCTGACCAGCTCGCGGCGCCCGTCGCCTGACGACGCCTAGCCGACACACGAACGGCTCCCAGGAATCGGCCAGGGAACAGCCAGATGATGGTCACATGACCGACGGACCCAAGATCCTCATCGTCGACGACGAGCCGAACATCCGCGATCTCCTCACGACCTCGCTTCGCTTCGCCGGTTTCGCGGTGCGGGCGGTCGGGAACGGGGCACAGGCGATCTCCGCCGTGCTCGAAGAGGAGCCGGACCTCATCATCCTCGACGTCATGCTCCCCGACATGAACGGCTTCGGCGTCACCAAGCGCCTCCGTTCCTCGGGCTACACCTCGCCGATCCTCTTCCTCACGGCGAAGGACGACACCGAGGACAAGATCACCGGCCTCACGGTCGGCGGCGACGACTACGTGACGAAGCCGTTCTCCCTCGACGAGATCGTCGCCCGCATCAAGGCGATCCTGCGTCGCACGATGAACGACGAGGAAGACGCGATCATCCGCGCCGGCGAGCTCACGATGGACCAGGACACGCACGAGGTCACCATCGGCGAGGCGCAGATCGAACTCTCCCCCACCGAGTTCAAGCTGCTGCGCTACCTCATGCTCAACCCGAACCGTGTGCTGTCGAAGGCGCAGATCCTCGACCACGTGTGGGAGTACGACTTCAACGGCGACGCGGGCATCGTGGAGTCCTACATCTCCTACCTCCGTCGGAAGCTCGACCAGTACTCGGCCGAGCCGATCATCCAGACGAAGCGTGGCTTCGGCTACATGCTCAAGGCGTCCAAGGCCTCCTGAGTCACAGCTGACTGTCGGCGGTCGTCGGGTTCTCCCCGGCGGCCGCCGCTTAGTGTTGGGGAAGCATGCACGCGCGAATGACTCACTGGTGGGACGCGATCTCCCTCCGCACCAAGATCACCGGGATCACCGTCCTCCTGGTCGCGCTCGGCCTGCTCGTCGCCGGGCTCGGCACGATGACGGTGCTGAGCACGTACCTGATGCGGCAACTCGACACCCAGGTGACGACCACCAGCTCGCAGCTCGAAGGCCAGAACGTCAGCGACGGCGAGCAGTACTGCAAGCTGTCGATGGTGCTCGAGAAGAGCTCCTACGTCGCCGCGTACGACGGCGGCGGCGAACAGATCTGCGACACGCAGTCGCCGTCGCAGCCGGACGTCTCACACGTCCGCTTCTCGGCGGCGGCCTCCACCGCGGCCCCCTTCAGCCTGTACGACAAGCAGCACAACCACGAGTGGCGTGCCCAGGTCATCCCCGCGAACCTGCAGAACCTCTCCACCGGGGCCACCGAGACCGGCTACGTCCTCGTCGCGGTCTCCAGCGCCGGCACCGACCAGACCATCGGGCAGTTCACCGTCATCTTCCTGCTGTTCGGCATCTCGGTGATCCTGCTCGGGGCGATGCTCACGCGCCTCCTCGTCACCGCCACGTTCGACCCACTGCGCAACGTCGAGGACACCGCGGCTCGCTTCGCAGCCGGTGACTTCAACCAGCGCCTCGACGCGGACACCCCGAACACCGAGGTCGGCCGGCTCAACCGATCCCTCAACGCGATGCTCGAGCGGATCGACGACGCCTTCGAGGACCGTGAGCGCACGATCGACCAGATGCGCCGGTTCGTCGGCGACGCCTCACACGAACTCCGGACGCCGCTGGTGTCCCTCCGCGGGTACGCCGAGCTCTACCGCATGGGTGCGCTGCGCAAGGAAGAGGACGTCGCGCAGGCGATGGACCGCATCGAGAAAGAGGCCAAGCGCATGGGCCTCCTGGTGCAGGACCTGCTGCAGCTGGCCCGCATCGACGAGTCGAAGCCGCTCGAACTCGGACCGGTCGACCTCGTCACCATCGCCCGTGACTCCGCGCTCGACACGATGGCCTCCAACCCGGACCGCGAGATCCAGGTCCTGGTCGAGGACGCACTGACCGGGGAGAACGTGCCGCAGGCCGTGCGGCCGATGAGTTCCTTCGGTGCCGCGGCCGACGGTTCCGGCAGCCCGGCCGCCCCCGCGTCCCCGTCGCTCAACACCACCGGTCCGATCGCGTTCTCGCGGCAGACGATCGCGCGTCTCCGCGCTCGTCGCACCCGGGCGATGAGCCTCGACACGAAGAACCCGACCGACGAGACGACGCCCCTGCCGACGATCGTGCTCCCCAAGCGGCCGCCGATCGTCCTGGCGGAGGAGAACAAGGTCCGGCAGATCGTGACGAACCTGATGGGCAACGCCATGCGGTTCACCGAGCACGACGACCCGATCGAGATCGGCATCGGCGTGGACGACGAGCGCGAGATGGCGCACATCGACGTGATCGACCACGGCGAGGGCATCCCGCCGCAGCTGCGGGAGAAGATCTTCCAGCGCTTCTGGCGAGCCGACACCAGCCGCGCACGGGACACCGGCGGATCGGGCCTCGGGCTCGCGATCGTGTCGGGCATCGTGCACGCGCACCACGGGTCCGTCGAGGTGTTCGACACCCCGGGCGGCGGCGCCACCTTCCGCGTGTGGCTGCCGCTGCTGCCGCGCGAGGGCGCTCCCGCCACGCTCTCCTGACCTGAGGCGGCACGCGGTCCGAGGTCGCTTGAACTGCCGCCCGCCCCGTCCAGGGCAGCACTTCGTGCAACCCGACGTCGGCCTGACGGCATGTCGAGCGACCTCGCGGGGAGCGCGACTGCTCCCCGGCCGGGAGGCTCTCCCTGCGCCCGCCGTCCAGGTCGCCGGAACTGCCGCCGTCGCCCGTCTCGGTCAGCACGTCGTGGGACCTCGGCGAGCCGGACCGCCCCCGCGTCGCAGGGAAGTCGACTCACCGAGCCGACGCGGAGCTGCGCGCGGGACTGCTTCGCCGGATCGCGAACGCCTGGCGGAGTCGCTCGAAGACCAGCGCCGGACGAGACGCGTCGAGGGCAGTGGCATGCACGACGAGCCATCCGTTGACGACGAAACCGTTGTCTCGCCGTTGATCGTGCTGGAACACTTCGCGGTCACGATGGTGGTCACCGTCGTACTCGAAGGCGATCCGGTACTCGGGCCAAGCCATGTCCACACGACCGAGGAACGTCCCAGAAGGGTCCTCGACGTCGATGTTGAGCACCGGCTCCGGGAATCCGGCGTCGACCAAGGCGAGCCGGAACCACGTCTCCATCGCTGACTCCGACCCGACGCGGACGAGTTCGATGGCGGCTCGGGCCACGCGGACGTGACGGTGCCCCGGACGGATCGATGCGGCAAGCCCATCGATGGTGGTCAGAGCGCTCCTCCCGACGAGGTGGTCACCGACCGCGACCAGGTCACGGAGCCCGAGCACGGAAGCACACTCCCACCAGGCCTGTTCAGGGGTGCTGCACCGGACTCCTCGGACCGTGGTCATCGGGGCGTCCGCTCGGGCCCGGTGGCCGGTCACGCCCGGGCGGCGCATCAGCGGACCGCGGCCAGCCGTGGAGACGTGGTTCCGATCCTGTTCCCGCCCGGGCAGCGGTGCTCCCCAGAGGCGCGCCGCCGTGGTGTGACTGAAGAACTGGTCGGTTCCCAGGACGAGAGAGAGCGCGTCCACCAGCGTCCCCTCGTACCCGTGCCCGACGCGGACCCCGTGGACGGGTCGTTGCAGATCGCGGCGGCGAAGTCGTCCTGGGTCGAGGCCCGACGACAGCGCGTCGCGAACCCGGAAGGGCTGCGCGTGGAACGGGCTCGGAAGGGGTCGTGGCTGCGCCATCTCGACAGTCTCGGGAACGCGGCGGCGGACCGAGCCGACGACTCCCGTTCCCTGTGGAGAACGAGGTGACGCGAGCCTCCAGTGCAGGAGCCTGCAAGTCGCGCACTCGCGAGCCGCGCGATCGAGGGTTCCCGAGGTCGCGAGACGCGCCGCAGCCCGAGCACCCAGGTCGCGATTTGTGCCGCACGCCGCTCGGCCTGCCGGCAGTTCGAGCGACCTCGACGATCGGACGGTGTAGACGCCGGCCCGCCCCCCCCGGCCGGCGGCGCAGCCTTCCAGCCGCACAACACGCCACGGACTACTCGCCGAGGTCGCACGAAGTGCCGCCTCGGCCCCCGGCGGGCGGCAGTTCGTGCGACCTCGGCCGCCGCCCGCGCCGGCCGCCCGCACCCGCGCACGCGGAAGGGCCCCCGCACGCGAAGCGTACGAGGGCCCTTGCCGAGCAGGTCCGGACTAGAAGTCCATGCCACCCGTGGGGTCGCCGGCCGGCATGGCCGGGTTCTTCTCCGGCTTGTCGGCGACGACGGCCTCGGTCGTGAGGAACAGACCGGCGATCGACGCAGCGTTCTGCAGCGCCGAACGCGTGACCTTGGCGGGGTCGATGATGCCCGTGGCGATCAGGTCGACGTACTCGCCGGTCGCGGCGTTGAGGCCCCAACCGGACTCGAGCTCGCGGACCTTGGCGGCCACGACACCCGGCTCGAGACCGGCGTTCAGCGCGATCTGCTTGAGCGGGGCGTCGATGGCGACGCGGACGATGTTCGCACCGGTCGCCTCGTCACCCTCGAGGGTGAGCGAGTCGAGCGCGACCTTGCCGGCCTGGATGAGGGCGACGCCACCACCGGCGACGATGCCCTCTTCGACGGCTGCCTTCGCGTTGCGGACGGCGTCCTCGATGCGGTGCTTGCGCTCCTTGAGCTCGACCTCGGTCGCGGCACCCGCCTTGATGACGGCGACGCCACCGGCGAGCTTCGCGAGGCGCTCCTGGAGCTTCTCGCGGTCGTAGTCGGAGTCGGTCGCCTCGATCTCGGAACGGATCTGACGCACGCGGCCGGCGATCTGCTCGGCGTCGCCGGCACCCTCGACGATCGTGGTCTCGTCCTTGGTGATGACGACCTTGCGGGCACGACCGAGGAGGTCGAGCGTCGCGTTCTCGAGCTTGAGGCCGACCTCTTCCGAGATGACCTGGCCGCCGGTGAGGATCGCGATGTCCTGCAGCATGGCCTTGCGGCGGTCGCCGAAGCCCGGGGCCTTGACGGCAACGGACTTGAAGATGCCGCGGATCTTGTTCACGACGAGGGTCGCGAGGGCTTCGCCGTCGACGTCCTCGGCGATGATCAGGAGCTGCTTGCCCGCCTGGATCACCTTGTCGACGACCGGCAGGAGGTCCTTGATGTTCGAGATCTTCGAGTTGACGATCAGGATGTAGGCGTCCTCGAAGACGGCTTCCTGACGCTCGGGGTCGGTGACGAAGTACTGCGACAGGTAGCCCTTGTCGAAGCGCATGCCCTCGGTCAACTCGAGCTCGGTGCCGAAGGTGTTCGACTCCTCGACGGTGACGACACCTTCCTTGCCGACCTTGTCGATGGCCTCGGCGATGAGCGCGCCGATGGTCGGGTCAGCGGCCGAGATCGACGCGGTGGCGGCGATCTGGTCCTTGGTCTCGATCTCCTTGGCGTCGGCGAGCAGCTGGGCCGAGACGGCCTCGACGGCCTTCTCGATGCCGCGCTTCAGGGAGATGGGGTCGGCACCGGCGGCCACGTTGCGGAGGCCTTCGCGGACGAGCGCCTGGGCGAGCACCGTTGCGGTGGTCGTACCGTCACCGGCGACGTCGTCGGTCTTCTTGGCGACCTCCTTGACGAGCTCCGCACCGATCTTCTCGTACGGGTCGTCGAGCTCGATCTCCTTGGCGATGGAGACACCGTCGTTCGTGATCGTGGGGGCGCCCCACTTCTTCTCGAGGACGACGTTGCGGCCGCGCGGGCCGAGCGTCACCTTCACGGCGTCGGCCAGCTGGTTGAGGCCGCGCTCGAGGCCGCGTCGGGCCTCTTCGTTGAAAGCAATGATCTTTGCCATGTGAGTTCTTCGTCCCTCCCGGACGTCGTCATCGGGGTCGTTCTGGCACTCAGTGTGACCGAGTGCCAAGCCCGATTCTGGCACTCGCCACCCGAGAGTGCAACACAGTCGGGAGGCTCGCCCCGCTTCCACAGGTCGGCCCACCCGACGCCCACCCGCGCGGCGACCGGGACGACGGCCGCCAGACGACGAACGCGCCGCCCCCGGAGGGACGACGCGTTCGTGAGCGCTTCTGCGACTCAGGCGGGACGGACCGACTCGGCCTGCGGGCCCTTCGACCCGGTCCCGACGTCGAACGTCACTGCCTGGCCCTCCTCGAGGACCTTGTAGCCGTTCATGTCGATGGCCGAGTAGTGCACGAACACGTCCTGGCCCCCTCCATCCACGGTGATGAAGCCGAAGCCCTTCTCGGCGTTGAACCACTTCACGGTTCCGTTGGCCATGTTCCTTGCTCCCTGCGGTACTGCTGGTGCGAACGACGCCGCCATCGCAAATGGTGCCGTCGGGTCCGAGGCCGTGTCGCCTCTCCCGATCGCGCGACATCCCCTCTGAAGTGAGGACCTGTCGCGACCACGGGATGACCACTCGTGACTCTGACCGAGAGTCACGATTTCGGCAAGGGGTGTGACACGTATTTCACGGAGCGATCCACCATCCGCAACGTGCCGGAAACACAGAGCCCCGGAACAGCACGCTCAGCCGGTGTAGTCGGCTCCGAGGACGACCGACACGTCGGCGTTCGGGAAGGCCGCCGACTGCTGCACCGCGGAGGTCCCGAGCGACTGCGCGATGCCCTCCGCGAGCGCTGCCTGCGACTCCTGCTGGTAGTAGACGATGGTCTGCGTCGACCCCGTGGTCCCGGCGTCGCCCGTGGAGGTCACCTTCCACCCGGCGCCGGTGAGCTTCGTGGAGGCGTTCGCGGCGAGGCCTGTGGTCGAGGTCCCGTTCAGCACCACGAGGGTCGTCGCGCCCTGGTCGGACGGGGACGCGGCGGCAGCCGGCGCGGAGCTGGACGCCTCGCCCGACGGCTCCGGACTGGTCGACGCACCGCCGGTCGGGGTCGAGGACGCCGACGCAGACGACGACGGAGCCGACGTCGCTCCGCCACTGCCCTCGGTGAACTGGAAACTGCCGTTGGCGAGTGCGAGCACGAGCACACCGACGCCCACGAGGACACCCGTCGCGAGGGCCGCCCACGCGAACACGATCCATCCACCACCCCGACGGGCAGCACCGCGGTGCGCCCCGACCCGGGGGCCGTCGGTGACGTCGTCGAACCGGTCTCGCGGGAATCTCGTCATCGTTCCTCTTCACGTCCTTCGTGGTCGGCCGGGGGCGCGACGAAGCTGCGGGCAGCACGGGCACTCGTCCGGGCCCGGCGGAGACGCTGCAGCCGGGTGACCAGCTGCGGGTCGTACGCCAGGGCCGCCGGAGAGTCGATCACCCGGTTCAACACCTGGTAGTACCGCGTCGGCGACATGTCGAACTCGACGCGGATCTCCGCTTCCTTCGTCCGGTCGTGCCGTGCCCGCTCGTGCTCGAACGCGAGCACGTGCTTGGCGAGCTCGGTGAGCTCGTCGGTGGGGAGGGCGGTCACTGTGGTTCCGATCGCGGACGGGTTGCAGGTCTCGCACATCGTAGGGGCGCTCGGCAGGTCGACCCTGGCACGGCGCTGGACTGTCGCGGAACCCGCTCAGCGGAGCGTGCGGCCGAACCACCGGACCCGGGTCCCGAAGGCGTCGGACACGGCGAGCGCCCGGCCGTCGAGGGACAGCGTCGCGAACGCGTCCGGGTCCGCGGGGTCCACGTCCTCCGGCAGCGTCGCGGCGACCTCGGCGAGGATGCCAGTCCGCTCCAGCGCCACCCACCGCACGTCCCGTTCGCGCAGCCGGTCGACCAGGCGCTGCCGTCCGGCGCCGGGCACGTAGACGAGCGTCCCCGTCGTGAGGACGACCGGCTCGCAGTCGTCCGGCACCGCGTCGAGCGCCCGGTCCAGGTCCTCCGGCACGCTACCGCGGACCCGGACGGGAGGCTCGACCACCGTCGCGCGCAACGCCTCGCGCATCAGGGCGGTCCGGTCCGTCGCCTCGGGTGGGACGGCCTCGACGAGTCGCTCGAGGGCTCCCGGTGCCGCCGGGTCGATCGGGTTCGGGTCGAGGGCGATGCGCGCACCGATCCGGATCGACGTCGCGGCGGGGTCCGGCGGCGTCCCGGTGACGTCCGCGACGAGGTGCACCGCCGGCCCGGGCACGGCGGTGTGCATCCGGACGAGTGGGTCGAGCGCTCCGGTACGGGCGTCGCGCTCCGTCGCGAGGGGGCGCGACGTCCGTTCCGGGGCGCGTTGCCGGTGGTCCAGCGTCACCCGGTCCGGGATCGAGCAGAGCCCGGCGGCGGCTCCGACGTCGACCAGCCCGAGCGGCCGGTCGGACGCCGCGGCGAGCGCAGCGAGCACCGGGACGACGGGGGCGAGCCGACGCGGGTCGTTGGCCTGCACGGTGGCGGTGGTGAGGGCCGCGACCAGGGCGGGGCGGGCCTCCCGGCCGAGTGCGCGGAGCGAACCGGCGTCCATCGGGTCGGCGCCGAACCGTCGTGCGACCGCGAACAGCAGTTCCGGCTGACGCTGTGTCTCGGGGACCGCGTCCAGCAGCGCGACGAGGTCGTCGTCCAGGGAGTCGGCCCAGCTGGCGTAGGCGGGCGAGACGGACGCGATCCGGTCCGCGTAGGTGCGGTAGCGCTCGCGGGTGTCCATCAGGACGCCGGGCGGTACATGCCGACGTGGGTGATGCCGGCCTCGTCGTAGGGGACGCCGAAGCGGACGAAGCCGTGGCGTTCGTAGAGCGCGGCGATGTACTGCTGGGCGTGCAGCACGAACGCCTCGTGCCCGTGTTCGGCGAGCGCTGCGGCGACCAACCGGCCGGCGATGCCCTGGCCGCGGTGGTCCGGGTGGGTGGCGACCCGGCCGATCACCCGGGTCGGGGCGACGGTGGCGTCGGGGTGCGGCTCGTCCGCTGCCGGGCGGACCAGGCGGAGGTAGCCGGTGGCCGGCGCGTCCGGGGTACCGGACCACCAGTGCTCGGTGTCGGGCTCGCGGTCGCGGCCGTCGAAGTCCTCGGCGGTGACCCGTTGTTCGAGGGCGAACACCCGGTTCCGCAGCCGGACGATGTCGTACAGTTCGTCGGTCGTCAGGTGTTCCCAGCGAGCGTGGTGGACGGAATGACCGGACATCCCCCGGAGTTTACTGATGTGACGCACGATGACCGGCGGACACGAGTCCCGGTCGGAACCAGGAGGTACGCACATGGCATACAACGTCGACAAGTCCGACGCCCAGTGGCGCGAGGAGCTCTCGCCGGACCAGTACGCCGTGCTCCGCCAGGCCGGAACGGAGCGCCCGTGGACGGGTGAGCTCCTCGACGAGGAGCGTGCCGGGGTCTACACGTGTGCGGCGTGTGGCGCGGAACTGTTCAAGAGCGGCACGAAGTTCGACTCCGGCTGCGGCTGGCCCTCGTTCTACGAGTCGGTCGACCCGGCGGCGGTGCAGCTCATCGAGGACAAGTCCCTCGGGATGGCGCGCACCGAGGTCCGGTGTGCGAACTGCGGCGGGCACCTCGGCCACGTGTTCCCGGACGGCTTCGGGACCCCCACGGGCGACCGCTACTGCATGAACTCGATCTCGCTCAACTTCTCGGCGGAGGAGTAGCGAACAGGCGACGGCGCCCGGGCTGCGGCTCGGGCGCCGTCGTCGTGTCCTGCCCGGTACGATGGGCGGGTCAGCCGGCATGGCGCAATTGGTAGCGCACCGTACTTGTAATACGGGGGTTCCGAGTTCGAGTCTCGGTGTCGGCCCATATAACCCAGATGAGGCCCCGGATTGCGCGAGCAGTCCGGGGCCTCTTCGTCGTTCCGGGCACGGAAACGTACCGCTATCCGTCGCCCAACCGGTCGAGCAGGTCACGGACGTCGGGCCCTTGTGCACGTGTCCCGTGTAGTGGTCGCGCGTCCAGCGGGTTTCGACGTGCCCGAGCTGCTGCGCGGCAGCATCGAGGTCTTGGCCGTCCCGGATCATCGTTGCCACCGTCTTCCGGCAGGTGTACGGCACGAGCGAGTCCGGGTAGTCGTGCGCCTCTCGGAACGCCCGCCACTGCGTGCGCATGTTGTTCGGCGACCGCAGCGTCCCGACGGTCGAGGGGAACACCCACTCCGTCTGCGCCTCAACGTGGCGGCGCAGCAGCATGCGGACCGCGAAGGGCGGGAGTGAGAGCGTGCGGAAGCCGGCCGCGGTCTTCGTCTTCGGCTGGCGACGCAGCCCCTCGCCGCGGACGTGCACGGCGGTAGAGGCGATGGTGACGGTCGGCACGTCGGCGGCGAGGTCTATGTCGCCCCACTGCAACGACATGAGCTCACCGGTCCGGACGCCGGTGGCGAGCAGCATGTCGACCACGTCCGCGAGCTCTGTCGTCCACTGTCGGCCGCCGCGGTCCTTGCTGGCATCCCAAGCGCGGAGCTGCGCGCGGAGGATGATGACGTCTTCCCGGCTGATCGTGTGGATGACGCCGCGTACGGTTGCAACGTTCTCGGTCTCTCGGACGGGGTTCATGGCGGCGGCGCCGTGGCGGACGGCGAGCGAGAACATCCCCATCAGCACGACGCGGCAGAGGGCGGCGGTGGCCTTGCCGATGTTCTCCTCGTCGGCGACGAGGTGCCGGTCGACGACGGGCACAGTGACCTCGCGGATGCGGAGCTCCCCGAGCGCCGGCCGGACGTGGTTCTTGATCGTGCGCCGGTAGACGTCGAGGGTGCCGGTGGCCTTCTTCCCGAGCAAGGTGTCGTACCAGCGGTCCGCGAGGATCGATACACGCGCTTCGGCGCTGAGGTCGGCGCCGTGGAGGCGGACGCGGTCGCGGAGGTGCTCGACGAGGGCGTCTTTTGCCTTCTGCCGGGTCGTCCCGGTACGGCGGACCTGCCGGGTGACGCCGTCGAAGTCGCGGAACCGGGCAGACGCCGACCAGTTCCCGGCCTTGCCGGTGGCGCTGATGCTTCCCCAGGTGCCGAGGACGAGCGGCGGGCGGGCCATCAGGCGAGGAACGGACGGCGCCCGGCGTAGGTGCGTTCACCTAGCCGCTGCAGGACGTGCCGGCGGAAGGCGTAGACGACGTCGGGTGTCACGTTGAGCTCCTCGGCGATGTAGTGGGCGTCGGCGCTGATCCGCTCGAGCGCCGCGTAGTCCTCGGGATGCACGAGCAGGGTGGCCGCGTAGGTGTCCGCCTGGCGCTCGAGCAGGCTGGTCGGGCCCTGGTCGCAGGTGTGCCCGTAGTAGACGTGCCCGAGCTCGCGGGCGAGTACGGAGCGACGCTCGGAGGGAGTGAGCCCGAGGTCAAGGTAGACGCGCCCCTCGAGGGGGCTATACCCGCCGAGGAGCCCGTCGGGCATGTGCGTGAGCACGACGCGCACCCCCAGACCGGCGGCGCGCTCCATCAGTTCTCTCAATCGTGGCCCCCACGTAGAGCGCGCGGGCGGTTACTCCGCGTGCGGCTGGTCCGACTTCTTCTGGCCCCGCTTGGCGGCGAGGTCGAAGTTGGTCTGTGCGAGGTGCTCCGTGTCGAGGTCGACGTCGAAGTCCTCAGCTTCGTCATCCTGCGAGGCGGCGGTGACATTCACGCGAGCGGCGACGGTCTGCTCGGCGTCGAGGAGGATCTCGCGGACGTCGGCGCCGAGGAATGCGGAGGCGCGGAAGATCTGGTCGATGTCCCAGTGCTTGGCACCGGCGAGCATCCGGGAGAGCTGCGAGGCAGAAACGCCCATGGCGTTTGCGAGCACCTGCTGCTCCACGCCTCGTCGGACCATGAGGCCCTTGATGATGGCCGCGGTTTCCTTGGTCAGGTCACTGGGCTCGGGGCGCGCAATTGCTGGCATGAGTAGGAACCTATCAGTTTTGGAAAGTTGTCCGCACGTCCGGGCACCGGGGTTGCCATAATGACACGGTGGCCCTCGCCGTCGCTGGGGGCTGCTACAACGCCTCTACGTTTGACGGCGGCGGTTCGTCTCAGATGTACGTCGGCGGGTTCTACGCAATCCCGTCGTCAGACGACGCGGCCGGTTACGACGGCACGGTCGGTCGACGGAAGGTGGGCGACTGCTTCCTCGTGAACGGCGTGCTCGCCACCGCGGCCGTAGACACGGGGTGGAGGACGCTGCCCCTGCGCTCGGGGTACGTCGCGTACGACGCGAACAGCATCCCTCTCATCCGGCAGGTGAATGGCTCCATCGAGTTCCGTGGGATCGTGAAACCCGCGTCGGGCAACTTCCCGACGACCGACGCGATCGTCGCCGATCTGCCACCTCAGTTCCGGTTCAACGGCCCTTCAAAGGGCTTCACCGGTGCCGGCAACGGCGGGAACACTCGGAAAGTCTCGATCAACTCGGACTTCTCCGTCACGGTGTTCGGCAACTCGAACACCCCCACCTACATCACGCTCGACGAAGTGAAGTACGGCGCCGACACGATCTTCTGATCGCCCAGCCCCCGAGGCGCGTTCTTCGCGGCTCGGGGGCTTTCGTCGTTTGTGCGGACTCATAGACTGTCTCGGCGGCGCGCCCGAGCGCCGCTCATGAAAGGACCGACGTGACCGACTCCCGCGCCGACACGGCTGCCCCATTCCTGATATCCGCTGTCATTGCGACATACAACGTCGCGCGCTACCTTCCGCCGCTCCTCGCATCGATCGAGGAGCAGACCTACGGGTCTCGAAACGTGCAGTTCGTGTTCGTAGACGACGGGTCGACCGACGACAGCCTGGGGATCCTGCAGGAGTGGGCGAAGGGTCGCGAGGACCACGTCATCGTCCTGACGCAGCCGAACGCGTGGGTAGCTGAGGCTCGGAATACTGGTCTCGCGGTAGCTACCGGCGAGTGGGTGACGTTCACGGACCCCGACGACGTTCTGGACCCGGGCTACTTCTTCGAAGTCGAGAAGTTCATCCGCTACCACGGCCACCGTCGGGAGGTGAAAATCCTCGCTGCTCACCAGATGCGCCTGCTCGAGTCTGGTGAGGTGCTCGACAACCACCCTCAGCGGTACAAGTTCGCCCTTGGGACCCGCGTCGTGAATCTCGACGCGGAGCCCGTCATCCAGCTCAGCGTGAACTCGTCGTTCGTACGCCGCGAGCTCGTCGAGCAGCATGGGCTGCGGTTCGACGATCGTGTGCGTCCGAACTTTGAGGATGGCCACTTCCTCGCCCGATATATGCTTTTGACAGGTACGGAGCACCTCGCGGTCATGGCGTCTGCGAAGTACCTCTACCGGGTGCGCGGCGACGGGTCGTCGCTGCTTGAGAGCAGCTTCCGGTCGCGCGAGAAGTACGTGTCCGTCCTCCGCTACGGCTACCTCGACCTGCTCGAGACCGCTGAAACCCACGGGGGCGTCCCACGGTGGCTCGAGAACACGGTCCTGTACGACCTGTTCTGGTACTTCAAAGAGCAGCAGGCGATCCACTCGCTGACGGCTTCGGCGCCGGCGGACGTCTTCGATGAGTTCCACGAGCTCGTCCGTGAGATCAGGTCTCACATCGACGAGGATGCGATCCGCAGCTTCGACATGATGGGCCTGTCGTTCTCGGTTCGGGAGACGATCCTCCGGGCGTACACCGAGAACCGAATTCGCCACAACTACGTGATTCTGCGGCACGTAGACGAGTCGCGGCAGCTGGTGAAGATCTCGTACTGGTTCTCGGGTGAGATCCCGGACGAGCAGATCCGGCTGGACGGTGCCGACGTCGCACCGGTGCACGAGACGGTGCAGGACTACACCTTCTACGGTCGGGTGACCATCCGTCAGCGTCACCTATGGCTGAAGCGTGGCAAGCGGCTCACAATCCGGCTCGACGGTGTGCCGCAGCAGGTGGCCCGGTGGGAGCAGCAGGGGCATCCGGAAGGCTTGACCGCGAAGCAGATCGATCCGCGCATCGCGGGCCAGCGGCGGGAGGTCCGGGAGCGCTTCGATCCTCGCGGAGACACGCTGCAGCAGCGTGTTCGGAAGCAGCTCGGGAACTGGCGCCAGAGACAGTCTCGGAAGCTGAGTCGCGTGAGCCTCTACGACCAGCGGCTCGAGCTGACGCTTCGGAGCAAGTCAGTACAGGAACGCTTCGCTCATGCGTGGGTCTTCATGGATCGGGACACCGACGCGAACGACAACGCCGAGCACCTGTACCGGCACGTCGCCAAGCACCACCCCGAAATCAACGCGTGGTTCGTGCTGCGCAAGGAGTCGAAGGACTGGCCACGGTTGGAGGCGGAGGGTTTCCGCCTCGTCGAGTACGGCTCGTGGGACTGGAACCTCCTAATCCGTCATGCCGACCACCTCGCTTCCTCGCACGCGGACGCGTACGTAAATCAGCCGGTAAACCAGCGGCGCTACGGCCGACCGCGGTTTAAGTACACGTTCCTGCAGCACGGCGTTACGCAGGACGACATCTCGCGGTGGCTGAACTGGAAGCGGATCGACGTCTTCGTGACGACGACGCCAGCGGAGCACGAGTCGATCGCGGGGCACGGGCCGTACGCGTTCTCGGAGCACGAGGTGTTCCGCACGTCGATGCCCCGCTACGACCGGTTGTGGGAGAAGCGGCAGGCGGTCCCTGCTTGCGAGCATGACACGATCCTGGTGATGCCCACGTGGCGCGAGACACTGCTGAGCAAGCGCATCGGCAACTCCAACGAGCGCGGGAAGATCGCGAACTTCGCGCAGACGGAGTACGCGCAGCAGCTGACCGCGCTGCTGTCGTCGCCGCGGTTACGCGAACTGGCGAACCGCACCGGCCAAAAGCTGGCGTTCATGCCGCACCCAAACATGCGGCCGTATCTCGGGGACTTCAACCTGCCCGACTACGTGCAGGTGTGGAGTTTCGACACGCACCCAATCCAGGACATCCTCGCGAGGACGAGCGCGTTCGTCACGGACTATTCGTCACTCGCGTTCGACGTCGGGTTCCTCGACATCCCGATGGTCTACTTCCAGTTCGACGCGGAGTCGTTCTTCGAGGGCACGCACCTTCGCCGTCGGGGCTACTTCGACTACCAGCGCGACGGCTACGGCCCGGTCGAGTCCAACGCTGACGCCGTCGTCGATCAGCTCGCCACGATGGGTGATCGTGGCTATATCTCGGAGGAGACGTACCGGCAGCGGAGCGCTGAAGCGTTCCCGGACAGAGGACACGGCTCGGCAGCCGAGCGTGTTGTCGAAGCGATGTACTTCGTCGACAGCAAGCCGGTGCCGGCTCCCGTCCAGTTGCACGAGCCGAGTGCCCCCGGCGAGGCGAACGTCTCCCGTTGATCTCGAATAGGGGGCCTCACACCGATCCTGGTTGCGAGGCCCCCTATTCGTGCGTGCGGCTACTTCTCGGTGCGCGAGATCCCGTCGAGAAGCGCCTCGAGCGCTTCACCGTTCCGGCCATAGTCGAACTCCCACGGGGACTGGAATGCCTTGTTCGAGAAGCCGCCCTTCGGGTGCTTGACGTCGGAAGGTGACCAGAAGTAGTGGATCTCGTCAGCCGTCGAGGATGCAAAAAGCTGCTCGTTGCGCGCCGTGTACGACTCGTGAGTGAGCAGAATGACGTTCTTGATTTTGTCGTTGAAGAGCATGTTGAACATGCCCGAACCGGAGAAGCCGCCAATATTCTCGGCGTTGGCGAAAACGTTGACCTGCTCCCGGAAGGGCAGCGTCTCCGGGTAGACGATCTCGAAGCCGTGCGCTGCGAAGGTGAGCTCCACGTCCTCGACGTTCCGGCATGAGCGATTGCCGGGGACGTGCTTGCGTGAAATGAACACGTTCTTCGGACGGGAGTCGTCGTAGATGACGAGCCCATCGCGCAGCCGTTCCCAGACCTCGAGCACGCGCGGGTGGAAGTGGTACCACGCCGCGTTCTGCCAGAGCAGTGAGGGCGACGCGAACATGCCGACCCGGACGTTGCGGGTCTCCCACCGGATGTCTTCCTCGGCGATGCCGTAAGCGTGGAACAAGTCTCGCTCGTAGCGGGGTTCGTACTCCTCGTTTGGGACGCGGTAGAGGACCTTCAAGTCGGGGTAGGCGGCCTTGGCTGCGTCCCAGCCCCAGAGCTTCGGGACGGTCTCGGTCATAACGTGGCCGAAGTGACCTGGGATCGACGACGACAGGTCGTAGTACTGACCCTCAAGGGGGTACGAGCGCCGTTCGGTGCCGTCGATGACGGCGTACTCGTGGTTAATGCTCTCCATCTTCTCGTTCGGCACATTGCTGACGCGGGGATGACGAAACGACGGGGGAAGGATCGTCTTGTCGGCGTAGGCGAGCATGTGGGAAGCGGCGACGACGGGGCCGTGGTAGACGCGGTTGCTGATCGGGTTGTACTTGATTGACGGGTTGAACATGCGCATCTGCGCACCGTGCTGGTGCGTCATGAGGCGTGACTCGTAGACGCCGCCGTCGATCTGCTCAAGGATCTCGATCGAGAGATCGGGGATCCGCGTCGGAAGGACGCTGTCCACGCTCTCCTCCTTGAGCTTCAGCCAATGGTCGTTGCCCTTGCCGGTGATCGTGTAGCCGTAGGCCTCGATCGAGATGCCGGCGGCAGCCTGTAGCGCGCGCGCCTCAGCCGGGGGCTTCCGATCGGCGGTCAAGGTAGCGATGCCCACTTCCCAGGCGGTCTCGACGAAGTCCTTCGGACTGACGTAGTAGCCCCCGCGGCTCAGCGTGAGGAAGAACTTCTGCCACCGGTTCATTCGGTCAAGCAGGTTCGTGGCGGCCTCGTCGATGATCGCCGCGAGCGGTGGGAGAGAGGTAAGGTGCGCGAGGATCGCGTCGGGGTTCGTGAGGCCTTGGTACTCCGCACCGTCGACATGAGGAAGGACGTCGTTTTCAGTGATCACGTGCAGTCGTCCATAGAAGGCGTCGCGCCAGTAGGCGAGCGTCTGGGGCGTGCGGGGGCCCGCGAAGAGGACGATCGGTCCGCCGATCGCGCGCATGCTTTCGGCATGCTCAGCGATGAAGCGCTCAATCTCGCTGGGCCGACGCAGCCAATTGACAGGGTTGAGGACGCCCGCTGTAGCCATGCTCAGGAGGCTATCTCACCTTCGAACTGCCGAAGGTGAGCAGCCGGCCTCGGAACACGCCGCGCACCCGGGCAGCTATGCGTGGGGATTCGCTGTGCGAGCGAATGCAGGGATTGCCTCATTCGCATAGTGCGAGCCGATCATGTACCCGTCTTCCCAGGCGGCACGGTCGAAGCCAGGATCCGCGTCCGGCACCCGCTGGTCGGCAGGCTCGTAGTTCAAGTCTCGTGGATCGGATGCCGTGGCCTCGAAGGCTTTTAGCGTGTCTGTGTGACCAGCTTCCCAGCCGTCGTTCCAGGTGCTCTTCGCGCTCACGTGCGGCAGTCTACGGGGCGGCGTCGGCGTCCTTCGAAAGGTCACGGGCCCATGGTCGCAGGACCCGCCGACGGGGGCACGGTTACTCACCGAATTGCATCGAAACCGTCCCCGCAGAACCATGGGGAGCAGCATCGATCGGACCGTTCCAAGTGATTCACAATCTGGGATCTTGCTAAGTGGCAAGTCACCCGTGATCGGTCAACTCGTGAACGGGGGTTGCGGGTTCAAGTCCCGCTGCCGGCCCTCAGGTCCACACGCGCGGTCCCCCGTCCCACGGTCACCGACGCTGCAGGTACTCGCACGTCAGCGTGACGGTCCACGGCGATCGGTCCGGCGACTGTCGGAGCAGCGCGGTCCCCCGCCCGTCGGCGCCGCGGCTCGCACACGTCGCACGCGCGGCGGGCACCTGCGACGTGATCGTCGGGCCGTCGGACCGGGTGGCGTGGCCGGTGTCGTGGACGTTGACCACGAGCGGGACCGCGACCGCCAGGGCGACCACGACGGCCGCGCCGCGACGGGCCCGTCCTCGGCGCCGGCCCCGATCCGGCACACGAGCACGGCGCGGGCCCGACAGCGCGTCGGCGGTGACCACCAGTGCGAGCAGCAGGAACCCGGAACTCACCGTCGCGTAGCGGATCGTCCCGGAGTGCGCGACGTGGTCCGCCACACCCTCGGTGAACGCGAACGCGCCGGCCGGGGTGACCAGGAGCGCGGCCGACCAGAGCGCCGCAGCCCCGAGGACCGTCGCGGGGACGAGCCACCGGTGCACCACACCGCCGCAGACGATGCCCGCCACGGCCACCGCGACGCAGACGGCGGTGAGCACGACGATCGGGGTCATCCCCGAGGCGCTGATCAGGTCGCCCACCGACCCGAGGCGGGTGGTCCACACCGTGGTCAGCGGGACGGTGACGAAGCCGACGACGACGTCCGCGAACGTCACGGGTGTCGCCGACCCGTAGCTGATCGACGGACGGGGGTACTGCACCGCCGTGACGACCTGCGCGGCGCCGGCCAGGAGGAACGCGGCGGCGACCGGCCACTTCTCGCGTCGGCGGATCCCGGCGAGGAGCAACGGGGCGAAGAGCAGCGCCTGCGTCTCGCTGAGCACGACGACGGCGACCAGGACGGCGGTCGCGGCCGAGGTCCACCAGGACCGCGGCACGACCAGGAGGACGACGGGGACCAGGAGCAGCAGGAACGAGTGCAGGTTGTTCATCGTCCCGAGTGCCTCACGTGGCGCGGTCGGGATCAGCGGGGGCACGGCCGCGAGCAGGAACGGTGCCACCGGGCTCCGCAGCATCGTGCGCCCGTACAGGTACAGCAGCGCGCTCACGGCACCGACCACCGCGCACGAGAGCAGCGTGACCGTCTGGGCGAGGTGCTCCGGGCGGGCGATCGTGCTGCTGATCGCGGCGACGAGGCGCGGGACGACCTGCAGGTAACCGCCGAACGGTCGGAAGAGGGTGGCACCGAACCCGTCGACCATGTCCGCGGAGACGAAGTCCCGGCCGTCCTCTGCCCACAGCGTCGCCCGTTGCACCGGGTCCAGGCGGAACCAGGCGGTGGCCGTCGCGAGCACCAGCACGACCAGTGCGACGAGCGCGGCTCGGATCGGGCGGTCGGCTGGGGACGGGCGGTCGGCCCGGGACGGGCTAGTGCTCGAGCCGAGCACAGGGCACCTCTGCCGTCCACAGGCGCGGGCGCGGCGACGCCTCGATGCGCACCGTCCCGTCCGGGTCGGCTGAGCAGACGGCCGCGCCCTGTCGCTGCACCTGGGTGGACCAGACCGGCCCGTCGGCCCGTCGGGTCTCGGCGTCGACGTTGAGGACCCCGGCGGCGACGACGCTCGCGACGAGGACCCAGCCGAGCACCGGCAGCACCACACGGCCGCGGCCGATGCAGACGTCCGCGGCGACGACGACCGCGGCCAGCAGGAACATCGACGCCGCGGCGGCGTACCGGTAGGGGCCGAACCGCTGGAACGAGGCCTCGTTCCACTCCGCGAACATGCTCGGGACGGCGTTCACCCGCAGGGCAGCGACCCAGAGCACGGCGGGCGCGGCACCGAGCGCGACGATCATCCACCGGCTCGCTCCTCGTCGTCGCACCAGTCCGAGGACGAGCACCGCCAGCACCACGACCGCCGGCACGACGACGACCCACCACCCGAGTTGCACGATCGTGACCCCGACCTCCCGCACGTCCCCGTTCCACGAGCCGGCGACGGGTTGCGCGAGGAACCCGGCGGCGATGTCGAGCGGACTCGCGTCGCTCGGGGTCCGCGGACGCGGCGCCTGGAGGGTCGTGGCGGCCTGCGCGACGAGCCCCAGGAACGCGGCGGCCACGACCGGGACACCCCGGCGGCTCCGGAACCCGAACAGGAAGAGCGGCACGAAGAGGGCCGCCTGTATCTCGGTCAGGGTGATGGCGAGCGCGGCGACGGCCAGGCTCGCGCTGCTCCACCAGGACCGCGGCCGGAACGCGAAGACCCAGGGCGCCAGGAAGAGCAGGTACCAGTGCAGGTTCGCGGTGTTGCCGGCGATCTCGACGACACCCATCGGCGCGATCGCGGGCACGACCGCCAGGAGCGCCCGGAGCGGTGCCGACCGGACGACGTCACGCGCCAGGACGAACACGGTCGCGCTGACGATGCCGATCACGCAGCAGGACAGCGCCGTGACGACCATCGCGTAGTCCTGGATCGGCCAGAGCGCGACGGCCGCGTCCACCACGATCCGCGGGACCAGGTGCAGGTAGCCGCTGTACGGGTGGAGCAGCGACGGCACGGCGCCGAGCTCCAGCCGTTCGTTGAGGAAGACGCCGGAGTCCTCGGCCCAGGCGATCCCCCGGGTCGGCCAGCCGAGCCGGTGCCACATCCACAGGCTCGAGGCGACAGCGAGCACGGCGGCGACGACCCACGTCAGGATCGGGTGCGTCAGGGCGCGCCGACGACGGGCGTCGACCGGGACGGGGGTCGTTTCGAGCACCTCAGGACGCTAGCAGCCGCCCGGACGCGAGGAGCCCCCGGGCACGAGCAGCACCGGGGCATGAGCAGAGCCCCGAGCGACCAGGTCGCTCGGGGCTCCGGCGCGGGTGGAACACGGATCAGGGGCGTTCCCGGCGCTCGGCGCGGTAACCAGCCGGCCGTGCGTCGATCCTGACATCCGCAGGACCACCGGGTCCACGCCGCCGGACGACATCAGCGGTTTCCCGCATCATCCAGCGGGCAGCACCGCCGGTCCGCGGTGCCCGGTGGCGCCGGTTCAGCGGCCGCCGCTGATCTTCCGCTCGCGCTGCGCGACGCCGGCCGTGCCGTACGGGTAGTCGTCCACCCGGGGTGCACTGGCGTCGGTGAGGGCCCGGAGCTCGGCGTCCTCGAGCACCAGGTCCGCCGCACCGAGGTTGTCCTGCAGCTGCTCAACCGTCCGGGCACCGAGGATGACGCTGGTCACGGCCGGGCGGGCGAGCAGCCAGGCGAGGGACACCTGGGATCGCGAGGCACCGTGCGCCTCGGCGACTCCGGACACCACGTCGAGAACCTGCCAGGTACGCTCGTCGGCGTTGCGGGCCTCCCACGCCTCCATGCCGCGCTTCGGGTCCTCCCCCAGACGCGTCGAGCCGGTCGGGGCCTCGTCACGCTGGTACTTGCCGGACAGCCAGCCACCGGCGAGCGGCGACCACGGCAGCAGGCCGATGCCGGCGTCGAGGCACGCGGGCACGACCTCGTGCTCGATGTCGCGGACGAGCAGGTTGTACTGCGGCTGCAGGGTGACGGGGGGCGCCCAGCCGTGCGCCTTCGCCTCGTAGACGGCCTTCGTGACCTGGTAGCCGAGGTAGTTCGAGAACCCGTAGGACCCGATCTTGCCGGCCGAGACGGCGTCGTCGAGGAAGCGCAGGGTCTCCTCGATCGGGGTCAGGGCGTCCCACGCGTGCATCTGGTAGAGGTCGATGTGGTCGACGCCGAGCCGCTCCAACGAGGCGTCGAGCGCGACGCGCAAGTGTCGGCGCGAGAGGCCGAGGTCGTTCGGACCGTCGCCCTGCGGGAAGCGGCCCTTGGTGGCGAGGACGACCTGCTGCGCCTCGGTGGGGTGTGCCTGGAGCCAGCGGCCGATGATGCGCTCGGACTCGTTGCCCGAGTACACGTCCGCGGTGTCGATGAAGGTGCCGCCGCCGGCCACGAAGGCGTCGATGATGGCGTGGGAGGTGGGTTCGTCGGCTTCGCTGCCGAACGTCATGGTGCCGAGGGTCAGCGATGACACCACTGTCCCGCTGTTGCCGAGGAGTCTGTGTTCCATGCGGCGGACGCTACGCCGCGCGGCCTCCGCAGCGGGAGGGCCCACGAGTACCCGTCAGCGACCGCCGGACAGGCCGTCCCCCGGGAACGCGATCGCCGCCTCCCGGAAGTGCCGCGACGTCGGGGCACGGAACCGATGTCACCGTGTGGTTCCGCGCCGACGTCAGCGACCGCCGGACAGGCCGTCCCCCAGGAACGCGATCGCCGCCTCCCGGAAGTGCCGCGACGTCGGGGCACCGAACCGATGTCACCGTGTGGTTCCGCCCCGACGTCAGCGACCGCCGGACAGGCCGTCCCCCAGGAACGCGATCGCCGCCTCCCGGAAGTGCCGCGACGTCGGGGCATTGAAGTGGTTCCGCCCCGGGATCTCGAAGAAGGTCGCGTGCGGCGCCGTGTCGGCGAGCCGCAGCGCACTGTCCTTGATGCCGTCCGCACTGCCCGCGGCGAGCAGCAGCGGCTGTGTCGGCGCGTTCTCGGGCGTCGGCTCGATGCTGTCCCGCATCCCCTCGACCATCGCGACGAGCGCACGGAGGTCGTTGCCCTCGATCCCGGCCGCCATGGTCAGGTACCCGTCGGTGACGCGGTCCGTCACCGGCGTGCTGTCCGTGATGAACGCCCGGGCCTGGTCGACGCGCACGCGCCGCATCGGGTCGGCGTCCGGGATCCCGCCGAGCACGGCGCGGGAGATCCGGTCGCTCATCCGTTCGGCGGTGTGCCAGCCGACGCGGGCGCCGAGCGAGTACCCGAGGAACGCGACGTCGTCGAGCAGGTACGTGTCGATGACGGCGGTGACGTCGTCGACCAGCAGGTCCATCGAGTAGCTGTGCGGCTCGTGTGGTTTCCCGCTGGCGCCGTGGCCGCGCTGGTCGAACGCGATCACCCGGCGTCCGGCGCGGACCAGGTCGCGGGTCCACCCGGAGGCGTGCCAGTTGAGCAGCGCTCCGGAGGCGAACCCGTGCACGGCGACGACCGCTGGCGCGTCCGGGTCACCGAAGTCGTAGGTGGCGAGCGGCAGGCCGTCCGGGGACATGACCACCCGGGGGCGGGGCGCTTCGGGGACGAGTGACATGGCCTGCCCAGGGTACCGGGGGCACAGTGGCTGGCATGGACGGCTACGGCGGCGATCAGATCCGTGCGGCGGAACGACCGCACCTGGAGGCGGGCGAGCCTCTGATGCAGCGGGCCGCGGACGGGTTGGCGACGATCGTCGGCGATCTGCTCGACGACCCGGCGGTGCGTCCGGGTGACGGTCCCGGGTCGGTGCTGGTCCTCGCCGGCAGCGGCGACAACGGCGGTGACGCCCTGTTCGCGGGTGCGCGCCTGGCGGCGGCCGGGAGGCGCGTCACGGTCCTGCGCGTCGGCTCACGTGTCCACGAGGCGGGCCTGGCAGCGGCTCGCGAGGCCGGGGCGCACCTCCTGGAGGACCCGGTCGCTGACGGGTCGTCTGGTTCCGCAGCGGGTGCTGCGGACATCCTGCACGCGGCGACGCCCCCGGTCGGTGAGCGGCTGGCGCAGATCGCCCGCGAGGCCGCGCTCGAGGCGGACCTGGTCCTCGACGGCGTCCTGGGCATCGGCGGTGGCGGCCCCCTGCGGTCGCCGGCACGGGAGGTCGTGGCGGGCCTCCGCGAGTTGGCGCGGGAACAGCGGGCGCCGTTCGTGGTGGCGGTGGACGTGCCGAGTGGGATCGACGTCGACACCGGCGGCATCGCGGACGACCACGTGCTGCACGCGGACGTCACCGTGACGTTCGGCGGGGTGAAGGCCGGGCTGCTCCGGGGCCCCGCGGCGACGCTCGCCGGACGGATCGAACTCGTCGACGTCGGGATCGGTGCGGACCTGGCGGCGGTGGAGCCGCTGATCCGCACCTGACCCGTCCCGCGTCAGAACGCGCCGGCGTCGACCCCGTGCTCGACGCCGCCACGGGCCTCCAGCCAGGTGTCGACGAAGTGCCGGTAGTTGGCGGCGATGAGCTGCTCGGCCGCCTCGGTGTCCAGGTGCTCGCGGACCACGTCCTCGAGCGGCTCCTCCCAGTTGCTCCGGCCGATCGCGAACCCGACGAAGCCGTCGACCGGTGCAGCCGTGCGCAACCACGCGTCGAGCTGCTCCTCGGGGGCGTCCCGGCCGAGGACGATGCACTGCACGCTGTCGCGGCCACCGCGGCGGGCGGTCGCGACGACGCGTTCGGCGTCCTCTCGACGGTCCAGGCCCTCGAGCTTCCAGACGTCCGCCTCGACCCCGTGGTCCTGCAGGAACTCGAGCACCTGGACGACGAGGTCCGGGCGGAGGTCCCGGTCGTAGTCGTCCACCGATGCCGTCTGCTCGTCGGTGCCCGGCACGAGGAGTTCCACGAGGAACGGGCGACCGGCGTCGTGCAGGGTGGCCGCGACGTCGGCGAGCGCGCGAGCCTGCTGCTCACGGGAGTCGGCGTCGAACGCGGGGTTGTCCCGGACCAGCACCTTCACCCAGTCCGGGTCGAACGCGTCGACGTGCGCGACCCAGTCGTCGCCGTACTCCAGTTCGAACCACTCGCGGCCGGATCGTTCGATCGGCATGGCGAGCTGCAGCCCGGCTTCCTTGACCAGTCGGGCGACGTCGGCGCCGTACAGCTCGTCGACCAGCACGCCGGTGCGCTCCCGGGAGGCTCCTGCGGCGAGAGCGGTGAGGACCCCGCGGTAGACGAGCTGCTTGCCGGCGCGGACCCGTTCGGCCTCGGCCTCGTCCGCGGGCTCACCCGAGTCCTCGTCGTACGTGTGCTTGAGGAGCGAGGACCGCTGGTCCATCGCGAGGAGGAACAGGGGGTGGGTCTCGTCGAGGATCGGCATGTGCCCCGGTCTACTCCGTCGGCTCTCCCCGTCGGTTCGGGTCCGGACGGTTCCGGGCGGCGCCGTGGTTCCGGGCGGCGTCGTGGTTCCGGGCGGCGTCGTGGTTCCGGGCGGCGTCGGCCGATCGTCCGTACGTTCGGAGCATGACGTTCAACGACGACACCCGGCTGCAGGGCGGCAAGGTCAAGCGCCGCGGGCGCAACACGGCCATCGGCGGCGGCGCGGTCGGCGTCACCGCGATCGTGGTGTTCCTCATCGCGCAGTTCACCGGCGTCGACATCGGCGGGTTGGTCGGCGGCGGGAGCGGTCTCACCCCGATCCAACAGGGCGGCGTCGAGGCCACACCGATCGCCGAGTGCCAGACCGGCCGTGACGCCAACGCCGACGTCGAGTGCCGGATGGAGGGCGCCGCCGAGTCACTCGACGCCTACTGGAGCGCCGAGTCGCAACAGCTCGGGACGTCCTACTCGACGCCCGACTTCTTCCTGTTCGACGGGTCGACCGACACCGGGTGCGGCACCGCGTCGGCGGCGACCGGGCCGTTCTACTGCCCGCCGGACCGGGCGATCTTCCTGGACACCGCGTTCTACGACGACCTGAAGTCGACCTACGGGTCCTCGGGCGGTCCACTCGCGCAGATGTACGTCGTCGCGCACGAGTGGGGCCACCACGTGCAGCAGCTCCAGGGCACCTTCGCCGACACCGACCGGAGCGGCACCGGCGCCTCGTCCGGCAGCGTCCGCGTCGAGCTGCAGGCGGACTGCTACGCCGGGGCGTGGGTGGGGGACGCGGCGACCACGAAGGCGGCCGACGGTTCGACGTTCTTCGAGCCGGTGACCCGCGCCCAGATCGCCGATGCCCTGTCCGCCGCGAGCGCCGTGGGTGACGACAGCATCCAGGAGAAGGCGACCGGTCAGGTCGACCCCGACTCGTTCACGCACGGGTCCAGCGCGCAGCGACAGCGGTGGTTCGAGCGCGGCTACGAGCGCGGTGCGACGAGCTGCGACACCCTGAGCGTTCCCGGCTCGTCGCTCTAGGTCGGGCGGCCGAGCGGCCGGCCGGTCGGTCGGTCGGTCAGTCCGAGGTGGCGGACGCGGACGGGGTCTCCGACGACGAGCTGCTCGGCGTCGGGGTCGGGGTCGGGGTGGACTCGGTGCTGCCGGCGGCCCCGACCACGAACGTGCGGAACTCGTCGTTCGTCGACGCGGTCGTGTACTGGTACTGCTGACCGTTGACGAGCACCAGCGGGGTCCCCGGGAAGGTCGTCAGGTCGGAGCCGGGGATGTCCCCACCGGTCACCGCGGTGGTGCGCTCGTCGACCCACTTGCCGTAGCGCTGGTCGTCGATGCAGGACTCGATCGTGGAGCCGTGCCGGACACCCGGGACGCTCGTGATCACCGAGGCGAGCTGCTCGTCCGTCAGGCCCGGCGTGCCCTCTTCCGGCTGCTTCGCGAACAGGGCCTTGTTCACGGCGAAGAACGAGTCGGGGGACTCCTGCGCCACGCAGGCCGCCGCGTTCGCCGCACGGAGCGAGTACTTCGTGCCCTGCGAACGGTTCGACAGGATCGCGACGGGGTGGATGTCGATCGTCGCGGCCCCCGAGTCGACCAGGCCCTCGATGTACTCGCTGTTCGTCGACTCGAACGCGCCGCAGATCGGGCAGAGGTAGTCGACGTACAGGGTGATCCGCACGGGGTCCGCCGAAGCGGTCTCCCCCGCGGACGGCCCGCTCGACGCGGCGCCCGGCTCGACGGCCTTCAGACCGGTGCTGATGGTGATGCCGCCGTCGGCCATCGTGTCCGGGCCGGGGCCGGCGGGACGCGAGGAGTTCACGAGGACGAGCGTCACGATGGTGGCGGCGGCGACGAGCACCACGCCGAGTCCGATCTGCAGCCCCAGTCGAGCACCACGCTGGCGGCGCTTCTGCTGGGCTCGGGTGCGCTGGGCTCGCTCGCGGGCAGCGGCACGACGCGCGTTCCGTTCGGCACGAGCGGCACCGGCGCGGTCCTCGCGAGCGCCGTCGTCACGAGCACGGTCATCGCGAGCACGGTCACCGCGAGCATCGTCGTCACGAGCGCGGTCGTCACCTTCAGGGCGGTTGGTCATCGTGCGGCTGTCCTCCTGGTCGGTGTCCGCTCGGCCTCCCCCCGGTCGGCGGACGGACCCGCCGATTGTAGTGGCGGCCGATGGGAACCAGCCAACCAGCAGGGAACGCCCCGGTGACCGGCAGCTGCGCACTGGCGCCGGTCCGCGAACTCGTGTTGTATGAGCAGCGATGGTCGACGGCGACCATCCGCCGGCCCTCGCGGGTCGTCGCTTCACTACGGATCGTCCGGCACGTACCTGCCGGTGGAGAGGACCGAACGCTCATGGCGTCCGTCACCTATGACAAGGCAACCCGTCTGTACCCCGGAGGCAACCGCCCCGCGGTGGACTCCCTCGACCTGGACGTCGCCGACGGCGAGTTCCTCGTCCTCGTCGGCCCCTCGGGCTGTGGCAAGTCCACGTCCCTGCGCATGCTCGCCGGCCTCGAAGAGGTCAACTCCGGCGCCATCCGCATCGGCGACCGCGACGTCACCGACGTCCCGCCGAAGGACCGCGACATCGCGATGGTGTTCCAGAACTACGCGCTGTACCCGCACATGACCGTCGCCGAGAACATGGGCTTCGCGCTCAAGATCGCCGGCATCGGCAAGGAAGAGCGCGCCACCCGCGTGCAGGAGGCAGCCAAGCTGCTCGACCTCGAGCAGTACCTCGGCCGCAAGCCGAAGGCGCTCTCCGGTGGTCAGCGTCAGCGCGTCGCGATGGGCCGCGCGATCGTCCGTCAGCCGCAGGTGTTCCTCATGGACGAGCCGCTGTCGAACCTCGACGCCAAGCTCCGCGTCCAGACCCGTACCCAGATCGCGTCGCTCCAGCGTCGTCTCGGCGTCACGACCGTCTACGTCACGCACGACCAGACCGAGGCGCTCACCATGGGCGACCGCATCGCGGTCCTCAAGGACGGCATCCTGCAGCAGGTCGGCACCCCGCGCGACCTGTACGAGAAGCCGAACAACGTGTTCGTCGCCGGCTTCATCGGTTCGCCCGCGATGAACCTGCTGCCGGCCTCCGTGGTCGAGGGTGGCATCACCTTCGGGTCGCTCAACCACCCGATCGACCGCGACACCCTGTCGAACGCCCGCTCGGGTGCCGTCACGGTGGGTGTCCGCCCCGAGGACATCATCGTGTCCCAGTCCGGTGAGGGCCTGCCCGTCACGGTCGACGTCGTCGAAGAGCTCGGCGCCGACGGCTACCTCTACGGCCACGCCGACGTGAACGGCACGCGCACCGACATCGTCACGCGCGTCGACGGTCGCAACCACCCCTCGATCGGTGACACGATCGTCGTGAGCCCGAAGCAGGGTCACGTGCACGTGTTCGACGCCGAGTCGGGCGAGCGCCTCGACGACAAGGCCGTCATCAGCGCCTGATCCACACCACCGGGAGCCCGCCAGCCGCCGCACCAGGCGGGTGGCGGGCTCCCGCCGTTCCCCCTGCGGGACGGGAGGCGCGGGTGCGGGCCCGCACCGCGCCTCCCGTCCCGCAGACCCACCGCCGAGCACCTGAGGACCCGTCGTGCCCGACTCCATGACCATCACCGCCGCCACCGTCGACCCCGGCCTGCTCGACCTGCCGTGGGACCTGCCCCTCGAGGCCTGGCCGGACGAGACGATCGTCGCGCTGCCGAAGGGCATCTCACGGCACCTGGTGCGGTTCGTGCACCTGAGCGGGTACGTCGTCGCGGTCAAGGAGACCAGCGCCGAACTGGCCCGGTCCGAGTACGACATGCTCCGCACCCTGCAGCGGATGGACGTGCCCTGCGTCGACCCGGTCGCGGTCATCACGAACCGCGTCGGTCGTGAGGGTGAGGCCCTCCAGCCCGTCCTCGTCACCCGGCACCTGCGTTTCTCGCTCCCCTACCGCGCCCTGTACTCGCAGACGCTGCGACCCGACACCGCCACGCGGCTCGTCGACGCGCTCGCGCTCCTGCTCGTCCGCCTGCACGTCATCGGCTTCTACTGGGGTGACGTCTCGCTGTCGAACACGCTGTTCCGGCGGGACGCCGGCTCGTTCGCGGCCTACCTGGTCGACGCCGAGACCGGCAAGCTCTACCCGGGCGGCCTGTCGAACGGGCAGCGTGAGAACGACCTCGAGGTCGCCCGCGTCAACATCGCCGGGGAGCTGCTGGACCTCGAGGCCGGCGGACGGCTCGACGAGAACGCCGATCCGGTCGACGTGTCGAACCGGATCGTGGCCCAGTACCGCACCCTCTGGACCGAGCTCACCGGCCCCGAGCAGTTCGACGCCGGCGAGCGCTGGCGGATCAACGACCGGGTCGAACGCTTGAACGCGCTCGGCTTCGACATCGAGGAGTTGTCGATCCGCACGGCCGAGGCCGGCGCCCAGGTCCGCATCCAGCCGAAGGTCGTCGACGCCGGGCACCACCAGCGCCGACTGCTGCGCCTGACCGGGCTCGACGCCGAGGAGAACCAGGCCCGACGACTGCTCAACGACCTGGACGCCTACCGGGCGCGGAACGGCCGCGAGGAGCTCGACGAGGAGATGGTCGCGCACGAGTGGGTCTCGCGCGTGTTCGAGCCCGTCGTCCGTGCGATCCCCCGGGACCTGCGCGGGCGACTCGAACCGGCCGAGGTGTTCCACGAGCTGCTCGAGCACCGGTGGTTCATGTCCCAGCAGGAGGAGCGTTCGGTCTCCCTGCCCGAGGCCACCACCGCGTACATCAACGACGTGCTGCGGCACCGCCGGGACGAGCGCACCCTGATCAACCCGCCGACGTCGTCGATCGCGCTGCCCCTGGACGACGACGAGGACGACGTCGACGACTGGCGCGCGTCGGTCTGAGTCGCGGTCGCACGACGTGCCGCCGGTGCAGCGCCGAGGTCGCAGAACGTGCCGCCTGCCGACCGGAGAGACGACAGAACGTGCGACGTCGGCACGCGGCCGTCCCGGGCGAGCCCGAGGTCGCGAGACATGGCGAGCGCTCGCTGCCGAGGTCGCAGAACCTGCCGCCTCCCGGCCCGCCGGGCGGCAGGACGTGCGACTTCGGCGACGGGTTCGCGGGCGACGGCGCCGGCCGGCGGGCAGACGGACGGGAGGCCCGGTGCCGGTCTCGTGGACCGGCACCGGGCCTCCCGGGTGTCGTCTGGTGCGCGCTACGCGGAGCGACGGCGCCGCGCGACCTCCCACAGGGTGACGCTCGCGGCGATGCCGGCGTTGAGCGACTCCGTCGCGCTGGAGATCGGGATCGACACGATCGCGTCGCACGTCTCGGTGACCAGGCGGGACAGGCCCTTGCCCTCGGAACCGACGACGATGACGATCGGCCGGTCGGCAAGTGCCAGGGCGTCGAGCTCGACGTCGCCGTCCCCGTCGAGTCCGAGCACGAACAGGCCCATCGACTTCAGCGACTTGAGCGTCTGCGTCAGGTTCGGGGCCATCGCGACGGGCGTGCGCGCAGCGGCACCGGCCGAGGTCTTCCACGCCGACGCGGTCACACCGACCGAGCGACGCTGCGGCACGATGACACCGTGCCCGCCGAACGCCGCCGTGGAGCGGATGATCGCTCCGAGGTTGCGCGGGTCGGTGATGCCGTCGAGGGCCACGAGGAGCGGCACCTGGTCGCGGGAGAACGCTCGCTCGACCAGGTCCTCGGACACGGCGTACTCGTACGCCGGCACCTTGAGCGCGACGCCCTGGTGCACGCTGTCGTGCCCGGTGATGCGGTCGAGCTCCGGGCGCATGATCTCCATGATCGGCACACCCCGGTGGTTGGCGAGCGTCAGGATCTCCTTGACGCGGTCGTCGACCTCGATGCGGGCGGCGACGTAGAGCGTCGTCGACGGCGTCTTCGTGCGGAGCGCCTCGAGCACGGAGTTGCGTCCGGTCACGAGCTCGCTGTCGTCGGTCTTCCGCGCCGGCGGACGACCGCCGGTGCGGGTCTGCGGTGCCGACGCACTGCTGCCACCGCGACGCGTGCGGGCCGCTTCGAACCGCTCCTTGGCGGCCTTGCGCTTGCCGGCCGGGTGGTACGGGCGGTCCTCGGCCTTCGGGGTCGGCTTGCGACCCTCGAGCGCCTGGGCACCCTGGCCGCCGGAGCCGACCTGCTTGTTGCCCTTGCGGCCGGCACGGACAGCGCCCGGACGACCCTTCTTGCTCCCCGAGACGTTCTTCATGCAGTTCTCCTGTTCGGCACTGCCGTGTTCAGGCGATGCTCCAGCGTGTTCCGGACGGTGTGTCCTCGATCGTGATGCCCGCGCCTGCGAGATCGTCCCGGACGCGGTCGGCCGTGGCGAAGTCCCGTGCGGCCCTGGCGTCGGCGCGCTCCTGTACGAGGCGTTCGACGAGGGCGGCGAGCGGTGCTGCGGAGGTGTCGTGCGCACCACCCGACCAGTGCGGTGCACGCGGGTCGATGCCGAGCACCTCGACCATCGCAGCCACCTGATGGTACGCGACCCCGAGCGCTTCCGCATCGTCGGCGTCGAGAGCGGCGTTGCCGGACCGGACGGTCTCGTGCAGCACCGCCAGCGCCTGGGGTACCGCGAGGTCGTCGTCCATGGCGTCGGCGAACCCCTGCGGAACGGCCGGAGCGTCGCTCAGCCGGACGCCTTCGAGGCGCGTGGCGGCCCGTGACAGGAAGCCGTCGATGCGGTCGAGTGCGGCTTCGGCCTCGGCCAGGGACCCGTCGTGGTGGTCGATCGTCGATCGGTAGTGCGCGGCACCGAGGAAGTAGCGGACGACGACCGGACGTGCGGACTCGAGGAAGTCGGCGGCGAAGATCGAGTTGCCGAGCGACTTCGACATCTTCTGCCCCCCGACGGTCACGAGCCCGTTGTGCAACCAGTGCGACGCGAAGGCGTCCCCGGCAGCGGTCGACTGCGCCAGTTCGTTCTCGTGGTGCGGGAAGCGGAGGTCGAGGCCACCGCCGTGGATGTCGAACGCGGGCCCGAGGTAGCGCCGGGACATCGCGGAGCACTCGATGTGCCACCCGGGACGACCCGCACCCCACGGGGAGTCCCAGCTCGCGGTCGAGGGCTCCCCCGCCTTGCTGCCCTTCCAGAGTGCGAAGTCCCGGGCATCACGCTTGCCCCGGGGATCGGCGTCGGTGGCGTCGACCATGTCGTCACGTCGCTGTCGGGTGAACGCGCCGTACTCCGGCCAGCTCGCAGTGTCGAAGTACACGTCACCACTGTCGTCGGCGGCCGGGTAGGCGTGCCCGCGCTCGATCAGCCGCGTGATGATGTCCTGCATCTGCGGGATGCTCGCGGTCGCGCGGGGCTCGTACGTCGGCGGCAGGATGCCGAGTGCCGTGTACGCGGCGGTGAACTCGAGCTCGACGCGGTACGCCCGCGCCCACCACGGTTCGTCGGTGCCCGCGGCCAGGTCGAGGACCTTGTCGTCGATGTCCGTGACGTTCCGCACCAGGGTCACGCGGTACCCGCGGTGGCTCAGCCAGCGACGCCAGATGTCGTAGACCAGCGCGGACCGGAGGTGCCCGATGTGCGGCGACGACTGCACCGTCGGGCCGCAGACGTAGATGCTGACCTGTCCGTCGACCAGGGGCACGAGGTCGACGACGTCGGCGGCGCGGGAGTCGTACAGGCGAACAGTCACGCGACAAGCCTAGAGGGCCACACCCGCGGTGACACGGGGCCACTCGGAGCCTGTGGAGAACGGGCCGACGGGTCTCAGAGCGCGGGCGCGACGGCGCCGGCAGACCGGACGACTGCCGTCGCGATCGCGCAGAGCCCCTCACCCCGCCCGGTGAAGCCCAGGCCGTCGGTCGTCGTCCCGGACACCGCCACGGGAGCGCCGACCGCGGCGGCCAGGGCGTCCTGCATCTCGTCACGACGGGCACCGATGCGCGGGCGGTTGCCGATCACCTGGACGGTGACGCGGACGGGCTCGAGTCCGGCACCCTGCAGGAGTGCGACGGCACCGCGCACGAAGACGTTCCCGGCGGCGCCGGCGAAGACCGGGTCGGCGGTGCCGAACCGGCTGCCGATGTCCCCGAGGCCACCGGCCGAGAGCAGGGCGTCGCACACCGCATGGGCGACGGCGTCCCCGTCGCTGTGCCCGGAGAGGCCGGGCTCGCCGGGGAAGTCGAGCATGCCCACACGGCACGGCACGGCGGGGTCGAAGGCGTGCACGTCGACACCCAACCCGACACGTACGTCGGACCCGACCGGGACGTCCGACCCCGCCCGCCCGTCGAGCGTGCGGGCAGCCGCTCGTTCGGCGACGACGGCCTCGGCCCGACCGAGGTCCCACCGCGTGGTGATCTTGAACGCGTCCGCGTCGCCCGGCACGGTGCGGACGACACCGCCGGCTGCCTGGAACACCCCGGCGTCGTCGGTCTCTGCGCGCTCCGCGACGGCGTACGCCCGACGGAGTGCCGCGAGCGGGAAGCCCTGCGGCGTCTGCACCCCGACCAGTGCCGAACGGTCGACGGTCTCGACGACGACGTCGCCGGCGACGCGCTTCACGGTGTCGGTGACCGGCAGCGCCGGCACCACGCCGACACCACCCTGCGCCGGCCCGTCCGCCGAGCCGCCGGCGACCGCGGCGAAGACCCGCTCGAACTGCGACGCCGGGGTGAGGCACCGCGCGGCGTCGTGCACGAGCACGGTCTCGACGGAGTCCGGCAGCACGGCCAGCCCGGCCTGGACCGAGGCGTGGCGATCCGCGCCTCCCGGCACGACCGACGTGAACGCCGCAGCCGCACCGGCCACGTCGGCGACGAGGGCACGGCACTCGTCCATCCGGTCGGACGGTGCGACGACGACCACGAGGGTCGGCTCTCCGAGGGTCAGGACGGTCCGCAACGCGCGGACCAGCATGCGCTCCCCGGCGACGGGGACGAACGCCTTTGCGGTGCCGATGCCGAGACGGGTGCCGGACCCTGCCGCAACGACGACGACCGCACGGGCTGCCAGAGCTTGGCTCTGCGCCGGTGCGGTCGTCGTGTCGTTCGTGGTGGTGCTCAAGCGGGCGTCAGGACGCGAGGACCTCGTCGAGGACGGTCGAAGCCTTGTCCTCGTCGGTCTTCTCGGCCAGGGCCAGCTCGGAGATGAGGATCTGGCGCGCCTTGGCCAGCATCCGCTTCTCACCCGCGGAGAGGCCGCGGTCCTGATCGCGGCGCCACAGGTCGCGGACGACCTCGGACACCTTGATGACGTCACCCGAAGCGAGCTTCTCGAGGTTCGCCTTGTAGCGACGCGACCAGTTGGTGGGCTCTTCGGTGAACGGTGCCCGGAGGACCTCGAACACCTTGTCGAGCCCTTCCTTGCCGATCACGTCGCGGACGCCGACCAGGTCGACGTTGTCCGCCGGGACCTCGATCGTCAGGTCACCCTGCGTCACCCGAAGCTTCAGGTAGACCTTTTCCTCGCCCTTGATGACGCGAGTCTTGACTTCAGAGATGGTTGCCGCCCCGTGATGGGGGTAGACGACGGTCTCGCCGACCTCGAATTGCATGTATCAGGCTCCGTTCCCAGGCATCCAGTTTACCACAGGGGACGTTCGGGTAAGGGGGGCCTGACCCCGACGGCCTGCGCGGGACCCGCCCGGGCGCTGCCCACCCTGACCTCCGACCCGACCGGGGCCTGGGTAGGATGATCGCCAGGACCGCTCGGTCCACCATCGTGAACTTCCGGAGGAACCTCTTGCGAGCTCGGGTACTCGTGTCCGTCGCCGTCGCTGCGACCATCGCGTTCGGTGCGAGCGGCTGCGAGTTCTTGTCGCCGTCCCGCACCCAGGAGATCCGTCAGATCACCGACGGTGTCGATGTGTCCACCGGCACGATCGACGTGCGGAACGCCCTGCTCATCTCCGACAGCGGGAAGGACGCCCGGTTCGTCGGGACGCTGGTCAACACCGGCGACGACGACCGCACCGTCACGCTCGAGGTGGACGGCGACGACCAGACCGTCGAGGTCGCCGGCAACTCGACGACCGTCCTCGCGGACGACGGCGAGCACGACACGGTCGACTTCGACGACGTCAGCGTGAAGCCCGGCTCGCTCGTGAAGATGTACTTCTCCTACGACGGTGCCGAGGGCGCCTCGGCCACGGTGCCGGTCCTGACGAGCGGGCAGGAGCAGTACCAGACGCTCGCGCCGAGCCCCACCCCGACGTCGACGCCGACCTCGCCGTCGAACAGCGGTAGCGAGCCGACCGGCGGCGCCTCGGCTCCGGGCACGCAGAGCGGCTCGCAGACGGACTCCTCCGAAGGCGACAACGGCACGAACTGACCGCGGCGCGCCGTGCACGACGGCACGGTGCAGCAGCGCCCGACGGGAGGCCCGGGGCCGGTTCCGATGAACCGGCCCCGGGCCTCCCGTCCGTCTGCCCGCCGGTGGCGGCTACGCCTCGATGCGGTACCCGAGCCCGCGGACGGTGACGAGGACCTCCGGCGTGCTCGGGACGCGCTCGATCTTCGAGCGGATCCGCTTGATGTGCACGTCCAGCGTCTTCGTGTCGCCGAAGTAGTCCGAGCCCCAGACCCGGTCGATGAGCTGCCCACGGGTGAGCACGCGACCGGCGTTGCGGAGCAGCAGCTCGAGGAGCTCGAACTCCTTGAGCGGCATCGGCGTCTCGGACCCGTCGACCGAGACCGTGTGCCGCTCGACGTCCATCCGGATCCCGCCGACCTGCAGGATGCCCATGTCCCCCGGGTCATCCTCGGTCCGGCGGCGGAGCACCGCACGGATGCGCGCGAGCAGCTCACGCGTCGAGTACGGCTTCGTCACGTAGTCGTCGGCGCCGAGCTCCAGCCCGACGACGATGTCCACCTCGGAGTCCTTCGCGGTGAGCATGATGATCGGGACGTTCGAACGGGTGCGGATCTGCCGGCAGACCTCGGTGCCGGACAGACCCGGCAGCATCAGGTCCAGCAGGACGAGGTCCGGGTTCTCGGAGTCGAACTTCGACAGGGCGGTGACGCCGTCGGCCGCGACGGCGGTCTCGTACCCCTCCCGCTGCAGCAGGAACTCCAGGGGCTCGCTCAGTGCCGGCTCGTCGTCGACGATGAGGATCTTGGTCACGATGGCTGCTCTTCCATTTGCTCTTCGAGTGCTGTGGTCAGTTCGGGGTCGGCTTCGGGGATGCGGATCGTGAAGGTCGAACCCTTGCCGGGCTGCGACCAGACGCGGACGTCGCCGCCGTGGTTGCTGACGATGTGCTTCACGATCGCCAGACCGAGTCCCGTGCCGCCGGTGGCACGGGAGCGGGCCGGGTCGACGCGGTAGAACCGTTCGAACACGCGGTCGAGGTCGGCCTCCGGGATGCCGACGCCCTGGTCGGTGATCGCGATCTCCACGAAGCCCTTGGTGCCGCGGACGCCGACGCCGACGCGGGTGTTGTCCGGGGAGTACTTCACGGCGTTCGCGATGAGGTTCGACACCGCCACCTGGAGCAGGCCCGGGTCCCCCATCACGCGGAGCTTCGACTTCTTGGCACGGATCAACTCGATGCCCCGGGCGCGGGCGACGACCTCGTTGCCGTCGATCGCGGCCTGCACGACCTTGTCGATCCCGGTCTCCTCGCTCGCCTCGAGCGCGTCGACGGACTGCAGTCGGGACAGCTCGATGATGTCCTTCGTCAGCGCACCCAGTCGTTCCGACTCGGTGACGAGCTGTGCGGCGAACTTCCGGACGTGCGCCGGGTCGTCGGCGGCGATGACGAGGGTCTCGGACAGCAGGCCGATGGCACCGATCGGGGTCTTGAGCTCGTGCGAGATGTTGGCGACGAAGTCACGCCTGACCTCGTCGATGCGCCGGCTCTCGGTCAGGTCGTCCGCCGTGACGAGCACGTACCGGTTGCCGAGCTGCGCCGCGCGGAAGCTGAGGTAGCCCATCACGTCACCCCGACCGCCGCGGGGCAGTTCGAGGTCCTCGGCGCCCATCTCCCCGCTGCGCCGGACCCGGTCGACCAGGGCCGCCAGCTCGTCGTGCACGAGCTTCCGACGCACCACCAGACCGACCGCCAGCGCCTGCGGCGACGCGGCGACGACGGTGTTCGAGGGGTCCACCACGACGGCCGGGTTGTGCATGGTGGCGATCACGGCGGCGACCCCGTCCGGCAGGCTCCGCTCCGCCACGTCGGCTGCACGTGCCGTGCGCTCGGCGGTGATGATCAGCACCACGACGCCCGCGCCGAACACACCGCCGAGGAGCATCGACAGTGGCACGAGCCACGCGTTGTCCATGCCGCCAGTGTAGGAGTGGTCACACGCGGTTCGGACGCCGTTCACGCCCCGGAGCAGGCCGGATCGCGAACCGTTCAGCCGCAGGTCACCGACCGTTCACCTGGGCTGACGACACTCGTCCGGTACGCAGAGAGAGGCCCTCCCCCATGCGCGAAGTGTTCCAGCAGGAGCTCCAGGACGTCCAAGAGCGTCTGACCGAGATCGCCGGGCTCGTCGAGTCCGCCATCACCCGAGCCACCGAGGCGTTCAGCGAGTCGGACGTGGCCCTCGCCGAGGAGGTCATCGCCGACGACGCGAAGATCGACGCCGCCGCGTCCGCCCTGGACGAGGTCGCCATCGACATCCTCGCCCGCCAGGCTCCCGTCGCCCGCGACCTCCGGGTCGTCGTCACCGCCCTGCGGGTCAGCTCGTCGCTCGAGCGGATGGGCGACATGGCCGAGCACATCGCGCAGCTCGCACGTCAGCGCTTCCCCGAGAAGGTCGTCCCGAAGGGCCTGCGCGGCACCTTCAAGCAGATGGGCGCACATGACGTCGCGATGTCGCAGAAGCTCACGCGCCTGCTCGCGACCGAGGACATCGCCCTGGCCGCCGAGATCCGTGACGAGGACGACGCCGTCGACGAGCTGCACGCCAGCGTCTTCGACTTCGTGCTCGGCGAGGCGTGGAAGGGCGGGCCGGTCGACACGGTCGACGCCACCCTGGCCTCCCGGTACCACGAGCGATTCGCCGACCACGCGGTCTCGATCGCGAAGAAGGTCGAGTACCTGGCCACCGGCGACTGGGCCGGCGCTGCCAACGTCACGACGTCCCCGGCCTGAGGCCGGCGGGCTGCCCCCAGGGTGAGTCCGCAAAACGCAAGGTGGGCGGTTGCTCGCAGCGGTACTCCGTTGCGGGGAGCCGCCCACCTTGCGTTTCGCGGAGGTGGGAGGATCGAGGCATGGCCCAGGTCGCGATCATCGTCAACGGCATGCCCGGCTCCGGCAAGAGCACGGTGGGTGCCGCCCTCGCCGAGGTGCTCGGCTGCCCCTTCCTGTCGAAGGACCGGGTGAAGGAGCCACTCGCCGACATCGCCGGCCCGACGATCCCCTCGCGCACGCTCGGCGGGATCGCGATGGACACGCTGTGGTCCATGGCCGGAGCGGTCGAGAACGGGGTCGTCGTCGACGCCGTCCTGCTGCCGTCACGCGACCGGGACTTCCTGGAGGCCGGGCTCACCACCGCCGGTTCGCCGCGCGTCGTCGAGGTGTGGTGCGACGTCGACCGGGAGACCGCGGAGGCCCGACTGCGGGACCGCTACGAGCCGGGCACGATGCCGATCCGCCACGAGGTGCACGGTGACCTCGCCGACGTGCTGGCGTTCTGGGACGAGCACGCAACCGCAGCCGGACCGGTCGGCGTGGGGCCGGTCGTCCGGGTGCAGACCGCGCAGCCCTACGACGTCGGAGCCCTCGTGCAGGAGATCGCCGCGCACTTCGGCTGACGCCCGAGACGGCTGACGCCCGAGACGGCCGACGCCCGAGACAGCTGTGGCGCGGGGCGTCTCGACACCCCGCGCCACGCGCGTCTCCGCTCCCGCAGGTACGTCCGGACTACTTCTTCGCGCCCTGGGCGGCGACCGCCGCGGCACCGGCGGCAGCGGCCTCGGGGTCGAGGTAGTACGCGGGCTTCGTCGGACGGAACTCGTCGTCGAGCTCGTAGACGAGTGGGATGCCCGTGGGGATGTTGAGCCCGGCGATGTCGTCGTCCGAGATGCCGTCGAGGTGCTTCACGAGTGCCCGCAGCGAGTTGCCGTGCGCCGTGACCAGGACGGTCTTGCCCGCGCCGAGGTCCTTCGTGATGTCCGACTCCCAGTAGGGCAGCAACCGGTCGATGACGAGCTTCAGCGACTCGGTCCGGGGCAGCTCGTCGCCGAGGTCCGCGTAGCGACGGTCACCGTGCTGCGACCACTCGGCGTCGTCCGCGATGGGGGGCGGCGGGACGTCGAACGAGCGGCGCCACTCCATGAACTGCTGCTCGCCGTACTGTTCGAGCGTCTGGGCCTTGTCCTTGCCCTGCAGGTCGCCGTAGTGCCGCTCGTTGAGGCGCCAGTCGCGCTTGACCGGCAGCCAGGCCAGGTCGGCCTCGAGCAGGGCGATGTCGGCCGTCTGGATCGCCCGGGTCAGCAGCGAGGTGTACAGGACGTCGGGGACGATGCCGGACTCGGCGATGAGACTGCCGGCCCGCTTCGCCTCCTTCTCACCCAGCTCGGAGAGCCGGACGTCGACCCAACCGGTGAACAGGTTCTTCTGGTTCCAGTCACTGTTGCCGTGACGGAGCAGGACGAGCGTGGAGGTCATGCGCCCGAGTCTACCGAGCAGTGCTCCACCCGTACCCTGGTCCCATGCCCGGGAACTCCTCGCCGATCGGCGCCGTCACCCGCGGGACGACCGGGCACAACCGGCTCCGCAGGGTGGACCGGTGGATCGCGGCCCTCCCGGTCCTCCGGCGCACCGACGACCCCCTCGTCGCGGACGTCGGCTACGGCGCGAGCCCGACCACGACGCTGGAGCTCCGCGACCGGTTGGCACGGCTCCGACCCGACGTCGAGGTCACCGGGATCGAGATCGAGCCGTCGCGGGTCGCCCTCGCGAACGCCGGCACCCGCGACGGGGTGACGTTCCGGCTCGGCGGCTTCGAGACCCCGACCCCGGGCGGCCGACGACCCGCGGTCATCCGGGCCTTCAACGTCCTGCGGCAGTACGACGAGTCCGCCGTCGTCGGGTCCTGGCGGATCATGCAGGACCGGCTGCAACCCGGCGGGCAGCTCGTCGAGGGCACCTGCAACGAGGTCGGTCGGGTCGCCTCGTGGGTCACGCTCGACCGGGAGGCCCCGCACACCTTCACCGTCGCGCTGCGGTTGGCCGGACTCGACGTCCCGAGCATCGTCGCGGAGCGGCTGCCGAAGGCGCTCATCCACCGCAACGTCCCCGGCGAGCGGGTGCACGGGTTCCTCCGCGACCTCGACCTGGCCTGGGCGGTCGCGGCACCGCTCGGCACGTACGGCCCGCGGCAGCGCTGGATCGCAGCGGTCCGCGGGATGCGCGACCGCGGCTGGCCGGTCCTGCACGGCACGAGCCGCTGGCGACTCGGCGAACTCAGCGTCCCCTGGTCGGCGGTCGCTCCCGCCTGACGCGCCCGCTCCGGCGGTCCACATCCCGGCCGGCCGGGAGGCACGGCTGGACACCGGTGTTCGTCGAAGCACCGCGGACGGTCGCGACGCGACGGACGAACACCGGTGCCGTGCAGCGATCACCAGCCGTGCGGGACGCAGCGAGCGCCACGGCCACGGGAGTCAGCCGCGGCGGACGGCCCCGAGGCGTGGCAGGCGCGGGACGTCGGCCGTCGCGCCGGCACCCGGCGGGACGATGACCTGCTGCGCCGCGGTCACGACGACGTCGTCGGTGGTCAGGGACAGCACGGCCGACGGGTCCAGGGACCGCTTGACGACCGCCAGCCCGATCGGCCCGAGCTCGTGGTGCGTGGCCGACGCCACGAGCCGCCCGACCTCGGTGTCGTCCAGCGTCACGGGCGTGCCCGGTGCGGGGACGACGCCGTCGGAGCCGTCGAGGTCCAACATCACCAGGCGCCGCGGCGGACGTCCGAGGTTGTGCACCTTCGCGACCGTCTCCTGTCCGCGGTAGCAGCCCTTCGACAGGTGCACGGCGGAACGGAGCCAGTCGAGTTCGTGCGGGATCGTCCGCTCGTCCACGTCGGACAGCGACGGACGCCAGGCGGCGATCCGCAGGGCCTCCAGCGCCAGGAGACCCGCGGCGGGCACGTCCGACGCGGCCACCTGTGCAGCGGTGTCGGGGATGACCACGGCGATGCGGAGGGTCCAGTCGGTGCCGGGGTGGGCCTCCAGGTCGGCGTAGCCCCACCCACCGGGCGTGACGGACGACCACGGGTCGACCCAGGTGACCAGCGGCGAAGTACCGTGCAGCGGGTCGGCGCCGTCGAACCACCCGAGCGTCGTGAACTCGGCCGAACGGTCGGTGACCTCCACCCGCAGCATGAACCGCATCGAGGACAGCCAGGCGGCGAGCGGCCCGGCGTCCTCCGGCTCGGTGAGGAGCCAGGCGGTCTCGCCGTCGTCGACCACCCGCGCGGCGTGCTCCACCCGACCGGAGGCGTCGAGCACCAGCGTCTCGGTGCTCACCCCCGGTGCCAGGCCGAGCAGCAGCTGGGACGTGATCGAGTTCAGCCAGGACAGGCGGTCCGGACCCGACACCGTGACGACACCGAGTCCGAGTTCCACGACCGCGCGACCGCGGGCGAGCAGACGCTGCTCCCCGAGCGGGTTGCCGAAGTGCGCCGCGGGCCCGGCAGCGGAGGCGACGAACCCGTCACGCACAGCGAACGGCGAGGCCATCAGTCGACCTTCGCGAGCTGCCCCGAGGCGTGCGAGGTGAGTTCACGTCCGAGGGCGGCGATGTCCCACGCCCAGAAGAGCTTGCCCTCGACCAGGCCGTACATCCGGGTGGCGGCCGAGTACTCCTTGGCGTTGGCGGAGCGCATCACCGCGTCGGTCGCCAGGTCGATGCGTCCCTGCTTGACGCGGCCGACGTAGAGCTCGTTGACGCCCGTCGGGTGGATGATCGCCGCTTCGACGTCGAAGCCGTTCGTCTGGTTGCGCAGGGTCTCGACACTCTGCGTGGTCGAGAACGGCACCGGGCCGTCCCCGAGCAGCAACGCGGGACCGCGGTCACCCGGTTCGGACGGACGGTCGAGCCGCCAGTAGCCCATCTCGGCAGCGAGCGGCGTGTGGTCGTCGTCGAGCAGCCACGTCGTCGACGAGTAGTTGAGGTACGGCAGACCGTCGTGGCTGAAGCTCACGCGCTGCCCGAACTCGTACGTCCGGACGTCGTCGTCCTCACCCACGGGGTACTCGACGACGCCGGTGCCTTCCCAGACGCCGACCAGCCACGACAGCGGGACGAGTTCGGCGGAGAGGCCCTCGGGGAGTTCGATCACCGCTGGCCCTTGAAGAGCTTGACGACGACGGTCACCGAGATGAAGGCGATCGCGAGCGACGCCAGGCCCAGCAGGCCCACGTAGAAGAGCTCGAGCGCAAGCAGCGAATCCATGCCGGAAGTCTACGCGGCCCGGACCGAGAAGCCAGGGACCTCAGCGCACGAGCAGGATCAGCGCCGTCACGAGCACGACCACGAAGGACCCCGACGACGCGATGCTGATCCGCTCCACCAGGCCGTCCTTCGTCTGCGTCGCGAGCTGCAGGACGAAGCTGACGAACACCGCCGCGACGAACACGAGCAGCAGCCAGGCGAACGAGTCCTTCTGCGTCAGGGTCAGGACGAGGACCGCTCCGGCGACCGCGAGCAACCACACCGGCACCACCGACGTCAGCCGCAGCCGTCGCTGGCTCGGCACGACCACCGGGTCGGGGCCCACGGGGTCCGTCGTCTCACTCACGTCCCCATCATGACAGCCGCGTGCTGCACCGTCCGTCCGGGTCGGTTCCGCGGGCTCACTAGGATGGCGCAACGACGTCATCTGCCTCTGGAGGTCCTGTGGCACAGCTCCTGGTACTCACCTCGGCCGCGCCCGGCGACGTCCTGCCGAGCCTCGGCCTGCTGAGCCACCGGATCCGGCACGTGCCCGCCGAGGCCGCACAGCTCGTCAACGCACCGCAGAGCGACCTGATGTTCGTGGACGCCCGGACCGACCTGGTCAGCGCGAAGGCCCTCTGCAAGATCCTCGCGACGAGCGGCTCGACGACACCCGTCGTGCTCGTGGTGACCGAGGGCGGCCTCACCGCGGTGACCACCGAGTGGAGCATCGACGACGTCGTGCTCGAGTCCGCGGGCCCCGCCGAGGTCGACGCCCGCATCCGCCTCAACGCCGGACGCGCCTCGAAGAACCAGACCGGGTCGAAGATCCAGGCCTCCGGCGTCGTCATCGACGAGGCGAGCTACTCCGCGAAGGTCCGCGGCCGGCCGCTCGACCTCACCTTCAAGGAGTTCGAGCTCCTCCGCTTCTTCGCCACCCACCCGGCCCGGGTGTTCACCCGTGAGCAGCTGCTCAGCGAGGTCTGGGGCTACGACTACTTCGGCGGCACCCGCACGGTCGACGTCCACGTCCGACGACTGCGCGCGAAGCTCGGGGACCTGGAGTCCCTCATCGGCACGGTCCGCAACGTCGGGTACCGCTTCAACGTGCACGACGACGACGACCGCTCGCAGGGCCAGTAGTGCTCGCGATCGTCGAACAGCTCGCCGACGCCGCGATCGCGGACGGCGAGGCTCCCCCCCTCTCCGACCAGACCCTCGTCGACCTGCGCGCCGGCCGCGCCCACGTCCTCGGTGACGACACCGGTATCGCGGTCGTCCGGGACGGTGAGGTCGAGGTCTTCGTCCGCCGGGAGGCCCGGGGTCGCGGCATCGGCACCCGTCTCGTCGAGCAGGTGCTCGCCCTGGCGGACCCGCCGACGCGGGCCTGGGCACACGGTGACCACCCCGCCGCCCGTGCCCTCGCGGCCCGATCGGGATGGTCCGCGGAGCGCACGTTGCTGCAGCTGCGCGCACCCGTGCCGACGACGGCGGCCGACCCGGGCCTCCCGGACGGCTACCGACTCGACGCGTTCCGGGCCGGCTCCCCGCGGGACGAGGCCGACTGGCTGGCGCTGAACGCCGCGGCCTTCGCGTCGCACCCCGAGCAGGGGCGGATGACGCTCGACGACCTGCGCGCCCGCGAGTCCGACGCGTGGTTCTCCGGGGACGACCTGGTCCTGTTGCGTGACGCCGACGGCGAGCTGGCCGGCTCCTGCTGGCTCAAGGTCGAGGACGGGGTCGGCGAGTACTACGCCGTCGCGGTCCGGCCGGACCTGCAGGGCAGGGGGCTCGGCGGGGTCCTCATGCGCGCCGGCGCCGCGCGACTCGTCGACCGTGACCTGCACGCCGTCGCGCTCTACGTCGAGGGCGACAACGGACCCGCGCTGGCGCTCTACCGCCGACAGGGGTTCGTCGACCACACCGTCGACGTCCAGTACGCGGCGCCGACGACCGGCCGGTAACATGGAGCGTCGGTGACGCACCGACGTTCGTGGGTTCGGGGGATCTGTGACGGAGTACGGGCAGCACGCGCAGCGCTCCCAGTACGGCAAGGGGGAGCCGCTTGGCGCGTCCTACCGGCTGGTCGACCTCCTCGGCACCGGCGCGTCCGGCGAGGTCTGGCGGACCGAGCACACCGCGACCGGTGAGCAGTTCGCGGCGAAACTGCTGCGGGCGGAACTCGCTGCCGAACCGGACGTCGTCGAACGGTTCGTCCGCGAACGCTCGGTGCTGTTGGCACTCGACCACCCCTCGATCGTCCGGGTCCGGGACCTCGTCGTCGAGGGCGACCGGCTCGCCATCGTCATGGACCTGGTCGGTGGCGGCTCGGCCCGTGACCTGCTGCTCGCCGTCGGGACGCTGCCGGCGAGCGACGCCCTGACCATCACCGCCGAGACGCTCGACGCCCTGGCCGTCGCGCACGAGCGTGACGTCAGCCACCGGGACGTCAAGCCCGACAACGTCCTGCTCGACCACGAGTGGACGGCCGGCAGCACGGGCGACGTGCGGGTGTCCGACTTCGGGATCGCCTCGGTCGTGGCCGAGCGGGACCGGAAGACCACCGGACTCCTCGGCACGCCGCAGTACATGGCGCCCGAGTCGATCAGCCAGGGGCGCTCCGGTCCCGCCGCGGACGTGTACGGCGCCGGTGTCATGCTCTACGAACTGCTCTCCGGCCGGACGCCGTTCGCCGGCCCGGGCACGGACTTCGCGGTCGCGTACCGGCACGTGACCTCCACCCCACCGCGACTCGACGTGCCCGACGCGCTCTGGGCCGCGCTGTCGTCCCTGCTGGCGAAGGAGCCCGCTGCCCGCCCGTCCGCGGTCGACGCCGCCGCGTCCCTCCGCCGCCTGGCCCGGTCACTGCGGGACACCCCGGCCCTGGAGCGGGTCGACGACCCGGACGCGTTCGACGAGGTCGAGCGCCCCGCGACGGTCGTGCGTGGTGGGGTCGGTGCTGCGAGCACCGGGACCGCTGTCGCCGAGACCGGCTCCGGCGGTTCCGGTGGTCCTGCGCTCGTGGCTGCCGAGGACGGGGCGGTCGAACCGGGTCCCGACCTCGGACCCGCCGGCTCCCAGACCGTCATCCGACCGTTGGCTCGCCCGGTCCTGCCCGCCGCACCGGCCGAGGTCGAGAGCACCCGACGCCGTTTCGCCCGACCCGACTGGTTGACGAACCGGATGCTGCTGCTCGGGGTCGTCGGGATCGTGCTGGTCGTCGTGCTCGTCATCGCGGCCGTCGTCTGGCTGCCCGGCGCAGGGAAGAAACGCCCCGGTGGCAGCGCGACCGGAGCGCAGAGTGCCAGTGCCTACCAGCAGGACCGACCGCTGCCGACCGGGTTGACCACCACGCGCAAGGCCGTGGTCGACGCCTCGGCCGGCACCGTCGAGCTCTCGATCACCTACGCCGCGCAGACCGCGCCGCTGACCGGGCCCCTGCTCGAGGTGCTGCCGGCCGCGGCGAAGGGCGCTGACTGCCCCGCCGTCACCTGGAGTGGCGAGGGCGTCACGGCGAAGCGGAACCAGCCGTCGCTGACCGGCGTCGACACCGCCTGTGCGTGGAGCCTGTCGGGCGTCGACGTCGAGGCCGGTGGGTCCGTGACCGTGCAGGCGGCGGTGCCCGTGGACGCGATCGAGCCGGGGGCACGGTCCGGCTCGTCCGGGTCCGGGTCCGGGTCCGGGTCCGGGTCCGGGTCCTCTGGCTCCGGTTCTTCGGCGGCCACCGGTTCCGGGTCGGGTGGCTCGGCGCTGCAGGAGTGGCTCGACGGCGTGGGCGCCGCGACCACCGCCGCCGTGACCGACCAGTCGGTGAGCGGCACCGCGTACCCCGTTCAGCGGTTGCAGGGCATCGACGTCCGCACCCCGGACCGCACGGTCAGCCAGACCGCCTTGCCCGTCACGCTCGTCCCGGTGTGGCCGGGCGGTGCGGACGACCTCAACCCGCTGTACCGCAGCCCGAGCACCGGTCGACCGTCCGAGATGCTCGTCGACGTCGCCGGCGGAGAGTCCGGCGTCCGGTTCGCTGACGGCTGCTCGGGAGCGTTGGCGGTGTCGTCCGACGGGCTCGTCGTGACCGCGCTCTCCGTGGCGCCCACCTGCACGGTGCGGGCAACGGTGGGGAACTTCACGAACCTCGAGAGCGACCCGTTCGGGATCACCACGCGCGACTGACGTCGGCGGCGGGTCCGGCGGCGGGTCCGGCGGCGGGTCCGGCGGCGGGTCCGGCGGCGGGTCCGGCGGCGGGTCCGGTGGCCGGGAGGCGCGTGGCCGTGCCGCCACGCGCCTCCCGGCCGACGGTCTGCCCCGCGAAAGCGACAGATCAGCGCGGACTGTCGGCAGAGAACTGTCGCTTTCGCACACTGAACCGGCACCCGTGGGCGCGCGCGGGTGAGCCGCCGCCGGCCGGCGGTCCGCCCCGCGAAAGCGACAGATCAGCGCGGAGTTTCAGCGCAGATCTGTCGCTTTCGCGTACCGAACCGGCACCCCTGGGCAGGCGCAGGCGAGCCGCGGACCGGCGGTCAGCGGGCGGCGGAGGCGGTCTGTACGAGGCGGACCGCGCCTCCAGAGGCGGCGTACCCACGCCCGACGGTCAGTGCCACCGGCGACCGGCGCGGCAGGGTCACGCCGAGGAGCTCGCCGTCGTAGTCGACGTCCGGCTGCAGGAGGACCCCGCACCGGGACTTCCGGACCGCCCGCGTCCAGTGGCTGTACATCGAACGGAGGTCGGCGGACCGGCCGGATGCCACGACGCAGAGGCCGGGACGCTCGGTCGACAGCAGCGACGCGATGCTCTGGTCGCCGTCGTCGAACCGTTCGGCGTCGTCGATGAGCAGCAGTACCGGGCCGCGCTCGAGGCGGATGCCCGCGAGGAGCGCCGGGACCTCGTCCGCCCCGACGGCGATGCGGTCGAACGAGCCGGTCGCCAGGGGTGAGCGACGGTCGCAGATCGCCCACACCGACGGTCGGACGCCCTCCGTGTTGCGCGCCGACTCAGCCAGGGCGAGGAGGACCGACGACTTGCCGGAACGCGCCGGGCCGGCGACCAGGACGTGCTCGCCGTCGTACACCTCGAGGACGGCGGTTCCGAGGTCGTCCTCCGCGATCCCGATCGGCATCTGCCACGGATCGGTGTCGAAGCGAGCGGGGACACCGAGGTCTGCGACCGACACCGCTCCGGGAAGGCGACCGACGGCGCTGGCCTTCGGCGCCGTACCGGGCCAGCGCTCGGCGACCGCACGGACAGCCTCCGCCAGGGTCCCGCCCGGGGTTCCGACGTGGGATTGCAGCTTGCTGATCGAGTCGATGAAGCGACCCGGGACCGGCGGCGGGACGTCCTTCGGGCGGACGCCGATCGTCGCGTAGTCGTACGGGTCGGCGAGGCGGAAGAGCCACTTCTGTGTGGTGACCTCGTCCATGGCGGACGGGACGGCCTTCGCACGGGTGGTCGAGACCGCGAACGAGATACCGAGCGCGGGCCCCTCGGCGTACACGCGGTAGAGGGCGTCGAGGAGTTGCTGGCCCTCGAAGTCCTGGTACTCGTCACGGAGCGCGGCGAGGCCGTCGAGCAGGACGACCGCGCGGCGGCCGCCCGGGGCAGCCCGGCGACGATCGAGTTCGGTCCGCAGGTAGCGGAGCATCCGGGCCTGCAGCTCACCCGCGCCCGCGCCGGAGCCGACGTACGCGCTGGTGTGCGGCAGGTCGGCGAGCGGAGCCAGGTCGCCGGCGCCCATGTCGAGCACCAGGAGGTCGAGGTCCTCAGGGCTCGTGGCCCGTGCGAGCTGCAGTGCGATTGACGCCAGCGCGGTGCTCGTCCCACTGCCGGGGATGCCCATGAGCATGAGGTTGCCCTCGGTCCGGTCCCAGCCGGTGGTGACCTGCCGCTGGTTGTCCGGGTCGTCGGCGAGGGCGACCGGGACCGTGCTCGGCGTGCCTGCAGGGCTGTCGGCGGGGACCAGCGTGTCGAGCGGGACGGACGTGCCCAGGGCCTCCGGCCAGATCGGACGGGGCGGGGCGTACCCGGCCTCGTCGTTCGCAGCCGAGATGGCGTCGATGAGGACGTCGAGGTCCGTCAGGTCGGAGGCGGCCGGAGCGGCGAAGGCCACCGGAGCCGGCACGCCGAACACGTCGGTCGGGCGCACGGTGACCGGCTGCTCGGCGCGGAGGTCCCGCGCGCGGCCGGTGACGAGCGCGGTCTGCACGGGCGTGATGTCGTCCTGCCCGAGCTTCACGTAGGCGCGACCGGTCTGCTGGCGACCGATGCCGGCTGCGGAGGGGACGCCGATGACGTTGGTCGAGTCCTCACGGCTCTGCACACGGAGTGCGACACGCATGTTGGTGTTGGCGAGGATGTCCTCGCTGACGACGCCGGCCGGTCGCTGGGTCGCGAGGAGCATGTGGACGCCGAGGGTGCGACCGACCGCGGCGATCGCCACGAGCGAGGTGAGGACGTCCGGGAAGTCCTTCGCCAGCATCGCGAACTCGTCCACCACGAAGAGCAGTCGGGGCATCGGCTCCGCCGGCTTCGTCGCCAGGTACGCGTCGAGGTTGTCGATGTCCGCACCCGCGGCGGCGAACACCCGCTGGCGACGACCGAGTTCGGCTTCGAGGGCACGGATCGCCCGGTCGGCGAGCTGCTCGTCGAGGTTGCTGATCGTGCCGATCGTGTGCGGCAGTCGCTCACAGGCGGCGAAGGCGGCACCGCCCTTGAAGTCGACGAGCAGGAAGTTCAGGCGCGTCGGGTCGTTGCGGGCGGCGAGGCCGGCCACGAAGGACCGCAGGAACTCGCTCTTGCCGGAACCCGTCGTGCCACCCACCAGGCCGTGTGGGCCGTCGCGGACCAGGTCGATCTCGAGGACGCCGCTCTCGGACGAGCCGATGGGCGTCGAGAAGCCGGTGCGGGCCTCCCAGGCGGCCCGGATCGCGGCTGCGCCGGAGAGCGCTTCGGTGGTGTCGGCGCCGGTGAGCAGGTCGGGGAGCCGGACGAGCGCTGGCAGCGACGCTCCCGGAACCAGGAGCTCGGGGTCGTCGAAGTGGGCGACGTGGCGGGCGCAGAGCTCGGCGGCCTCGGGCGACAGCCCGGCGAGCACGACGTCCTCGACGCGGGTCCGGTCCTCGGGGCGGTAGACGGTCGCGGCGGCGTCCGCGCTGACCGTGATGATCGTGGTGCAGGCCGCGGGGAGCTGCTGCTCGTTCGTCGCGATGATGATCCCGCTCACCCGGCGCGGGCGCTCACCAGGACGACGGACCTGCCCGAGCGCGCTCCTGCCGTGGCCCAGCAGGCTGCGGGCCGGGGCGTCACGGCCCTCGGTGAGGACCTCGGAGTCGATGAGGACGAGGAGCTCCGGCGTCGGCAGCTCGTCGATGGACTCGCGCAGGCCGCGGAGCACCGCGGCGCCCTGGTCACGCTGCGCCGACATCCACCGCTGACCGGTGCTGCTGCCCGCCACGCGGGCGTGCGGCAGCCAGGAGGCCCAGGACCAGTCGTCCTCGCGGCCCCGGTCGCAGAAGACGCCGACGGTCAGGTCGGCGGGTCCGCAGTGCACGGTCGCCTGGACCAGGAGGCTACGGGCCAGGGCGAGAGCGCCCTCACGGTCACCCACGATCCCGACCACCCCGGCGTCGCTCAGGTCGGCGACGACGGGCGCCGCGGTGAGCTTGCTCGACTCGATCGCGGCCTTGGCGTCGTCCTCGAGCTTCGTCTGCGTCGCGCGCGAGTCCAGTTCCGGCCGCCACGGTGCGTCGCCCGTGCCGGCGTGCAGGCTGAGGAAGTCCACGTCGTCGGCCCGACGCTGCCAGAGCGTCGTGGCCGGCAGGAGCGCACGCCGCACGACGCTCGCCGGGTCCGGCACGAGTTCCTGCCGGCGCGCTGCCTCGATGGCGGCGGCCGCAGTGATCTCGCCGCTGAAGCCGCGGACCGCCTCGGCGAAGCGCTCGTCTTCTTCCTTGAGGTTCCGCGCCCGCCGGTGCTTCTGCTCGAACCACATGCCGATCGCCGTCACCGGGCTGAGGAGGGCGAAGAGCGCGAACCGGGCGTCTCCGAGCAGGAGCACCATCGCCCCGGCCAGGACCAGCGGAGCCGCGACCGTGATCCAGCTGAACTTCGAGGCGGGCGGCACGTCGCGCTTCGTCGGCGGGGACACCGGCTCGACCGCGGTGTTGCGTCCGGGGCGCGGCGGACGGTTGAAGGGAGCCGTCGCCGCCGGGGTCAGGTTCGGCAGGGACCCGGGCGCAGGCACCGGCGTCTCGTGCAGGTCCGGGCGGACGAGCAGGACCGCCCCGCCGACGATGACACTCGTGCCGACCTCGACCAGGACGCCGTCCTCGTCGATGCGCTCCCCCGCCACCACGGTGCCGTTCGTCGAACCGGCATCACGGATCCGGACGCCGTCCTCCTCGAGCTCGAGCGTGCAGTGCTCCCACGAGGCGCTCTCGGTGGGCAGGACCAGGTCGGCCTGCGGGGCGCGGCCGACCACGAGCCTCCGGGACCGCGGGACGGACACCACCGCGCCGGTGACGAGGCCTCCAGCCAGGGTGACCGTCCACCCGTCGACCAGCTGCGGGCGCTCCTCGGGGGTGCGGGCGATGCGTGAGCCTTCGAGCAGGACCAGGTCACGGAGGGGCGTGTCGACGCTCGTTCGGTGCCCGTCGACCGCGAGGGTCGTGCCGGGTTCCAGCGCCAGGCCCGTCGCCGACTCGACCAGCTCACCCAGGCAGCTGGCGTTCGCCCAGCCGTCGACCTCCACCGCTTCACGTCGGTCGTCGAGCTCGATCAGCAGACGCATGCGCGCTCCTCCTCGTCCGTGGGGTGGTGGGGTGTTGCTCGTCCGCGTCGGTCCCGCTGGCCCGGTGGGTCAGCGGGCCGTCGAGTCCTGGAACCAGACGAGCGACGCGGTCTGCTCGGTCGTCGCCGGACGCAGCCCGAGCGTCTGCGAAGAGGCCGCGAGCACGGTCGCGTCGGCGCGGAGGGCCTGCTGCTGCCGGAAGTCGAGTGCCGGACCGGCGAGGCCGTCCGACGCATCGAGGCGCAGCGTCGAGAGTGCGTCAGCGACTGCCGACGGCTCGTCGCTGCGTGCGGCACCGACGGCGCGGACGAGCGCGACGACCGCGTCGTGGCTCCGTGAGTCGGCCGCCCATGCGACCGCACTGAACGGCTGGTCGGCCGTGAGGTTCTGCGCTTCCGCGTCATCGGACAGGACCCGGACCCCGCCGAGGAACGCGGACATCGAACGGCCCTGGGCGTCGGAGGTCAACGCGCGTGCATCGTCCGTCGCGACCCCCGTCGAGACGAAGGTGCCCGACAGGCTGCCGTTCGCCGCGGCGAGGGCGGTGCCGAACGCCGGGCTCGTCGCATCGGGGGTGAGCACGACCGGGACGGTGACGTCCGCGGACTGCAGCGCCGCGACGAACGCCCCCTGCCGTGCCGCCGGACCGCTCACCACGACCGCGTCGGAGTCGGGCTTCGTGGCCTCGGTGTCCGTCGTGTCGGCGGGCGCATCCGACGTTGCGGTGGTCATCGGGGCAGCACCGGTCCGCCGGGCCACGGTCGTCGCGAGCGCAGCGTCGTTTGCCGCGTCGTCGGCGTCCATCACGTGGGCGAACCGGATACCGGACGGAGCACCGCCGCCCAGGTCCACGAGCAGCGGGGAGTCAGCGCCGCGGATCGCACGTTGCATCGCCGCGCTGACCGAGGCCCGGGAAGGTGCGGTCGACCAGGACCCGTCCCCGCCGTCGGCGTACGGGAGCACCACGGGGACGCCAGCGTCGGATGCCGCGTCGAGCGCGCCCGAGACGTGCGCTCCGGAGGAGGCGACGACGATGCCGGCCACGCCGCTGTCGACGAGCTGCTCGACGGCGCGCTTCGCTCCGCTCGCGCTGCCGCCGTCGTTCCGGGTGACGAGTTCCACGTCGGTCCCACCGAGGGTCAGACGCTTCGCCGCCACGAGGGCTCCCTGCGCGGCTTCGTCCCACTCGGACCCTTCGCCGTCGCCGAGCGTCACGACGACGCCGATCTTCGTGCCGTCGGGCACGTGCGCCACCCGGATCGGCACCGGGACCGTCGCCGGGACGGCTTCGGCAGCCGGGGTGTTGCGGTCGATCACGAAGACCACCACGGCCAGCACCACGGCGATGACGAGGACCGCCAGGGCAACGATGACGAGGGGCTGCCGCGGCCCGCGAGCGTCCTGCGAGTCCTCGACGGCCTGGTGCGTCATCGTGCCGCTCCGATGGTGAAGGCGTACAGCGTGGTGGAGGTCGCACCCTTCGGCACGTCCATCCGGAACGCGGGCAGGGCGGTCGCGGCATCGAGCGAGGCCCGGAACTGCTCCTGCTGCAGCAGGATCCCCGCCACGTCCTCGGCCCGGACGTTGGCGTAACCGGCAGCGTTCTGCGATGCGAGGGCCAGCTGGTAGTCGGCGGAGTCGGACTTCGCCGCGCTCGTCGCCATCGCGCCGAGGATGCCGGAGCCGTTGACCTTGCGGTCTCCCAGGTCGAGCATCACGCGGTTGAGGTCGCCGGTCAGCAGCGTGCTCGCGCCCTCGACGTCACGCGTCGACGCCGTCGTGCTCGCGTCGATCCGAGCGAGGCTCTGCTTCGTCTGCTCGTCGACGGCGCTCGCCAGGGCGGCGTTCTCACGCTCGAGCTTGCTCTTCTGGCCGTCGATCGTGCCCTTGGCGCCCGCCGTCACGTCCTTCGAGGTGGAGCGGAGGCCGGCGACGGACTGGTCGAACGCCTTGATGACCGCCGCGTTGCTCGTGGTGGCCTGCGCCGAGACGTCGCGGACCTGCTGGTCGATGAGGGCGTCGATCTTCTTCGACGTCTCCTGGTCGGCCTTCTTGAAGGCGTCTTTGACGTCTTGACCCAGAGCATCTTGCTCGACCTTGAGTTTGTCGAGCTCCGCCTTGATGTCATCGCCCGCTTTGTTCGCGGCAGCCGATGCTGCGCGCAGCTGGTCGAGGGTGACGCTCGTGCTGCTGTCCGTGGCACCGATCGTCTTGATCGCCGCCTGTCGAGCGTCTTCCGCGGCCTGAAGCGATTCCTGCAGCCCGGCAATGACCGCGCTGATTCCGCTGTTGGACTTCTTGAGATCCGTGCTTTCGATCACGCTGTCCCAAGCACTCGCCTGCTCGTTGAGTCGTTCGTCCAGAGGGCGGGTGTAACCGAGCGGTGGGTCCAGAGCGGCTCCGTCACCTCTGTCTACGCACGGCTTGTTCGTCAGGTAAGAGCGGAGCTCGTCAGCCTGCTTCTCGGTGAGACCTGGCAACGTGGGGATCAGACCCGTCGGGTCGGTTGGAGCGATCATCTGGCAGAGGCGTCTTGCGAGGGCAGCATTTTGGCCTTGCACAGATGTGTCGCCGGCCGAATCTCCGAGGTCGCCGACGACACCTCTCGCCCCGACAGCACGGCCGTGGACTTCGTTGATCGCCTCGACCAGCGGACCTACTGATGTCTTCGCGGCCTGGATGCTGTCCCGCAACGTGGCCAACGCAGCCTCTCGATCAGCCACTCCGCCAGACTCCCCCGAAGTGAGATGCGCAAGTACTCCATCGATGTCAGCCAGGCTTGCGTCAAGCTTCCCGTAACTGTCGAGTGCGGCCTGAGCCTGCTCTGGTTGCAGAGCTGCGGCCAGTTTGGCGCCAGTGTCGACGAGGCCGGTGAGTGCCTTCGTGATCGTGGTCGACGACGCGAACAGCGCGCACGTCAACGAGCCCTTTGCGTCATCGGCAGCACACTTCTCCGGCGTCGGGTCGCTCGGCCCGACCGACGACGCCAGCTGAGCACTGACCTGCTGCTTGCAGGCCTCGCTCGCATCCGCGTACCCGGCGAGCTGAGCGGACACGCGCAGCAGGTTGCCGTAGACACTGGCGCCACCGGCAGCCTGCTGCGGTTCGGCAGCGCAGCCGTTGCCGTCGATCGCCGGCGTCCGCGCGGTCGCAGAGGTGTCACCGAGGAGCGCGTCGAGGCTGCCGGTGGTCTCCTGCAACTGCTGCAATACCGTGGACTGCGTCGCGCTCACCGTCGACCCGAGGTCGCCCTTGAGCGAGCCGAGCTGACCCGAGAGCGACTTCATCGTGCTGGCCAGCGACGAACTGCTCTCCTTGAGCCGCTCGGCCGTGCGGACACCGAGGGTCGCGGAGGTCGTCTCGAGGTTCGAACGGACCTCGGTGATCGTGCCGCCGGCGCGCGCGAGGACCTCGTTGACCTGGGAGATGAGGTCGATGGTCCGTCGCTGCAGCGCCAGCTCGGAGTCGGTGTCGGACCCGAAGGCCGCGTCCACCACACCGGTCGAGGAGAGGTCCGTCGAGATGCCCGGCTGCGCAGCCATGTCGAACGAGGGCGCCGCGAAGTCGTCGACGTTCGCGACGAGGTGCAGGGTCGTGCTGGCGCCGGACGTCGGCGGCGCGAGGAGTCGTCCCCACTGCACGACCGCGTCGCCGTCGCCGTTGGCGCTGACGACACCGTCCGTCGCGGTGGCGTCGTCGGACGTGTCGGTGACGATGTTGCTGGGCTTCGTCCCGGGCAGCACGGTGGACGCCGCGATGCTGAAGGGCGCACCGACGAGAGCCGGAGTCGTCCGGGAGGCGCCCGCCACGTCGTACGTGAGGTTGCGGGACCGTACGGTCAGGTTCTCGACGGTCAGGTCGATCTCGACCCGGCCGGAGTAGCCCGCCAGGTCCGCGAGGTCAGTGCCGCTCTTCTTCGCCGTCGTGTACTGCGTCGTCACGCGGAGGGGCAGGTCGGCCGCCGCCTTCGCCGTGTCGTGCTCGGTGACCGCCGACGAGGACCCGTCCGTGCCGACCGAGATCGCGGTGTCGGAGATCGCGGTGATCGACCCGTCTGCCGCCAGCTTCGTGTCGACCGTCTGCAGCACACGCGACGGCTTGTCGACCGTCCGGTCCGACGAGGTGCACCCCGAGAGCATCAGCGCAGCAGCACCTGCCACCGCGACCACGGCGAGCGCGCGGCCGTTCCTCGTTCGTACCCCTGGATGCAGCATGCGCAACGACATTGACGACCGTCCCCCTCAAGAACCGACAAGCAACTCGATCCTAACGGGGCTGCGTCGCGCAGGGACGACTGTCCACAGGCGCCCGGGTCCCCCGTTCGGGCGACAGACCAACGGCGATGACTCGCGGGCCGTTCGGCCCTCGGTGCAGTGATCACCATGACCCGAGCTACGCCGATTGCGAGAAGGTCAGCACCAGCGCGCCGAGTTCGCTTCGAACGGGCCAAGAATCCGCGACCAGCCGTCCGGCCTCCCGCACCAACGACCGGGACACGGGGCTCTCGTGCTCCTGCGCCAGAGCACGGGTGAGGACGGACCGAACCGCGTGGATTTGTTCGTCGGAGGCTGCGTCCTCAGCGCCGCGCTGGTCCAGGGTGTCGATCAGGTCAAGCAAGCTCATGTCGTCCCTCCGGTCGCGCCTGCGCGGACCATGCGGCGAACTCAAGAACGACGATATCCGAGGAGTTCCGGCGAGGCACCGAACACCCGCAACAGGGCCCTCACCTCGAGGGAGCCACCACCGGCCTCGAGAGCGTCCTCTTCCCCAACTCACTGATCCATTCGGTAGCTCACGATCTCCGGTTGTACCCGCAGAAGTCCCAGCACCTCACGGAAGTTGAAGGATCTCGCACCGACGACGAGTTCCCAGTCGCCTGGCTTCAGTGAGGCAGCGATACGACCGCGGTTCTCATCAGTGATTCCACGTTGGATGTTGAGGACGCCGCAACTCTTCGTCGTGACTTCGACCTGCGGGATGCTCGTACTCGACAGGTTGGTCGACGACACCCTGACCGAGGTCGCTTCAGCAGTGGAACCTTCACAGGTGACCGTCTTTGGGTGTGAATGGTCGTACGCCCTCAGCGCGAGCGGGCAGATCACGAACATCAAGAAAATGACGGCAAGCGACAGCAGCCAGCCCAAGGTCATCACTGCGACTTTGCGTTCCGACATCCGGGGCCAATCACCGTGCGCGAGGCTGTGACTCACCGACTCAACTCATCCTGTTCGCGGTGACGAGTGACAAACGAGATCCGCGAGCGCCAGGGTCCGGATCGTCACGAAGCGCCGCGCGTTCCGTGCTGACACTCGACCCGTCCGGGACAGCCGTGTTCGGGCGCACGTCATCGCTACCAGCCATCAGTCCTGTGGACCCTGGGCAGCAGATTGAAGAAGTCGAAGAGCCCCCGCGGTACGATCGAGCCCTTGCCCATCGAGAGCGATCGAACAGGATCGCATTCGATACGACGCCCAGGCTTTTCAGCATTGTCGGATGTCACTCCATTCAAGTAGCCGGTTCGTGCGCGGCAGATGTGGAAGACCCTCACGATGCAGATCAGTCCGCCAGCGGCACCGATCGACGCCACGGGAAAGCTGCCGTAGACACGGTCGCCGCCGGATCAGACCGGAACAGCGCTGCCGGTGCTGCAAAAAAGACGAATACGAGCGGAATCGGCTGCTGACACGCGCCGACGTCAGGCGCCGCACAAGCTCCCCAGCGATACTCGAAAACGTCGTGGATGGCGTCTGTTCCTATGCCCGCCCTGCAGCGAGCGCGCTGTACCGCTCTCGAACAGGCCTCATCTGTCAGTCTCAGCCCGCACATCAAAGACGTTCGGAGCAACTCCGATGCCCTGGAACAAGCCCCGAAGACGCGCAGATCCCGCACCGATCTTGACTTCGTAACGCCCACCGCGCACGATCTCGGCTGCCTTCTCCTCGGCTGCCTCGGTGGTGAGCCCTCCGCTCATCACAAGCGTTCCGCAGTCGGTTGATCGGTACTCGACCTGGTTGGACGACGTGCCGACTCCCCTCAAAGATCGACTTGAAGCCGACCCGGCGTAGGCGGCCGTCATCTCGCAACTGATCGTCGTTCTGTGCGCACTGTCGTACTTCTCGAGCATCGTGGGACCGATCAGGAATACGAAGAGCACGAGCGCGAAGAGCGCCAGCACCAGCAGAGAGATCACCCACTTGACAGGTCTTGACAGATTCCGGGGACTTTTCGCTGGTTGTCCGAAGGAATCCATATCTGCTCCCTTACTTCTTTCCCCTGTTCAGCGGTTGGGCCCTTCCGCTCCCTGCGTCACACCACCCAGGAAAGAGTCCCTGAGTTTGATGATCGAGGGGCCGGGGAGGCGCGGGCTTGTTCTCGATGTCCGGAGGGTTCCCCCAGCCGAAGAAGTCGTCCCGCCACTTCTCGAACCCGTTGCGGTCGGCCTACTGCTCCTGCCACTCACGGGCCTGGCGACGGCGTTCGCGTTCTTCCGCGGCAGCCGTCTTCATCTGGTCGACCCAGCCGGCAACCGTGCGCATCATGTCGGAGATGGTCGTGCCGTCGCTCTTCGCGACGCTCGCGTTCTCGGTGAACAGCTCCGAGAAGTGGCCGCGGAACTCCTGCGATGCCGTCGACACGTACGACTGACGGCTTCCGATCTGCCCGTCGATCGCACTGGCTGCGCTGCGCATGGCACTGCCGAGCGCATCAGCGGTCGCGTCGTCGAACTCGATCGGATCGGTGTTGGCGTGCAACTGGTCAGCCATGGTGGCTCGTCCCCCTGAGAAGTGGTGCTGGTCGTGATGGTCGACGAGCCTCCGCAGCGGATCCCCCTGGAGGCTGTGACCCCGACCAACATACCGATTCGTCCACCCGCTCGGTGCTGCCTGTGGACACCCGCACCGTCCTCCACTCCCCGCCCGTTCACCGCCCGTCTCCACAGGCGCCACCCGGGCAGCCCCCGGCGCAGGGTGCTGGTGGCAGGATGTGGTCATGGACACCGAACCGCAGCTCGACGGCGACTCCGTCGCGAACGACCTCGACGACTTCGACGAGGTCGTGGAGATCGAGCACGAGTCGCTGCCCTCCGACCGGTACTTCGACCGCGAGCTCAGCTGGCTCCGCTTCAACCAGCGCGTGCTCGAGCTCGGTGAGGACCGGACGCAGCCGCTGCTCGAGCGGGCGAACTTCCTCGCGATCTTCGCCTCGAACCTCGATGAGTTCTTCATGGTGCGGGTCGCGGGCCTGAAGCGCCGCATCGACACCGGCATCGCGGTCCCCACCAACGTCGGTCGGGCGCCGAGTGACGTCCTGCGCGACATCGCGATGAAGGCGCACGAGCTGCAGGAGCGGCACGCGAACGCCTTCATCGGGTCGCTCAAGCCGGACCTCGACGCCGCCGGCATCCACGTCGAGCACTGGTCCGACCTGGGCGAGGACGACCGCCTCCGCATGCGCGAGTACTTCAGCGAGCAGATCTTCCCGGTGCTCATGCCGCTCGCGGTCGACCCGGCGCACCCGTTCCCCTACATCTCCGGCCTGTCACTCAACTTGGCGGTCCGGGTGCGGAACCCGAAGTCGCAGCGTCAGGAGTTCGCGCGCCTCAAGGTGCCGCAGAACTACCCGCGCTTCATCAAGCTGCCGGACGACAACTCCGGGCGGCTGCGCTTCATCCCGCTCGAGGACCTGATCGCGAACCACCTCCCCGATCTGTTCCCGGGGATGGAGGTGCTCGAGCACCACGTGTTCCGCATCACCCGCAACGAAGACGTCGAGATCGAAGAGGACGAGGCAGAGAACCTCATCCAGGCGCTGGAGCGTGAACTCCTCCGTCGTCGCTTCGGTCCGCCGATCCGTCTCGAGATCACCGAGGACATGGACGCGGTGACGCTCGACCTGCTGGTCCGCGAACTCGACATCACCGAGCAAGAGGTCTACCGCCTGCCGTCGCCGCTCGACCTCGGCGGACTGTTCGAACTGGCGAAGCTCCCGCGCCCGGACCTGCACTACCCGCGCCACGTGCCGACGACCCCGGTGCAGTTCCAGCCGGGCGAGCCGAACACGAAGCCCGACCTGTTCCGCGCGATCGCCACTCGGGACGTCCTGGTCCACCACCCGTACGAGTCCTTCGCCACCAGCGTGCAGGCGTTCCTCGAGCAGGCCGCCGCAGACCCGAACGTGCTGGCGATCAAGCAGACGCTGTACCGCACCTCGGGTGACTCCCCCATCGTGGAGGCCCTGATCGACGCCGCCGCGGCCGGCAAGCAGGTGCTCGCCCTCGTCGAGATCAAGGCGCGGTTCGACGAGCAGAACAACATCACGTGGGCGCGCAAACTCGAGAAGGCCGGCGTGCACGTCGTGTACGGCCTGGTCGGGCTGAAGACGCACTCGAAGCTGGTGCTCGTCATCCGGCAGGAGGGCGGGACGCTCAAGCACTACAGCCACATCGGCACGGGCAACTACAACCCGAAGACCTCGCGCATCTACGAGGACATGGGGTTGTTCACCGCGGACGACACCGTCGGCAAGGACCTGACGCGGCTGTTCAACGAGCTGTCCGGGTACGCGATCGAGAAGAAGTTCAAGCGTCTCCTCGTCGCTCCGCTGCACCTGCGCAAGGGCCTGGTGAAGCGCATCCAGGCCGAGGCGGAGAACGCCCTCGCCGGGAAGCCCTCGGGCATCCGCATCAAGGTCAACTCGATGGTGGACGAGCAGATCATCGACGCGCTCTACCTGGCGAGCCAGGCCGGGGTTCCGGTCGACATCTGGGTCCGGGGGATCTGCTCCTTGAAGCCGGGCCTCGAAGGCGTGAGCGAGACGATCCGGGTCCGCAGTGTGGTCGGACGGTACCTCGAGCACTCGCGGGCGTTCGCGTTCCACAACGACGGCGACCCGGCGGTGTTCATCGGCAGCGCCGACATGATGCACCGCAACCTCGATCGTCGCGTCGAGGCCCTCGTCCGCCTCACCACCCCGGCGCACATCACCGAGGTGCAGGAGATGTTCGACCTGGCGATGGCCGAGACGACCAGTTCCTGGCACCTCGAGTCCGACGGCGAGTGGAGCCGCCACTCGACGGACGACGACGGACGCCCACTCGACGACGTGCAGAATGTCCTCATGCGGACCATCTCGGCACGGAAGCGTTCCACTCGGTGAGCGGTGGGCAGTCGGGCCCGGTCATCGCGGCCGGCGCCGTGGTGTGGCGCGAACAGGACGGCGAGCCGCTCGTCCTCCTGATCCACCGCGAGCACCACAAGGACGTCTCCTTCCCCAAGGGCAAGGTGGACCCGGGCGAGAGCATCCCCGAGGCCGCCGTGCGCGAGATCGACGAGGAGACCGGGTACCGCGTGCACCTCGGCGCTCCCCTCGGCCGAGCGGAGTACGTCCTACCGAGCGGTCGCGACAAGGTCGTGCACTACTGGTCGGCCCGGGTCTCCCGCAAGGAGGCCGAGCGTGCGGGTCAGTTCCGCCCGAACGACGAGGTCGCCGCCGTCGAGTGGGTGTCCATCGACGACGCCCGCGCCCGGCTCACCTACGAACGTGACGTCGCGATCCTCGACCGGTTCGCCGAACGTGCCGCCGCGGACGAGCACGACACGTTCGCCCTGATCGCCCTGCGGCACGCCAAGACGGTCCCCGGGTCAGACTGGGACGGCCCTGACGCCACGCGTCCGCTCCTCCCCCTCGGCCGCGCGCAGGCGAAGGCGGCTGCGGCTCCGGTCGCGGCGTTCGGGCCGAAGAAGATCGTCAGCAGCACGGCCGCCCGGTGCCTGGCGACCGTGGAACCCCTGTCGGCGCGGACGAAGGTCGGGGTGTCCGACACCCCGGACATCAGCCAGGATGCCCACGAGCGTGGGACTGCCGACGTCAAGGGCGTCGTCCGGAAGCGCCTGGACAAGGCGAAGACCGCGGTGCTCTGCTCGCACGGCCCGGTCCTGCCCGACATCGTCGCGCGGATCGCGACGGACACCGCGGACGACGCGGCGAAGTTCGACCTGCGTCGCGCCGCCATGCTCTCGGTCGGTGAGTTCGCCGTGATGCACATCGCCGGCCGGAAGCTCATCGCCGTCGAGACGCACCGCAACACCGTCAGCGCCTGACCCGAGCCGACGCGGGAGCCAGCGCCAGCGCAGCCAGCGCAGCAGCGCAAGAGCGTAAGCAGCGCAGCAGCGCCAGCGGTCGACAGCACCGCTCGGTGGGCAGCGTGCCCCGATCCTGCTCCTGACCCTGCCCGGTGTCCGGCGACCCGCACCGGGTGAACCCCGCGTTCACCTCCCGTTCACCGGAGAGCGTCATCCCGGTCACCTCTCGTCCCTACAGTCACTCCCGGGTCAGCACCGGCCCGGGGACCACACAGCGGTCCCACTGCACTTACATTCCCGAAGGGACCCCTGTGAACATCAAGCGAATCGGCTCGGTCGCGGCAATCGCGATCGCCGGCGCCGTCGTGCTCTCCTCCTGCGCGGCGAACGAGGATGCTGGCAACGGCGGCAACTCGTCGTCGCCCGCCGCCTCCTCGGGTGTCGACTACTCGAGCCTCTCCGGCACGCTCACCGGTTCCGGCTCCTCCGCACAGCAGACCGCCGAAGCGACCTGGGCCGCCGGCTTCCAGGGTCAGGCTTCCGGCGTCACCGTGAACTACTCGCCCGACGGTTCGGGCGCGGGCCGCAAGAACTTCATCTCGGGTGCCGCGGACTTCGCCGGCTCCGACGCCGCCCTGTCCGAGGAGGAGCTCGGCGGCACGTTCGCCGCGTGCGCCGCGGACTCGAAGGCCATCGACATCCCGGTCTACATCTCCCCGATCGCGATCGCCTACAAGATCGACGGCGTCTCGGACCTGACGCTCGACGCGAAGTCCATCGCGGGCATCTTCTCCGGCAAGATCACGAAGTGGAACGACTCCGAGATCGCGTCGCTCAACGACGGCGTGAAGCTGCCGGACGCGAACATCACCGTCGTGCACCGCTCCGACGACTCCGGCACGACCGAGAACTTCTCCGAGTACCTGTCGGAGAACGCGGGCGACGCCTGGGGCAAGGAGCCGAGCCAGACCTTCCCGTTCCAGGTCGGTGACGCGGCGGCGAAGACCTCCGGTGTGGCCTCGGCCATGCAGGGCGCCTCGAACGCCATCACCTACATCGACGACTCCGGCGCCGGTGACCTCGACAAGGCCAAGCTCATGGTCGGCGACAAGGCCACCGAGATCTCGGCCGAGGGTGCTGCGAAGGTCGTCGCCGACTCCGACGTCGCCTCGGGCCGCGAGGACAACGACCTCGCCATCGAGATCGACCGCAAGGACACCGCGGAGAACGCGTGGCCGCTGGTGCTCGTCTCCTACGCCATCGCCTGCCAGGAGTACAAGGACAGCGACAAGGCCGACCTCGTGAAGGCGTACCTCGGGTACGTCGTCTCGGCCGACGCGCAGAAGGCCGCAGCGACGGAGGCCAAGTCGGCCGCCCTGTCGTCCGACCTGGGCGAGAAGGCCGCCGCGGCGGTCGAGTCCATCAAGTAAGTCCGCTCAGCGCCCGGACGCCGGTCCCACCCACTCGACCGGCGTCCGGGCTCTCGCCCGTCGTGACGCGAGCTGCCGACGCCTGCTGCGTCCCGCGCCCGTCACGACCCTGACGCTCCACCTCTCCCCCGAACCCCTCGCGCTCACCCGGCGCGATCCTCCGACAGGAGCCCCATGACGACCGCACCGGTCCGAGACCAGGACATCGCCACCCCGTCCAAGCCGAAGGCCGTCGTCCGCATCGGCGACCGGGTGTTCTCCGCCGCCTCCGTCACAGCCGGCAGCCTGATCCTCTTCGTCCTCGTCCTCGTGGCCGCGTTCCTCGTCTGGCAGAGCATCCCGGCCTTCAACGCCGAAGCCGGCACCCTGCCGAACAGCGCCGCGAACTTCTGGACCTACGTCGGCCCGCTCGTCTTCGGAACGGTGTGGTCGGCCTTCCTCGCGCTGATCATGGCGGTGCCGTTGGCGATCGGCATCGCGCTCTTCATCTCGCACTACGCACCGCGCCGGCTGGCTCCGGTCCTCGGCTACGTCATCGACCTGCTCGCCGCGGTGCCGTCGGTCGTCTACGGCCTCTGGGGCATCGTGGTCCTGGCCCGCCTGGTGAAGCCGTTCTACGCGTTCCTCAACGACCACTTCGGATGGATTCCACTCTTCTCCGGCCCGCTGTCCGGGACCGGGCGCACGATCCTCACCGCGTCGATCGTCCTCGCGGTGATGGCCATCCCGATCATGACCGCCGTGATGCGTGAGATCTTCCTGCAGGCGCCGACGCTGAACGAGGAAGCGGCCCTGGCCCTGGGTGCGACGCGTTGGGAGATGATCCGGATGTCGGTCCTGCCGTTCGCCAAGTCGGGCATCGTGTCCGCGATCATGCTCGGCCTCGGTCGGGCGCTCGGCGAGACGATGGCGATCGCCCTGGTGCTCTCGGTGTCGACGAACATCACCTTCCAGCTCCTCACCCCGCTGAACCCGTCGACGATCGCAGCGAACATCGCCCTGCAGTTCGCCGAGGCCTCCGGGACGGCCCTGAACGCGCTCGTCGCGTCAGGCCTGATCCTCTTCGTCATCACCCTGGTCATCAACATGCTCGCGCGGTACATCGTCCGCAAGCGAGTCTCCTGACGGGAAAGGTCGCACCCCGATGTCCCTCGCACTCCGTCAGCCCGCCACCGCCGGCAACGTCTTCGCCAACGGCAAGCTCCACAAGTCCGTCCCGTGGTTGCTGCTCGTCGGCAGCTGGGTCGCCCTCGGCCTGGTCTTCGCCCTGCTCAACGCCGGCGGCGCCACCAAGGACTTCAACGTCGTCGCCGCGGTCTTCCTCGGCACGGTCCTGTTCGACGTCCTCATCGTCGTGGTCTCCCGCATCGTGGAGGGTGGCCGCAAGGCCGTCGACCGCCTGATCACCTCGCTGGTCATCACCGCCTTCGTGATCGCGGTCCTGCCGCTGGTGTCGCTCCTCTGGACGGTCCTGGCGGACGGGCTCGCGCGCTTCGATGCGCAGTTCTTCTCGTACTCGATGCGCGGGGTCATCTCCGAGGGCGGTGGCGCGGTGCACGCGCTGATCGGCACGCTCGAGATCACCCTGTTCGCGGCGCTGATCAGCGTCCCGATCGGTCTGCTCACCTCGATCTACCTGGTGGAGTACGGCAAGGGCGTGCTGGCCCGCGGCATCACCTTCTTCGTCGACGTGATGACGGGCATCCCCTCGATCGTCGCCGGTCTGTTCGCCTACTCGCTGTTCGCGCTGTTCCTCGGCCCGGGTGCCCGCTTCGGCCTGGTCGGTTCGGTCGCCCTCGCGGTGCTGATGATCCCGATCGTCGTGCGTTCCACCGAAGAGGTCCTGAAGATCGTGCCGATGGAGCTCCGCGAGGCCTCGTACGCCCTGGGTGTGCCGAAGTGGCTGACGATCATGAAGGTCGTCCTGCCGACCAGCCTCGCGGGCATCACGACGGGCGTCATGCTCTCGATCGCCCGAGTGATCGGTGAGACCGCGCCGCTGCTCGTCACCGCCGGGTTCACGTCGAGCATGAACTACGACCTGTTCAAGGACCCGATGATGACGCTGCCGGTGTTCGCGTACACGCAGTACTCGCAGCAGGGCGCCAACCCGGTGCCGTTCGTCGACCGGGCCTGGACCGCGGCACTGCTCCTCATCCTCATCGTGATGCTGCTCAACCTGCTGGCCCGCTTCATCACCCGCCTGTTCGCGCCCAAGCTCCCCCGCTAGGGAGAGGCACTGCCTCCCCCGCCAGGGAGAGGCAGTGCCTCCCCCGCCAGCGCGCGGACGACCAGCAACCCGACGACCACCCAACCCAGAAGGATCCACGTGTCCAAGCGCATCGAGGTCGACGGCCTCAACGTCTACTACTCGAAGTTCAAGGCCGTCGAGGGCGTCGACATGACGATCGAGCCCCGCACCGTCACCGCCTTCATCGGCCCGTCCGGCTGCGGCAAGTCGACGTTCCTCCGCACACTGAACCGCATGCACGAGGTCATCCCCGGCGCGTACGTCGAAGGTTCCGTCAAGATCGACGGCGACGACCTGTACGCTCCCGGCGTCGACCCGGTCATCGTCCGCCGCCAGGTCGGCATGGTCTTCCAGCGCCCGAACCCGTTCCCGACGATGTCCATCAAGGACAACGTGTTGGCCGGCGTGAAGCTCAACAACAAGCGCATCTCACGGTCGGAGGCCGATGACATCGTCGAGCGTTCGCTGCAGGGCGCGAACCTCTGGAACGAGGTCAAGGACCGCCTCGAGAAGCCCGGCATGGGTCTGTCCGGCGGTCAGCAGCAGCGTCTGTGCATCGCCCGCGCCATCGCGGTGCAGCCCGATGTGCTGCTGATGGACGAGCCGTGCTCCGCGCTCGACCCGATCTCGACCCTGGCCATCGAGGACCTGATCGAGGACCTGAAGAAGGAGTTCACGATCGTCATCGTGACCCACAACATGCAGCAGGCCTCGCGGGTCAGCGACAAGACGGCGTTCTTCAACATCGCCGGCACCGGTCAGCCGGGTCACCTCATCGAGTACGACGACACCGCCACGATCTTCTCGAACCCGTCGGTCAAGTCGACCGAGGACTACGTCTCGGGTCGCTTCGGGTGATCGGCGCTCGCGCGGTCGCCTGACGGCTCCGCCGATCCGGACTGGAGGCCCGGTGCACGTCCGCCACGGACGGCACCGGGCCTCCGTCGTACCGTCGACAGGCTCTGTCTGCCGTCGACACGCTCTGTCTGCCGTCGACACGCCCCCGTTTGTCCGCGACGCCCCGTGCTCCACGAGACGCCGCCGGAGCACGGGGCGTCCCGTGAGGTCGGCGGTGCCAGAGACAGACGGAGGCGTCTCGGTGTGCCGGACGAACGCCGCACACGACGACGCCCCCCGTGACCGACGTGGTCACGGGGGGCGTCGTCCTGAACCGTCAGGGGCTGGTCACGCCTCGGACGTGGGGACGGCGACGACCGGGTCGGAGGTCGGCTGGTCCGAGCCACCAGTCGGCTCGACCGTGATGCCGATCGTGTCACCGGCGCCCATCGTGCCGCGGAGGACCGCCGAACGGACACCACCGTCGACGTCGTCCATCAGGCCGGCCGCGGTGATCGTGCCGCCGGACTCCTGCGACCCGATGTACCAGAGCTCGTACGTCTTGTCCTTCGGTGCCGCGTCGACCCCGTCGAGGATGACCGCGGACCGCTGCAGCTGGCCGGACCACACGACCGTGGCCGTGCCGCCGCCCTTGACCTTCGCGGTGCTCCGCTGGAAGTCCGGGGCCGCGTAGATCTGGTCGAGGCCGGAGGCGGCCTGCGTGGTCGCCGGCGCTCCGCCGTCGTCCTGGAGCAGCGAGCCGCCGACCCCGAAGCCGACGCTGAGGAGCACCACGGCACCCGCTGCGGCGACGCTGAGCATCGCGGCCGGACGCTGGAACCACCGGGCCCGGGCGGTCGACGCGGCACGGCCGGGAGCGGACTGCAGGTCGGTGACCGACGCTGCCGGCGTGACGAGCGGGGCGGACGCGGGGCGGGCCTCCCGGACGGGCTCCGGTGTGACACCGGCGTCGTCCAGGGCGGGCAGCTGCGGGGTCGCCTGGATCTTCGCCATCAGCGAGGTCTTGAGGGACGCGGAGGGTTCGACGGGCGACACGGCGAAGGCGAGGGCCAGTGCGGTCTCACGGAGGGAGTCGGACTCGCGCTGCAGCTCCGGGGAGTCGGACAGCGCCCGCTCGACCGCGGCGCGCTCGTCGTCGGTCAGCGCGTTCAGCGCGTGCGAGCCGGTCATCAGCTCGGGGTCGTCGTGACGGTCGGTCATGACGTCACCCCCATCTCGTCGCGGAGTCGGATCATCCCGTCGCGGAGACGGGTCTTGACGGTGCCGATCGGCACCCCGAGCTTGTCGGCCATCTCGCTGTGCGAGAAGCCGCCGTAGTAGGCGAGCTGCACGGCCTGACGCTGGAACTCGGTGAGTCGGGACAGTGCCCGGCTGACGCGTTCGTGTTCGAGCCGGATCTCGACGGACTCGGAGACGGAGTCGAAGTCCGTCTCGAAGTCGCGGATGCCGATCTTCGTGTCGCGGTCGCGGGACGACTGCGATGCCCGCACCCGGTCGACCGCTCGGCGGTGCGCCATGGTGAGGACCCAGCTCGCGGCGCTGCCGCGGGCCTGGTCGAAGCGGGTGGCCTGCTGCCAGACCTCGAGGAAGACCTCCTGCGTGACCTCTTCGGACTGGGCGCGGTCACGGAGGAGCCGCGTCACGAGCCCGAGGACCCGGCCGGACAGCTCGTCGTAGAGGTCGGCGAAGGCAGCCTGGTCACCAGTCGCGACCCGACTGAGCAGGTCGTCCGCCGACACCGGTTCCGGGGCGGCGGGAGTCCAACCATCCATGTCGCCTTCCACGAGAGTGAGCATTGCAGGTTTTCCTCCTTCCCGGGTGTGCGGCGTCCACCGCGCGCTCTGGACAGAGCGCTCGGCGACTGCGGTCGCGGTGGTCATCAGCTGGAGTCCCGTTCGGATCGGGTCCCGGCAGCGATCGCTGCGCGGGTGGCGTGGGTACGTGTGGCGAGGCCCCGGACGACCCACAGGGAATTGACCCGCGAGCGGGCCCGGGTCGTCCGGGGACCTCGTGTGAGACGTCTTGCGACGGTCACGCTGATGGTTCGGCACCGTCGCCCGGTCGGATTGGGTCAGGGCGGAAATCCATGACGATCGCTCCTGCCCGGGCGGGCCGACGGGCGGAGCCGGGACGCGCCTCCCGTTCGGCGTCGTCCCCGGGCGGCGGCGCGCCCGGTGCCGGATCTGTCCACCGAGAGTGAACACCTGGGTACGACGCGGCAGACGTCTCGTACACTTGGACGTGCCGGGCCGCAGCAAGCCCCGGGCTCCAATATTCGCCGCTCCGAGCGGCCTCGCGCCGAGAGGCGCTTCTGCGGCCCGGTCTTTCCATGTCCGGATGCGGACGGCGCTGCGGGCCACGGCCGGGAGGCGCGTCAGCGGTCCGACGGTCCGGTCACCGCCGTCGACTGCGAGCGGCACGGTGACGCTGGTGTCAGCCTGCCGGTGTCAGCCGCCCGTGTCAGTCCGTCGGCGTCGGTCCGTCGGTGTCAGCCCGTCGGCGTCAGCCCGTCGGCGTCAGCCCGTCGGCGTCAGCCCGTCGGCGTCAGTCGAGACTCTCGCGGCGCCAGAGCGCTGCTGCGGCCGACAGGTCCTCGGCGAGTTCCGCGAGTCGGAAGGCGCGGGTCGTCAGCGCCGAGGCGCGCTCCTCCGCCGAGACGTCCGAGTCGTCCGCCACCGAGGTCGCCCCCGCCGCGGTCAACCGCGCGAAGGCCGCACCGCGCTCGAGCGCCACCGCGAAGTCGCCCGTGTACAGCCCGTGCAGGATCCGGTCCGACAGCGTCAGGATCTCCGCCGGGCCCGTCGGTTCCTCGGCACCCGCGACCGCCTGGTCGATCGTGCCGATGAGCTGCGTCCCCCGCTCGAAGAGGTACGCGATCTCCTCCGGGTTCTGCCGGATCACCGTGCGGACCAGGTAGATGCGCCAGAGGGCCCCCGGCAGGGTGTGCGGCCCCACGCGTGCCCAGAGTTCCGCGATCGCGTCGATACCGTGCACGTCCGTGTAGGTGACCAGGCGCTCGACGACGGCCGGGTCCGGGTCCTCACGCACCCGATGCAGCAGCGCGTTCGCGGTGTCGTGCGCGACGCGGTTCACCAGGGCCGGGTCCTCACCGCCCTTGATGGCGGCGAACTCGGCATCGGTGAACTGGACGGGACGGTGGTGTTCGCGAGGCACCGCGACAGTGTAGGCGCTGCTCGCCCGATACCCTTGTGTGCGAGGGCCTCTAGCTCAGTTGGTAGAGCACCGGACTTTTAATCCGAGGGTCGTGGGTTCGAGCCCCACGGGGCCCACTCTCTCGTCAGCCCGGAGTGGGCGGGGGTGCACCCGTTTCGCACACCGGACAGCATGCTCGTTGTGGGGGTACCCCGTCGCGCTGCCGATGTGATGTGGTGCTGACATGCCCAGCCCCGACATGGACTCCGCACCGCACGACGACGTCTTCACCCGTACGCAGATCGTCGACGCGATGATCCGGGTGCTCCACGAACTGCCCCTGCACGAAGTCACCCCCGCCCGCGTCGCCGACGAGGCGGACGCCACCATCGCGACCCTCGAGGCGTCGTTCCCCAGCTGGGACGGCCTGCTCCTGGCGGCCATCGACCGGTGGAACGACCGCCGGACGACCCCGCTGACGTCGATCGCCGCCGATCTGGGGACGATCCGGTTCCTCCGCGCGATCGTCACCGCCAACATCGAGGACCCGTCGTTGATGCGCTTCCTCACCTCGATGCTGAACATCGCCGCCGCCCCGAAGCACCCGCTCGCGCCGATGCTGCACGCCCGCTGGCGCCGGTTCCACGGGTTCGTGCAGCAGAGCCTCGTGCAGGACATCGCCGCCGGTCGAGAGCCGCACACGATGGAGCCGTCCCGTGGCGCGGAGCAGCTCCTGGCCACGTACGAGGGCCTGCAGCTGCAGTCGATGGTCCGCCCGGAGATGGACCTGCTCGAGTCGTTCGACCGCGCGGTGACGCGTCTGCGCGAGGGGTGGTCCCGCGAGTACGTGCCGCCGGTGTGGGACCTGGGTCGCGCCAGCTGACCCCTCGGGGTACAAGTCGTCCCCAGACGATCCATGGCCGGCGCTCTGTCCACATCAGTGCACCGCTCAGCCGACTGTTGGATTCTCATCGATATGGTCGTTCTTGGTTCCGCTCACCGCGGGACGCCAGCACCGAACGAACCACACCGAACGGGGTACATCGTGATCGAGCCCATCGACGCCACGCAGACCAGCTCCACCGGTGACGCGCGCCGCCTCGTGGAGCTCGCCGCGGCCACCGGGACGACCATGAGCGACGACCTCCTGCTCGACGCGCTCCGCCGCGGAGCCAAGGTCAGCGTCCGCCACATCCGCAAGGACTTCACCGAGGTCGCGACCGCCACGGCCGTCCTCGGGTACGTCGTCCGCCAGCGCAAGGACTTCCTCGCGCTGCGCGGCGACGACCCGGCGTGGGCGCAGGAGATCGGCCGCTACCCCAGCGAATCGCTGGCGGTCGAGGCCCTGCGGATGCGGCGGGCCTGACCGGACCGGCCGCCGGACCGGCTGCCGCAGCGACGGACGTCAGGACCAGACGCGGCGGATCCCCCACGAGCCCGTCCAGGACTCGTCGGCGTCCAGCCATCGCAGCCCTTCACCGGAGTTGAGCGCGTCGGCGGGCGCGGTCATCGGTTCGACGGCGACCGCCAGTCCTTTGCCGTCACCGCGAGGGAACTCGCGGGACGTGAAGACCTGCACGTATGGGAACGACGCGTCCTGCCACAGCTCGACGCCGTCGCCCTCGGGGCCGTGCAGCGTCGTGCGACGGATGCCCTCGGCGTCGGGCGTCACGTCGGTGTACGCCGTGTCCAGGTCCGAGTCGCCGGCGCGACGCCCCTGCCGCAGGTCCACGTCCGTGCCCTCGACCGGCCGGGTGCCGTTCGGGATCTTGCGCTCGTCGACGGTGAAGGCCGTCGCGGCGTCGAGCCGGATGACCAGGTCCTCGGCCGGGGTGTCGCCGGCGCGCAGGTACGGGTGGGACCCGATGGCGAACGGCGCCGGACGACCCGAGCGGTTCGTCACCGTGTGGGTGATCCGGATGCCGTCCTCGACGAGTTCGTGGTGCACCCGTGTCTCCAGGGTGAACGGCCATCCGTGCTGGGGGTGGATCGTGGCCTGCTGCTCGATCGACGACTCGGTCTGGTCCACCACCCGGTACGGCGCGAACCGGAGCAGCCCGTGCGAGGCGTTGCCGTACTTCGGCTCCGAGATGTCGAGCTGCTGCGTCTTCCCGTCGAGCTGCCAGGCACCACCGGCGACCCGGTTCGGCCACGGCGCGAGGACGATGCCGTTGGCGCCGGCCGGAGCGTCGCTCGCGGGGAACGGCTCGGTCAGGTCGAAGCCCGCGACGCGGAGTTCACGGAGGCCGGCGGCGACCTCGGTGACGACGGCCTCGACGACACCGTCCGGGCCGGCGTGCCGCAGGTGGTACTGACCGCCGGTGGGGGCCGCTGTGCTCATGGTCTCTGCTTCCTCTCCGATGTGCGGGTCCTGCCCGCTGGTGCATCCGCGACGACCACGTGGACACCGGCCGCCCGGATCGGGGAGACCGCCTCCGCGCTGACGCCCGCGGTGACGACGACGTCGACGTCCTGCAGCGTGCTCACCACGCCGATGTCGGCCCGGCCGAACTTCGACCCGTCCGCGACCACGACCGTACGCCTGCCCGCCGCCGCGAGGACCCGCTTCGCCTCGGTCTCGGGCAGGTTGACGTTGGTCAGCCCGTGGGCGACGTCCAGACCGGTCCCGCCGAGGAACACGAGGTCGGCGGACAACATCGGCAGCACGGTCGCGTTGAACGGCGCGACGAGCGAGTGCTGCAACGGTCGGAGCGTCCCGCCGGTGACCACGACGGTGAAGCGCGGGATCGCACGTTCGAGCGCGAGTGCGGTGGTGAGTGAGTTCGTGACGACGGTGACGTCGACCAGGTCCTCGCGGGCGACCAGGGCCTCGGCGACCGCTGCGGGTGTGGTGCCGACGTCGAGGACGATGCACTGCCCGGAGCGCACCAGGTCTGCCGCCGCCCGGCCGATCGCGGCCTTCGCGGTGCTGTTCTCGACGGCCGTCTCCTCGAGCGGTCGTTCGCGCGACCCGGCCCCGAGGCGGACGGCACCGCCGTGCACCCGACGGATCCGGGCCTCCCGGTCGAGGGCGGCCAGGTCCTGGCGGACCGTCACCTCGCTCGTCCCGACCGCCGCCGCCAGGGCCGCGGTCCGCACCATGCCCGGGGCGCCGTCCAGGAGCGCGACGATGCGGTCCTTGCGCAGCAGCGCCGGCAGGACGGGAGGCTCCTCAGACGTCACAACACGAGTTTCGTCTGCTTCCACTTGCTTTCGCAACCCTTCGCGCGAGGGTAGAGTGCAGCGGTGATCACGAAACGTGCGACGACGCTCGCGGACGGCCGCGACCTCTTCTACTTCGACGACGCCGACTCGACGCTGCCCGCGGAGCGCAGCATCGACGAGCGCGTCCTGGACCCTCGGCCGGTGACGGCCCGGATGCGGCAGGACGTCCTGACCGGTGAGTGGGTGTCGATCGCGAGCGCTCGGCAGAACCGTGTGTTCCTGCCGCCCGCCGACCAGGACCCGCTCGCGCCGCAGACCGCTGCGAACCCGTCCGAGATCCCGAGCCGGTACGACGTCGCCGTGTTCGAGAACCGCTCGCCGTCGTTCGGCCCGGACCTCGCGGGCGACGATGCACCGTCGTCGCTCGAGTCGCTGTCGGACGTCGGGCTGAACCGGCAGCTCCGGTCGGTCGGGCGCTGCGAGGTGGTCTGCTTCTCCCCGGAGACCAGCGGCTCGTTCGCGTCCATCTCCGAGTCGCGTGCCCGCACCGTGGTCGAGGCGTGGGCCGACCGGACCGCCGCGCTGTCCGCGATGCCCGGCATCCAGCAGGTGTTCCCGTTCGAGAACCGCGGCGAGGCGATCGGCGTCACCCTGCACCACCCGCACGGACAGATCTACGCCTACCCGTACGTCACCCCGCGCACGCAGCGACTGCTGTCGTCGATCGAGCGCTTCGGGCCGGACCTGTTCGAGCAGCACCTGGCCAACGAGCGCGGTTCCGAGCGGGTCGTCCTCGCCGGTGAGCACTTCACCGCCTTCGTGCCGTTCGCCGCACGCTGGCCCATCGAGATCCACATGCTGCCGCACCGTCACGTGCCGGACTTCGCGGGCCTCACCGACGCCGAGAAGGACGAGCTCGCGCACATGCACCTGCGCCTGACCCGCGGTCTCGACGCCCTCTACGGCGACCCGACCCCGTACATCGCCGCCTGGCACCAGGCGCCGGTGCACACCGGACGCGACACCGTCCGGCTGATGCTGCAGATCACGTCGCCGCGTCGATCGGCGGACAAGTTGAAGTTCCTGGCCGGCAGCGAAGCCGCGATGGGCGCCTGGATCGGGGACCTGGTCCCCGAGAAGGCGGCCGAGTTCATCCGAGGAGGGATCGAACGAGCATGACGTTCCAACAGGTGTTCGGGTACGAGCCGACGGTGCGGTACTCCGCGCCCGGCCGCGTCAACCTGATCGGCGAGCACACCGACTACAACGACGGGTACGTGCTGCCCTTCGCGATCGACCGGCGGACCACGGCTGACATCGCTCCCCGTGAGGACCGGGTCATCCGCGTCGCGTCGTCGTTCGACGAGTCCGGCGGTGCCGTGACGCTCTCCCTCGACGACCTCGACCCGTCCCGCATGGACGGCTGGTCGGCCTACGTCTTCGGCATCGCCTGGGCGCTCCGGGAGCAGGCCGGCGCCTCGCTCGACAGTCGGACCGGGTTCGACGTCTTCATCGACTCGGACGTGCCGGTCGGTGCGGGTCTGTCGTCGAGTGCGGCGATCGAGTGCGGCGTGGCCCTCGCGTTCAACGACCTGTGGGAGCTCGGCCTCGACCGCAAGACCCTGGCCCGCGTCGGCCAGTACTCCGAGAACCACGCGGTCGGCGCTCCGACGGGGATCATGGACCAGTCCGCCTCGCTCCTCGGCGAGCAGGACGCCGTCGTGTTCCTCGACTGCCGCACGCTCGACACCGCCGTGGTGGACCTGGCGCTCGAGGCGAACGGTCTCGAGGTCCTCGTCATCGACACCCGCGTCGAGCACGCTCACGCCACCGGCGGTTACAAGGCCCGTCGCGACTCGTGCGAGAAGGGCGCGCAGGTGCTCGGTGTCCCGGCCCTGCGCGACGTCGCGGTCGAGGACCTGCCGCGCGCGCAGGAGCTCCTCGACGACGAGACCTTCCGCCGGGTGCGCCACATCGTGACCGAGGACCAGCGCGTCCTCGACACCGTCCGCACCCTGCGTGAGCAGGGACCCCGGGCGATCGGTTCGCTGCTGGTCGCATCGCACGCGTCGATGCGCGACGACTTCGAGATCTCGGTGCCGGAACTCGACCTCGCGGTCGAGACCGCCGTGGCGAACGGCGCGGTCGGCGCACGCATGACCGGCGGCGGCTTCGGTGGTGCGGCCATCGCGCTCGTCGACCGGGAGGCTCGTGAACGCATCGCCGCGGCCGTCACCGCCGCCTTCGCCTCGGCCGGGTACCGCGAGCCGAACGTGTTCACGGTGCACGCGGCGCAGGGCGCGCGCCGCGACGCGTAGCCCACGCGGCTTCCTCCGGCCGGGAGGCGCGTGTCGGGGCGGCACCGCGCCTCCCGGCCGCGCCGTCCCCGACGCGAAAGCGACAGATGTGCGCGCTTGAACGGCGCGCATCTGTCGCTTTCGCGTACCAGGCCGCCACCGCGCCTCGCGGGCGGGGCCACCGCGCGCTCACGCCGGGCCGGGCCGCGCGGGGCCACGCGGTGCCGCGCGCGCCGTCGGAGACGCGAAAGCGACGGATGTGCGCGCGTCTTCCGCGCACATCTGTCGCTTTCGCGTTCCGGACCGCGGCCGCGGCTAGCGCAGGCGGCGCTCGGCCGCCTCGACCACGTTCTTCATGAGCATCGCGCGCGTCATCGGGCCGACGCCGCCGGGGACCGGCGACATGAACCCGGCGACCGCCGCGACGGCAGGGTCCACGTCACCGCACAGGCGCGCCTTGCCGGTCTCCTCGTTGACGACCCGCGTGATGCCGACGTCGATCACGGCCGCGCCGGGCTGCACCCAGTCCGGCTTGACGAGTCCGGCGACCCCGGCGGCCGCGATGACGATGTCCGCGCGGCGGCACTCGGCCGCGACGTCCGCCGTCAGGGAGTGCGTCAGCGTGGCAGTGGCCTCGAGACGGGTCAGGAGCAGCCCGAGCGGCCGGCCGACGGTGAGCCCCTGGCCGATGATCGTCACGTGCTTCCCGCGGATCGGGATGTCGTAGGCACGGAGCATCTCGACGATGCCGCGCGGGGTGCACGGCAGGGGCGCGTCGATCGTGCCGGCTCCACCGGGGACGGCGAGCACGAGCTCCCCGAGGTTCGTCGGGTGCAGGCCGTCGGCGTCCTTCGAGGGGTCCATCAGCTCGAGCATCGGCGTCGGGTCGATGCCCTCCGGCAGCGGGAGCTGCACGATGAACGCGGTGACTCGGGGGTCGTCGTTCATCTGCAGGATCGCGGCACGGATGTCAGCGGCCGAAGCGGTCGTGGGCAGGTCCAGGCGGATCGACTCGATGCCGATCTGCGCCGAGTCACGGTGCTTGCCGGCGACGTAGGACAGCGAGCCGGCGTTCTCGCCGACGAGGATCGTGCCGAGGCCAGGGTGGATGCCCCGCTCGTGCAGACGGTCGACACGGACACGGAGTTCCTCGAGCGTGCGGGCAGCGAGGGCGGTGCCGTCGATGCGCACGGCCGAGTCCTCCCCCGCCCACCGAGCAGTGGGCAGGGGAGCCACGGCGCCGCTCACGCGTAGAGCGGGAACGCGTCGGTCAGGGTCTTCACCCGGGCCGAGAGTGCTGCCACGTCGGGGTCCGGCATCAGCGTCAGCGCGATGATGTCCGCGACCTCGGTGAACTCGGCGTCGCCGAACCCGCGGGTGGCGAGTGCCGACGTCCCGATGCGGACACCCGAGGTGACCATCGGCGGACGCGGGTCGAACGGCACGGAGTTGCGGTTCACGGTGATGCCGACGTCGTGCAGGAGGTCCTCGGCCTGCTTGCCGTCGACCTCGGACTCGCGCAGGTCGACCAGCACCAGGTGCACGTCGGTGCCACCGGTGAGGACGTCGATGCCGGCGGCCTTGGCGTCCGGCTGGGTCAGGCGCGCCGCGAGGGCCTGGGCGCCGCGGATGGTGCGCTCCTGGCGGTCCTTGAACTCGGGGGTGCCGGCGAGCAGGAACGCGGTGGCCTTCGCCGCGATGACGTGCATCAGCGGGCCACCCTGCTGCCCCGGGAACACGGCGGAGTTCAGCTTCTTGAACAGCGTCTCGTCGTTGGACAGGATGATGCCCGAGCGGGGTCCGGCGAGGGTCTTGTGCACGGTCGACGACACGACGTGGGCGTGCGGGACGGGCGACGGGTGCAGTCCCGCGGCGACGAGACCGGCGAAGTGCGCCATGTCGACCCAGAGCTTCGCGCCCACCTCGTCCGCGATCTCGCGGAACTTCGCGAAGTCGAGCTGACGGGGGTAGGCAGACCAGCCGGCGATGAGGACCTTCGGCTGGTGCTCGATGGCCTTCGCGCGGATGTCGTCGTAGTCGACCTCGAAGGTCTCGGGGTCGACGCCGTACGAGACGGCGTTGTAGATCCGGCCGGAGAAGTTGAGCTTCATGCCGTGCGTCAGGTGCCCGCCGTGCGCGAGCTCGAGGCCGAGGATGGTGTCACCGGCCGACGCGATCGCGTGCAGGACCGCGGCGTTGGCCGTGGCGCCGGAGTGCGGCTGGACGTTGGCGTACGCGGCGCCGAAGAGGGCCTTCGCACGGTCGATCGCGAGCTGCTCGGCGACGTCGACGTACTCGCAGCCGCCGTAGTAGCGCTTGCCCGGGTAGCCCTCGGCGTACTTGTTCGTGAGGACGGAGCCCTGGGACTCCAGGATCGCGCGGGGCACGAAGTTCTCGGACGCGATCATCTCGAGGAAGTCGCGCTGACGGCCGAGCTCCTGCTGCAGGACGGCGGCGATCTCCGGGTCGACCTCGGAGAGGGGGGCGTTGAAGGACGACTGGGTCGCGGCGGGCGACAGGTCGGTGATGGACACGGGACTCCTCGTTGTCTGGCGCGCCGGAGCGCGACACCGCCGAGCAGACGCGCGACGGGGTGGACGATTGGTTGCGGCCCAGGCGTACGGCCGCGCACCGTGTCAGGTGTCGCTCCCCGATGGTGACCCATCCAACGCCAGTCGCGACCCCCCGATCGTACCGAGGCCACCGGTTCGTGTCACCCTTGACTCCATGACCATGCTGAGTCCGGACGTCGACGAGCGGACCTCGGTGCGCGCCGACGTCCCGTGGACGACGGTGGTGTGGGACGACCCGGTCAACCTGATGTCGTACGTCACCTACGTCTTCGAGTCCTACTTCGGCTTCCCCCGGGCGAAGGCCGAGCGCCTGATGCACCAGGTCGACTCCGACGGTCGGGCGATCGTCGCGACCGGGCACCGCGAGGAGATGGAGCGCCACGTGGAGGCCATGCACGGCTACGGCCTGCAGGCGACCGTCGACCGGGCCCCCGCCGCGTGATCCCCTTCGTCCGCCGCGCCGACGGCGTGCACCTCGGCCTGGCCTCCGGCGAGCGCGCCGTCCTCACCTCGCTGGTCGAGCAGCTGCGCCAGGTCATCGACCACGACCTGGCGACGGACCCGGTGGCCGTCCGGATGTTCCCGGACGCGTACCCGGAGGACGACGAGGCCAGCGCCGAGTTCCGCCGCTACACGCAGGAGGACCTGCGCACCGCCAAGTCCGCGAACGCCGCCGTGGTCCACGAGTGGCTGACGGGTGCTCGCGACGGCGCGTTCACCCGGGCCGACGAGCAGGCGTGGCTCCGGTCCCTCACCGACCTGCGCCTGACGATCGCGGACCGCCTGGGCATCGTGGACCGCGCGACGGCCGACAACGGGCTGGACGGGGACGACGGCAGCGTCGGACTGCGGGACGTCTACGACTGGCTCGGGTACGTGCAGGAGCACCTGGTGGTCACGATCTCGTCGCGCTGACGGGCCGCTCGCCGGTGCGTCTGCCGGACGGGAGGCGCGCCACACGGCCGACACGGGCCTCCCGCCCGATGCCTTCCGGACTCGCACCACGTGTCAGTGCCCCAGCAGCTCCCGCCGGTGTGCCCGCGCCCAGTCGGAGAGCGGCGTCGCCGGGTCCCCGGCGATGCGCTCGACCTCGTCCGTGAGCACGTCGACCCCGTCGAGGCCCCGCCGCGCGACCACGCCGAACTGCTGCCGGAGTCCCTCGGCCTGCCACCCGGGCATGCCGGTCAGGCGCAGCATGCCGCCGAAGACGCGGCTGGGCAGGTGCAGGTAGCGCACTGGCCGGCCGAGTCCGGTGGCGAGCTCACGGGCGACGCCGCGACCGTCGAGCAGCTCCGGCCCGGTCAGGACGGGTTCGTCGCCGTGGTGGACGCCGGCCTGCAGCACGGTGCTGGCGACGCGGGCGATGTCGAGCGTGTCGATCCAGCCGATGACGCCGTCGCCCATGGTCTGCGGGAACAGCCCGCGTCGGATCGCCGGCCCGGAGGACTCCAGGTTCGTCATGAAGCCCGACGGGTGCAGGATCGTCCGTTCCAGTCCGCTCGCCCGGACGGCACGGTCGATCCGCCAGATGGCACTGGCCCAGGGCATCGGCGAGTGTTCGGCCGCGTCGCCGCCGGAGAGCTGGACGATCGCGCGGACCCCGGCGGCTCGGGCTGCATGGACGGCGGTGATGCCGTGCTCCGCCTGGCGTTCGGTGGCAGCGGTGACGAGGAAGAGCTGGTCGACGCCCTCGAGTGCGGCGGTGAGGGCTTCGCCGTCGTCCATGTCGGCGAGGCGGGCGTCGATCCCTCGGTCGCGGAAGGCCCTGACCTGCTCGGTGCGTCGGACGACGGCGCGGACGTCCGCTCCGGCCGCGTGCAGCATCTCGATGGTCTTGCCGCCGACGTCGCCGGTCGCACCGGTGACCGCGATGGTGTCGCTCATGGTTCCTCCTGGTGGGCGAGGCTGACGTTCGGAGTGAGTATCAGCCTTCTGATACTGAACGGTACGCCGTACGATCGGTCCGTGCCTCGGGAGTTCTCAGCGACGCGAGACGACGTCGACGCCATCGCTGCATGGACGGTGATCCGGGCGGCGCGCGAACTCGCCCGACGCCTGGCCACCGAGCTCGACCCGCTCGACCTCACCCCGGTCGAGTTCGGTGTCCTCGTCCAGCTCGCCGCGGCCGACGGCCTCAGCCAGGCCGACCTCGCCCGTGCCGTGGGCGTCCGCCCGCAGAGCATGACGCCGCTCGTGACGGGGCTCGGCGGACGCGGGCTGCTCGACCGGGGTGCCGAACGGGGCCGCGGCCGACTCTCCCGCATCCGACTGACACCGGCGGGCCGCGAGCTGCTGGGCCGGGCGTACCCGGTCGTGCACGCGAGCAACCGGTGGTTCGGCGACTCCCCGGAGGACAGCGCCGCACTGGTCACGACGCTGCGGCCCCTGCTCGGCGACGCCGGCGACCCGGTCGACGCCCCGGTACCCTGAACCGGTGACCGACCCGAGCTCCGCGAACCCCACGCACTGGACCCTCACGCTGGTCTGCGACGACCGGCCGGGCATCGTGCACGCCGTCTCCGGAGCCGTGGTCGCGGCCGAGGGCAACATCACCGAGTCGCAGCAGTTCTCGAGCGCGGACACGAACACGTTCTTCATGCGCCTGCAGGTGATGGCCCCCGTCGACCGCCAGACCTTCCAGGAGGCCCTGGCACCCGTCGTCGAGCGGTACCGCATGCGCGTCCAGCTCGACGTCGTCGGCCGGCCGATGCGCACGCTGGTCCTGGTGTCGAAGGCCGGACACTGCCTCAACGACCTGCTCTACCGGCAGCGCGGCGGGCAGCTGCCGATCGACGTGCCGCTCGTGCTGGCGAACCACCCGGACCTGGCCGGACTGGCGTCGTTCTACTCGGTGCCGTTCGAGCACCGTCCCGTCACCGACGCCGACTCGAAGGCCGCGATGGAGCGCCGCATCCTCGAAGCGGTCGAGGAGCACGACATCGAGCTCGTCGTCCTCGCCCGCTACATGCAGATCCTCTCCCCCGAGCTGTGCGCGGCCCTCGCCGGTCGTGCCGTGAACATCCACCATTCGTTCCTGCCCGGATTCAAGGGTGCGAACCCGTACCGGCAGGCGCACGCCCGTGGTGTGAAGCTCATCGGCGCCACCGCGCACTTCGTCACGAGCGACCTGGACGAGGGCCCGATCATCGAGCAGAACGTCGTCCGGGTCGACCACACGAAGGAACCGGCCGAACTCGTCTCGATCGGGCAGGACGAGGAGTCCCGCACCCTGACCCAGGCCGTGCGCTGGATCGCCGAGGACCGCGTGCTCCTCGACGGCGCCCGCACGATCATCTTCAAGTAGGCCCGGCGATGCACGACGCACCCCGCAGCCCGATCGACCCCGGCGACGACCACGTACCGGCGACGCCTGCCGCAGCAGGGCGACGGTTCGACGTCTGGAGTGCCCTCCGCTTCCTGGTCTGCGCCTTCGGTCTGCTGTCTCTGGCGTACTGGGGGTACCTGACCTGGCCGTACCCGTTCCCCGCACTGTTCTTCATCGTCGGCGCCCCGCTGTTCGCCGCCCTGGTGTGGTTCTTCTTCCGCTCACCGAACTCGCCGATCGAGACCGACGTCGTCGGCAAGACCATCGTCGAGGTCGCCCTCGTCGTCGCGGCCGGAGCGACCTGGATCTCGCTGGGCCACCCGGCCGTCGGACTCGTCTTCGTCGTCGTGGCCGCCGTGAGCGGGATCGTCGCGGCCCGGCGGGAGACCGCGTGAGCACCGCCGGACGGGAGGCCCGCCGCACGCTGGTCCGCGCCGCCCACCTGGTCGACGTGGCCGGCCCCGTGACGGACGGATGGGTGCTCGTCGGAGGGGACACGATCCTCCAGGCCGGGACGGGAGTCGCACCGGACGCCGACGAGGTCGAGGACCTCGGCGACGCGACCCTGGTGCCCGGCTTCCTCGACCTGCACGGACACGGCGGCGCGACCCAGGCGTACGAGGACGACGACTTCAGCGCAGCCCTGGCAGCGCACCACACACACGGCACCACCCGCTCGGTGGTGAGCCTGGTCGCGAACCCGGTGCCGGAACTCGCCCGGTCGCTCGACCGGATCCGCACGGTGACGGCGACCGATCCCCTCGTGCTCGGAGCGCATCTCGAGGGGCCGTTCCTCTCCCCGCACAACAAGGGGGCACACAACGAGGACCACCTCGTCGCGCCGACGCCCGGGGCCGTCGACGCGTTGCTCGCAGCGGGCGACGGCGTCCTCCGCCAGATCACGATCGCGCCCGAGCTGCCCGGCGCGCTCGACGCCGTCCGTCGGTTCGTCGCCGCCGGGGTCACCGTCGCCGTCGGGCACACGGTCGGGACGTACGAGCAGGCGCGTGCCGCGTTCGACGCCGGTGCGACCGTCCTGACGCACGCGTTCAACGCGATGCCGGGGCTGCACCACCGCCGTCCGGGGCCGATCGGCGCCGCGGTGGAGGACGACCGGGTCACCCTCGAACTCATCCTCGACGGTGTGCACGTGCACCCGGCCGCAGCGCGCACGCTGTTCCGCGCTGCTCCCGGTCGGATCGCGCTCATCACCGACGCGATGGGTGCCGCGGGGGCTGCCGATGGCCCCTACCGACTCGGCTCGCTCGACGTCACCGTCACGGACGGCGTCGCGCACGTCACCGGGACGGACACGATCGCCGGCTCGACCCTGACGCAGGACGTCGCGCTCCGGAACGCCGTGCGGCTCGCAGGGCAGTCACTGCCGGAGGCCGTCGCCGCGCTGACGAGCATCCCGGCGGGGGCCCTCGGGCTCGGCGACCGGTTCGGGCGTCTCGCGCCCGGGTTCGCTGCGGACCTCGTCGCGCTGTCGCCGTCGCTCGAGGTCGAGCGCGTGTGGGGTGGCGGGCGGGAGCTGCGCTGACGACGGACGCGGCCCGTCAGCCTTCGGGTGCCGGTCGCCCGGCGTCGAGGTGGCGGTGCAGGGCCGCCGTGAGCACCCGCATGTCCTCGAGTTGCTCGGCGGTGAACGCGTCGATGAAGACGTCGCGGACGACACGGAGGTGCGCGGCGGAGGAACTGCGGAACACCCCCGCCCCGGTCGGGCTGAGCGTGATGGCCGCACCGCGAGCGTCGCCACCGACCGCGCCCCGGAGCACGAGCTGCCGTGCCTCCATGCGCCGGAGGTGGTGCGAGAGCCGACTCCGCTCCCAGCCCACGACCACGGCGAGGTCCGACGACCGCAGGGTCCGGTCGGGAGCCTCGCTCAGCGCCAGCATCACCGAGTAGTCGCCGGGCGAGATCCCGGAGGTCTCCTGGAACGCGGCCGCCAGGGTGCGCTTGACGCGCTCGGAGGTCTCGACGTAGTCCCGCCAGACCGCCAGCTCGGACGCACGCATCGACCGCTTGCCGGCACGTTGCTCCTGCGGTTCACCCATGTGCGTCCTCCTGTTGACAACGCGACGGTACCGTCACATGATTGACGCGTCAACCATTTGGTTGATGTGTCAATCACGTGAGGGACCATGCCCGACATCATCTTCGGCCTCGACACGTTCGGTGACGTCCCCTCTGACGACACCGGCGTGCAGGTCAGTCACGCCCGTTCGATCCGGCAACTCGTCGACGAAGCCGTCCTGGCCGACGAACTCGGCGTCGACGTCTTCACCGTGGGCGAGCACCACCGCCCGGAGTACTCGGTCTCGTCGCCGGAGACGGTGCTCGCGGGGCTGGCCACGGCGACGGAGCGCATCCGCCTCAGCTCCGGCGTCACGGTCCTCAGCTCGGATGACCCCGTACGGGTGTTCCAGCGGTTCGCGACCGTCGACGCCCTGTCGAACGGGCGGGCCGAGGTGATCCTCGGGCGCGGCTCCTTCACCGAGTCGTTCCCGCTCTTCGGCTACGACATGGCCGACTACGACGTGCTGTTCGAGGAGAAGATCGAGCTGTTCGCGCGACTGCTGCGGGAGACGCCCGTCACCTGGTCCGGGACGACCCGAGCGCCGCTCGTCGACGCCGACGTGTTCCCGAAGACCGAGCACGGCCTGACGACCTGGGTCGGCGTGGGCGGATCCCCGGAGTCGGTCGTGCGGACCGCGCGGTACGGCTTCCCGCTCATGCTCGCGATCATCGGCGGCCAGCCCGAGCGCTTCGCGCCGTTCCTCGACCTCTACCGCCGCGCGACCGAGCAGTTCGGGACACCGCGGCACCCGGTCGGGATGCACTCCCCCGGATTCGTCGCGGACACCGACGACGAGGCCCGGGAAGCGTGGTTCCCGCACTACAAGGTGGTGCGGGACCGCATCGGCGCGCTCCGTGGCTGGCCGCCGGTGACCCGCGCCGAGTTCGACCGCGAGGTCGAGTCCGGGTCGATGTACGTCGGGTCCGCCGAGACCGTCGCCCAGCGGATCGCACGCAGCGTGCACACGATGGGCGTCGGGCGCTTCGACATGATCTACACCTCGGGTGCCCAGTCGATGCGGTCGCGCCTGCGGTCCGTCGAGCTGTACGGCAGCACGGTCGTCCCGCGCGTCCGCGAGTTGCTCGCCGACATGCCCTCGTCGCCCGCAATGGACGCCTGAGTCGACCGGCCCACCGTCCGATAGTCCGACATCCGACCGTCCGCCCATCCGCCCGTCCGCCCGTCCGCCCGGACGTCAGTGCCCGGCGGCCAGGTGCGCGGGCGCAGCTGCCAGCGAGGCGTCGAGCCGGGAGCCGCGGCGCTCCCCGGGTCCACACTGCAGATCGAGCGCCGGTACGCACTGGACGAGGCTGCTGCCGCGCACCGGGCAGCGGAGGGCGGTCACACGGTCGGGAAGCTCGTGGTCGTCCCGTAGCTCGACGGGGCTCCGGACCGGCCGGTCCGCGAGGGCGACGACGAGCGACCAGTCGCCACCGGGGGCTCCGTGCTAGCGGCCCTGGTCGCGGGTCCCGCGGCGCTGCGCGAGGACACCCTGCACTGCCCACACGACGAGTCCGACCGCGCCGACGACCGTCCCGCCCAGCATCAGCGCGCCCGCACCGATGTCCGCGTCGCCCGCCGGACCGGCCGCGTTGCTGAACCCGCCGACCACGACCATCACGAGCCCGCAGGCGAGCAGGATCATGCCGACGAGGGCGATGGGACGACGACGCTGCATGCCACGAACACTAGTGGCGGGCGGAGGAACGACGCGCCTCGACTCCCGGAGGCGCCTACCGGTCCTGCGGCCGGTCCCGCGGCGCGGTCGCCCACTCCGTGTCCGGAGTGCTCCCGACCCGGAGCGACAGCCTGCCACCCCGGTTCACGAAGGACGACGGCACCCACGACTTCGTCAGGGTCCGACCGTCGAGCCGTGCGCCCTGCACGTACTGCTCGGTGCCCGAGGACCGGATGACGATCCGCTGGCCGCTCGACCGCCGGATGTCGACCGTGCTGAACGTCGGGCTGCCGATGAGCATCTCGGCACGGCCCGGCGTCTGCGGGAAGAGTCCGATCGAGGCGAAGACGTACCAGGCGCTCATCGTCCCGAGGTCGTCGTTCCCCGGCAGCCCGCCGGGCCCGGTGCTGTAGGCGTCGTCGACGACACGGCGCACGGTCTCCTGCGTCTTCCACGGCTGTCCGAGCGCGTTGTACATCCACGGTGTGTGGATGTCGGGCTCGTTCGTCGGGTCGAACTTCGTCGCGTCGCCGCCGGTCACCGCGAAGTTCCCCGCGGCGTCGTGGAAGAACGCGTCGAGTCGGGCCACCGCGGCAGCGTCGCCACCGAGCGCAGCGGACAGCCCGCTGACGTCCTGCGGCACGAGCCACGTGTACTGCGCGCTGGTCCCCTGCGCGAAGCCGGTCCCGGTGGACGGTGACCACCCGGGCGTCCACGTCCCGTCGGCCTGGCGTGCCGCCTGGTACCCGACGGCCGCGTTGAACGTGTTCTTCCAGTACGTCCCGCGTTCTGCGAACATCCGGGCGTCGGAGCGCAGCCCCATGGATCCCGCCCAGGAGCCGAGTGCGCTGTCCGAGATCGAGTCCTCGAGCGTCTCGGCGGCCCCGCCCCAGCACGAGCAGTCGTCGTTCGCGGCGTACTGCCGCTGCAGGTACTCGTCGAGTGCCGGTCGTTGCGCGAGGCACTGCCCCGGGCAGCCGATGTCGCTCTCGGCGTCCGCGTTCTCCACCGTCGCCTGCCGTTTGAGCGACTGGTACGCGGCTTGGACGTCGAAGTTCCGGACGCCCATCGCGTACCAGGTGGCGAGCGTCGCGGCCGAGGGGTCACCGGTCATCACGTGGGTCGGGGCACCGAGGTGCAGCCACCGGTCCCAGATGCCGCCGTTCTGCTGGGCGAACCGCAGCATCGACTGGGCCATGTCCCCGGCGACGTCCGGTCGGAGCAGGGCGAGCAGCTGGATCTGCGCCCGGTACTGGTCCCACCCGGAGTACGTGCCGTAGACCGCCGCGTGCCCACGGTCGATGCGGTGCACGCGCATGTCCGGCCCGAGGTACCGACCGTCGCGGTCGTTCAGCGTGTTCGGCTGCATGAGCGCGTGGTACACCGACGTGTACAGCTGCGTGGTCCGGTCAGCCGTGCCGCCGCCGACCCGGATGCGGGACAGTTCGCGGTTCCAGGAGGCCCGTGTCCCCGCCGCCACACTGGCGACCGTCGCGTGCCGCTGCACCTCGGCATCGCGGTTCGCGACCGCACCCGCGGCGCTGACGTACGAGATGCCGATCTTCGCGTGCACGGTGGCACCGCGACGCGCGTCGAACCCGACCCATGCACCGGAGCCGCGTCCGGCACGGTCGGCCCCGGTCAGGTAGCCCTCCCCGCCGGAGGCGCGCGTGCCTCCCGGCTGGACGGTGCCGTCCTTCCAGGTGCCGGTGCTCGTGAAGTCGCGGTCGAAGGTGGCGGTGAAGTAGAGGCGGTAGTAGCTGCGACGGTCCGGGTTGGTCGCGCCGCCGCCGTTGCCGCGACGGCTGCAGAAGCCGCCGGTCAGGACGCTGCCGCTCACCGTGCGGGTCCGGGCGTCGACGCGGGTGTCGGCGGCTTCGCTGCCGTTGATCGAGTTCGAGGTGCGGAACAGCAGGTTCGCGTCCTTGCCGGCGGGGAAGGCGAACTCGCCGATGCCGGCACGCGTGGTGACCGCGAGGTCGGTGCGGACGCCGTTGTCGAGCTGGACGCCGTAGCGGCCGGGGCTCGCGGACTCCTGGTCGTGGGAGTAGCCCGCGGCGTAGACGGCGTCGGTCGAGTCCGCCGAGGGCGAGGTCGTGACCGCCGTGGTGATCGGCATGATCGGCACGTCGCCGGCGGCGCCGGGTGCACAGCCGGCGCCGTTGAGGTGCGTCAGGCTGAAGCCGCGCAGGCGGTTGACGTCGTAGGAGTAGCCGTTCGCGACCGGGGTCGAGGTCTGGTCGCCCTTCGTTCCGGTCGGGCTCCACTGCAGCATCCCGAACGGGGCGGTCGCGCCCGGCCAGGTGTTGCCGTCGTGGCTGGTCCCGATGAACGGGTCGACCGATGCTGCGGGGTCGGTGACCGGCCGGGAGGCCGTGGTCGCCCCCGCCGGGCTGGTCGCGGGGGCCGCCGTAGCCGGGGAGGCGACCACCCCCGTGCCGAGCAGCGCGGCGATCGTGGCGGCCGCGGCGAGCGGGAACGGACGGAGGAGCGGGCGACGGTGCACGCGAGGACTGGTCACGTCCGCGACGCTAGCCCCCTCGGACGAGGGACGTGCGCCGGGTCACCGAGCGGTCGCCCGGTGTTCACGTCCAGGCAGGGTCCGCTCCGCGCTCACGTCGATCCGCTGTCAGGCGCGGGTGCGGTCGACGGCCTGTTCGACCGATGTGCGCACGCGTGACCGGAAGGCCGGGTCGGCGGCGGCGCCACGGACCGGGACGACGTGCAGTCGGCGGTCGGAACGGCTGAGGCCGGGGCCGACGAAGGAGCCCTCCTCGACGTCGGGAGCCGTCGCGGCCCAGAGGATCGAGCGCGCGCCGTCGTCGGGCGTGCGGGCGAACAGCCGTGCCACCGCTCCCCCGAGCCGCGCGCGGAGGGTCTCCGTCTGGCCGTTCATGCCCGTGGCGGCGACGCCCGGGTGCGCGATCACCGACCGGACCGGGGAGCCCGATGCCCGCAGCCGCTCCCCGAGGTCCACCGCGAGGGCGGCCGCCGCGGTCTTCGAGGCGACGTACACCGGGAGCTGGCGGTAGGCGGCCGCATCCCCCACGGCATCGAGGTCCGGCACGCGGGAGGTCCGCTGCGAGAAGTTCGAGCCGACCAGGACCACGCGCGGCGACGGACCGCCGAGCACGGGCAACATCGCGTCGGCGAGCGCCGCCGGTCCCACGACGTTCGTGGCCCAGGTCCGCTCGACCCCGTCTACGCCGAGCGCGAAGGCGGGCGCGGAGACCCCCGCGTTGTTGACCAGGGCATCGACGACGATGCCGTCCTCGGCGAGGTGCCGGGCGAACGCCGTGACGGACGCGACGGACGCGGTGTCGACGAGCCGGGCCTCCAGGCCGGAGGGCAGGACGCGGGCCGCCTTGTCGAGGTCGCGGACCCCGGCGACGACGCGCGCTCCTGCGGCGGCGAGCCGGGTGGCGACGGCGAGGCCGAGGCCACCGGTCGCGCCGGTGACGACGACGGTCCTGCCGTGTTGGTCCGGCATCTGGTCGGGTTCCCAGTCGAAGGACTGCATGGGGGGGGCTCCTGGTCGGTCGCTTGCTCGGTCAAAACGGATGATCTATCCGGAACGGTAGCACAAGCGGATACACTGTCCACATGACCGACCTCGCTCGTCCGGACTCCCTGCGCGCGGACGCCTTGCGCAACCGCGCGGCCCTGCTCTCAGTCGCGCGGGAGCACCTCGAGCGGGGCGAGTCCACGCAGCTCAACGCGGTCGCGCGGGAGGCCGGTGTCGGCGTGGGCACCGCCTACCGGCACTTCCCCACCCAGCAGCACCTGCTGGAGGCGCTCGCGATCGACGCCTTCGAGGCGATGCTCGACCGGGTGCGCGACGCGGTCGTGCTCCCGGACGTCGACGCGGCCGTCCGCGGGGTCGTGACCGAGGCCTTCCGGGGACTGGTCGACGACGCAGCGCTCGGGGACCTGCTGACGAGCGGGCGGTTCTCGTGCGCGGACACGATGGCGCTGGCCGGGGACCTCGTCGCCGCTGTCGGGGAACTGCTCGAACGAGGTGCCGCCGCCGGTGTCGTCCGCGGCGACGTCGGACCGGACGACGTCCGCCGCCTGGTCTGCGGGATGCGGGAGGCAGCCACCGCGGGCGGGGTCACCGTCGCGGATCCGGACCGGTACGTCGAGATCCTGCTCACCGGGCTGCGTCCCCTGCGAGGATGACCAGCATGAGCGTCATGGTCTCCGTGTTCGATGCCTCCCGAACCCGCACGAGCGAGAAGTACACGGCCTACCCGCCGGAGGTGCTGCCGATGTTCGTCGCCGAGATGGACTGCGCCCTCGCCGAACCGGTGCGGGACGCCCTGGTCCGAGCCGTCACCGACGGCGACACCGGCTACGTGGGGCACGGCCGCGCGCTCCCGGAGGCGTTCGCGGACTTCGCGGCCGACCGGTGGGACTGGCAGGTCGACCCGGACCTCGTCCGGACGACCACGGACGTGTCGGTCGCCGCGGTCGAGACCCTGCGGCGGGTCATCGAGCCGGGCGACCAGGTCGTCGTGATGCCCCCGGTCTACGCGCCGTTCTGGGAGTACGTCACCGAGGCCGGCGGCTCGGTGACCGAGGTCCCGCTCCTGGCACCGTCGGGCACCGCTGACCCCTACAGCACCACGGCGGGCTGGCGGATGGACCTGGACGGGGTGCGGCAGGCGTTCGCCGAGGGTGCCCGCACGGTGCTGCTCTGCAACCCGCACAACCCCCTCGGGCTCGTGCACGACCGCGAGTCCCTCGCCGCACTGGCACGGCTCGCCACGGAGTGGGACGCGGTGGTGGTCTCCGACGAGATCCACGCGCCGCTCGTCCACGCCGATGCGACCTTCACGCCGTTCCTCGACTCCTGCCTCGAGGCCGCGGCCGTCGGCGTCGCCCTGACCAGTGCGAGCAAGGCGTGGAACCTGGCCGGCACCAAGTGCGCGCTCATGATCGGGGGCTCCGACCGGGCCCGGACGTGGTTCGACGGGATGCCGACCGAGGTCGTCGAGCGCACCGGGATCCTCGGCTACACCGCGAGCGTCGCCGCGTTCTCCGAGGGCGGTCCCTGGCTGGCGTCACTGCTGGCGGAACTGCAGGCGAACCGGCGGATCCTGGCCGAGGAGCTCGGGACAGCGCTGCCCGGTGCCGGCTACCGACAGCCGCAGGCGTCGTACCTGGCGTGGCTCGACCTCCGGGCGCTGCCGTGGGGCGACGACCCGGCCCTCCGGCTGGTGGACGAGGCGAAGGTGGCGCTGTCGAACGGTCGCGACTTCGGACGGCAGGGCATCGGGCACGCCCGGCTGAACTTCGGCTGCTCCGAGGAGAGCCTGCGCGAGGGGCTGTCCCGCCTGGCTGCCGCCGTCTGACCCCCGCGGAACGCAACGTCGGCGGCTGCACGCAACGGAACACCGCTGCGAGGAACCGCCGACGTTGCGTTTTGCGGGGGGGGGGGGCTACTCGAAGCGCTGCCAGGACGGCTTGTTCGCGTACGTGTAGCGGTAGTAGTCGGCGAGACGGAGGCCCGCGGCGGCCTCTTCGTCGACGACGACCGTGGCGTGCTCGTGCAGCTGCAGCGCGGAGCCCGGGACGAAGGAGCTCAGCGGCCCCTCGACCGCGGCGGCGACCGCATCCGCCTTCGCCGCACCCTGCGCGACGAGGACGAGCTCGCGGGCCTCGAGGATCGTGCCGAGCCCCTGCGTCATGCAGTGCGTCGGCACCTGGTCGGGCGAGTCGAAGAACCGGGCGTTCGCCTCGCGTGTGGACGGCGCGAGGGTCTTGATGCGGGTCCGGGACGCGAACGAGGACGTCGGCTCGTTGAACCCGATGTGCCCGTTCGCGCCGATGCCGAGGATCTGCACGTCGACCCCACCGGCGGCCCGGATCGCGGCGTCGTACTCCTTCGCGGCGAACGCCAGGTCCCCGGCACGGCCGTCCGGCACCCGGACCCGGGTCGGGTCGAAGCCGAGTGGCCCGACGACGTCGCGGGCGATGACGCTGGCGTACGACTCCGGGTGTTCGAGCGGGATGCCGACGTACTCGTCGAGCGCGAACCCGCGGGCCTGCGCGAACGACAGCTCGCCGGCCTCGACACGACGACGCAGGTCGGCGTAGATGCCCTCGGGGCTCGACCCCGTGGCGAGTCCGACGACCGCGGACGGCTTCTCCGTGACGACCGACGCGATCTTGGCCGCGGCGACGCGACCGACCTCCGCCGGAGTGGGCAGGATGATGATCTCCACGCCGTCAGCCTACTGGTCATGACCAGTGCGCGACAGGGGTCGGACGCTCCGGGCGACCCCGGTAGCGTGGCGGCATGCCCACCCCCGACTTCGTCCTGTCCCTGCGCGAGAAGGTCGGCACCGAGCTGCTCTGGCTCACCGGCGTCACCGCGGTCGTCACCCGCGGCGACGGCGACGACCGCGAACTCCTCGTCGTCCGCCGCGCCGACAACGGCGCGCTCACCCCGGTCACCGGCATCGTGGATCCCGGTGAGGAACCCGCCGTGGCCGCCGAGCGCGAGGTCCTCGAGGAGGCCGACGTCGTCGCCGTCGCCGAGCGCCTCGCGTGGGTGCAGACGCTCGAACCGATGACCTACCCGAACGGCGACCGGGCGCAGTACATGGACCTCGTCTTCGCCTGCCGCTGGGTGTCGGGGGACCCGTACCCGGCCGACGGCGAGAACACCGAGGCGTTCTGGGCACCGGTCACGAGCCTCCCGGACATGCCCGAGAACATGCGCCGACGGGTCGACGCGGTCCTGGCGGACGAGGTCGCGGCGCGCTTCGAGCGCTGACCGGACGGGAGGCACGCCCCACCCGCGCCGCGTCCCCTGCAGTCAGGAGACGGCTGCGATCAGGAGACGGGTGCCACCGCCACCGGAGCGCCGAGCAGCCGGACCGCCACGGGGTCACCGGACGCGCGTCGGTCGCCGACCTCGTGCTGGACCGTGACGATGGTGTCGTCGTCGAGCCGGACCGTGGTGCGCCGGATCGAGCCGAGGAAGCTCGAGGAGACGACGGTGCCGGTGACGCCCTCGGGAGCGAACGCGATGTCCTCCGGTCGGACGTAGGCGAGCACGGGACCGTCCGCCACGGTGAGGTCGAGTGCGGGGACCCGGAAACCGTAGACGAACACGTCGCCGCCGCGCAGGTCACCGCCGAGTCGGTTCGACTGCCCGACGAAGTCCGCCGTGAACGCCGACGACGGGGAGCGGTAGAGCTCCTCGGGCGTCCCGATCTGCTCGATGTCGCCCGCGTTCATCACCGCGATCCGGTCGGACACGGCGAGCGCCTCCTCTTGGTCGTGCGTGACGAAGACCGTGGTGATGCCGAGGTCGGACTGGATACGGCGGATTTCCTCGCGGAGGGACACCCGCACCTTGGCGTCGAGGGCGGACAGCGGCTCGTCGAGGAGCAGCACGCGGGGGCGGGTGACGAGCGCGCGGGCGAGTGCCACGCGCTGCTGCTGCCCACCGGAGAGCTGGTGCGGGAACCGATCGGCGAAGTCGGCGAGGTGCACCATGTCGAGCGCGTCGACGACCCGGGACTTCCGCTCGGACGACGGCACCCTGCGCATCTCGAGGCCGAACGCCACGTTCTGCCGCACGGTCATGTGCGGGAACAGCGAGTACTGCTGGAAGACCATCCCCATGTCGCGCTTGTTCGCGGGGGTGTTCGCCACGTCCTCGCCGTCGATGCGGATGGCACCGGCGTCGATCGCCTCGAGCCCGGCGAGCGCGCGCAACGCGGTCGTCTTGCCGCAGCCGGAGGGGCCGAGGAGCGACACGAACTCCCCCGGCTCGACGCGCAGCGACAACCCGGCGAGTGCCCGGTGGGCGCCGTAGCGCTTCTCGACCGCCTCGAGTTCGACGACGGCGCCGGTGCCCGACAGGGACGCGAGGGCGGCGGGTGCAGTGGTGGTCATGCGGGGTCCTTGCGGTGGGGACGACGGACACGCGTGCGGCGCCGACCGATCCGGCCGATGGCGACGAGCAGCAGGAAGCCGAACACCAGCGCGCCGAGCGAGAAGATCGCCGCGACGTACGGGTCGGTCCCCTGCACGAGGAGCAGTGCCGTCTGGAAGGTGGTGCGGGAGAGGAACGACGCCAGGGTGTACTCGCCCAGGACGACCGTGATCGTGAGGAAGCACGCGGCGAGGATCCCCCGCCGCAGGTTCGGCAGGAGCACCCGCCACGTCACCGTCCACCACGACGCCCCGAGGGAGCGGGCGGCCTCGGTCAGGGTGATCAGGTCCATCGACGTGATCGCGGCGGAGATCGGACGGAAGGCGAACGGCAGCGCGATGATGCCGATGGCGAAGGACAGCGTCCAGGCGCCGGACCCGAACACCTGGGCGACGACCTGGTAGACGGGCACGAACCCGACGACGAGCACGACGACCGGCACGGTGATCGGCACCAGGCAGACGAACTCGAGGATGCGTCGGAGCCGCGGGTGGTGCAGGGCGGTGATGACCTGCGCGGGCAGCAGCACGAGCAGGACGATCGCGACCGCGATGACCGCGATCAGGAGCGAGGCGCCGAGGCCGTCGAACACCGGCTGGTAGGTGCCCGCGTTCGCCGGGTCGGCGAGGGCCGTGTAGTGCGCCGTGGTCAGGCTGCCGTCGGTGCCCTGCCGGAACGTGAACTGCAGCAGCGCGACCAGCGGCACCGCGAAGATGAGTCCGACGACGACCAGGACGATCGCGGCGGTGCCCCGTGACGGGGCTGCACCGAACTGTGGGACGCGGGACGGGCCTCCCGTCCGAGCGGAACGTGCCGGACGTGCCGGACGGGCCGGGCCTGCCGGACGGGCCGGGCCTGCCGGACGGGCCGGCGCTCCCGCGCTCACCGCTGCCACCGGGCGGCGCGACGCTGCAGCAGCGAGTACGCCGTCATCACGACCGCCATCACGACGACCATGCCGAGGGCCAGGACCCCCGCGACGTTCTGCAGGCCGATGATCGTCTCGCTGGTGAGCTGCGCGCGGATCGTCAGCGGGACGATGCCGCCCTGCGAGATGAGCGCAGCCGCCGTCGCGAACGACGAGAACCCGTTCGCGAACAGCAGCAGCAGCGATCCCCAGAACGCCGGCGCGAGCACGGGCAGCGCCACGCGACGCCAGTAGGTGGCGCGCGATGCTCCGAGCGTCGCCGCGGCCTCGCCCCACTGCGTCTTGACGCCCTCGAGTGCGGGCATGAAGGTGAGGACCATGAGCGGTACCTGGAAGTACACGTAGGGGATCACCAGGCCGGGCACCGTGTAGAGGAAGGCGCCGTCGGCGTTGAGGTCCCAGTGGAAGGTGGACACCAGCCACGCCGTAACCAGTCCCTGCGTGCCGATCGTCGCGATGAACGCGAAGGCGAGCATCACACCGCCGAACTGGGCCAGCACGCTGGCGGCGGAGTCGATCATCGACCGGACGATGCCGTCCGGCCGGAGCGCGGCGAGCGCCCAGCACACGAGCGCCCCGACCACCGCCCCGATCACGGCCGAGGCCGCGGACAGCCCGAACGAGCCACCGAAGGCCCGCAGCACGCTGGGGTCGCCGAGCGCGGCCAGGTTCGCGAGCGTCGGGTGGCCCGACGCGTCGAAGAACCCGGAACCGACGGCGATCAGCGCCGGCACGGCGAGGAAGAGCAGCACGTACGCCGCGAACGGGGTGAGGCCGAGCCACGCGACGCCGCCGCGGCGCCGGACACGGGGTCCGGCGCCGCGGCGGGCGGCGGCATCGGCCTGCGTGCCCGCGCGGGTCGCGGTCGCCTGCTCGCTCGTGACGAGCGTCGCGGCCGGGACCCCGGCGGCGGGCACCCCCGCGGTGCCGGGGGCCGATGCGGTGGTCATGCTGCTCAGGAGCCCATCGTGGACGACCACTCGGCCGCCAGGACCTTCGCGGCCGCGGTCACCTGCGCGTCGGTCAGCTCGACCGAGTTCTTCGGTGCGCCACCGGCGGCCTGCAGCGCGTCCTCGTCGACCTTGCCCGACTCCTGGAGCGCGGCGAGGGTGGACGGGAACGCTCCGGCCTGCAGGTACAGGTTCTGGGCGTCGGGGCTGGCGATGTACTCCTGCCACAGGCGGGCGGCCGCGGGGTGCGGGGCGTCCTTGTTGATCGCCTGCGAGTAGTACGAGCTGAGCGCCTGCCCCTCGGGGACGACGGTCTTCCAGTGCTCGTTGCCGCTCGCGCCGGCTGCCGGGCCCCAGGCCAGGTTGTTGTAGGACCACTGGACGACGACGGGGGTCTCACCCGAGGCGACCGTGGCCTGCGACGGCAACACGTTCTGGAAGTTGCCGGCCTGCTTGAGCTTGCCGAAGAAGTCGACGCCCTTCGTGATGTCGTCGGCCGATCCGCCGTTCTCGAGCGCCGCGAGGTACACCGCGCTGGCGGCCTGGTTCGCCTGGGTGGGGTCGCCGGCGATCGAGACCTTGCCCTTGTACTCGGCGCCGAGCAGGTCGCTCAGGTCCTTCGGGGCGTCCTCGATCTTCGACGAGTCGTACCCGATCGACATCAGGCCCGTGTAGTCACGGGTCCAGGCGCCGTCCTTGTCCTTGAGGTCCGTGGGGATGTCGCTCCAGTTCGCGACCTTGTAGTCCGTCAGCAGGCCGAGGTTCTGCTGCAGGACCGCGTTGCCGAGGTCGAGGACGTCCGGAGCCGTCGACTGGCCCTTTTGCGACTTCACGGCGGCGACCTCGTCAGCGCTCGACCCGTTCGGGTTCGCGGAGTTGATCTTGATGCCGTACTTCTCCGTGAAGCCGTCGATGATCTTGCCGTAGTTCGCCCAGCTCGGCGGCAGCGCGATGACGTTGAGCTGCCCCTCCGCCTTCGCGGCCTTCACCAGGGCGTCCATGCCGCCGGCGCCCTCGGCGCTCGTGGCGGTCTTCCAGCTCGCGTCGCCGCTGCTCGTCGAGGCGGAGCTCGTGGCCGAGCAACCGGCGAGGGTGACGACGGCCGCTGCGGCGAATGCCAGGCCGGTGAGGGTGCGCTTGTACTGCACGGGGAAGCCTTCCGTGTTCGGGTCCGACCCGTCGGGCCGGTCCGGCTGGGAGCGCCGGTCGGGACGATCGTGGACGCGGCCGGTTTCCGGTCCGTGCTCGAACGGTGAACGGTGGCAGAACAGCGCGTGCGCCTGTACGGTTCTGCGTGATCTCGGTCCGCCGGTGATCGAGCAGCCGGGAGGCCCGCATGGAGTTCACGACGACCGTCCTGCAGGCGCGGGTCAACGCCACCGGCCTGCCCGTCCCGCCCGAGGTGATCGAGGCGCTGGGCTCCGGCGGGCGCCCGGCCGTCGTGGTCACCATCGACGGTGGCTACACCTACCGCTCGACGGTCGGCGTGATGGGCGGACAGGCCCTCGTCCCGCTGTCCGCGGAGCACCGGACGGCCTCGGGCATCGTCGCTGGGCAGACCGTGGCGGTGTCGCTCGAGGTGGACACCCTGCCGCGGACCGTGGACGTGGCGGACGACCTGGACCAGGCGCTCACAGCCGCCGGGGTCCGCGCCGCGTTCGACACGCTGTCGGCGTCACGGCAGCGGGCGCTCGTCGACCCGGTGACGCAGGCGAAGGCGCCGGAGACCCGCGCGCGGCGGGTCGCGAAGGCCGTGGAGTCGCTCCGCGGGTGACTGGGTCGACTGGCATGATGTACCACATGCCAGTACCGCTCGGGGTGGTCCGTTTCCGCGCCTACCGCCGCTACGAAGCCCTCCGAGTCGAAGCCAGCAACGCCCTCATGGGGCTCCTCGCAGGCGCACAGCTCTCGAACCACCTCCTCCAGCTGAACCGCGGTTCTGACCGGCTCCTGCCCGAGGTGTACCCGAACGTGCCGCACATCCGCCGCTTCAACCTCACGGCCGAGGCAGCGAGCGACATCCTCGCCGAGGCCGACGTCCACCTCGGCGCGATGAGCATCGCCTACGTCCTTGCGCTCCACGAGGACTCCCTGAAGACCTGTCTGGGCATGGCTGCAGACGCCGGGCTCGTCTCACGCCGACGCGCTCGAGAGACGCCGTCGGCCGGGCAGCACGAGGCACTGCAGCAGGCGTGCGGGTCGCGCATCGACGGCCTCCCTCTCGAACAGTTGGCGGTCCTGCGCAGGATGCGGAACGCGGTCATCCACGACGGCGGTCGGGTGGACCAGGGTCTCGTGGACGCCGTGTCCGCCCTCTCCCCGGCCGCGGTGCTGGCCTGGACGAAGGCCTCGGGGAGCGATCCCACACGGCTGGCGAAGGGCGACGTACTCCGACTGGGCCACGGGGAGATGCTGCTGGCGCTCGCCGTCACCAAGGCGATCGATCGAGCGTGCAACGGTCTGCTGCAGCTCGGGCTTCCACGAGACCATTGGATCCGTGAGGCGGTCGAGGACGCCCTGACCGAGCACCCGCAAGCGGGGCATGCTGCCACGGTGCTACGGAAGTGCCATGGGTTCGCCCGTCATCACTACGGGCCGCTCAGGCTCGCCCGCGCCGAGGTCGAGTCCGAACTCGCTCGTCGCCGCGACGGCTGAAGGCAAAACGGGGCTCTACTCGTTGAGCTACGTGCCAGGACTTGCACCTGGGTCTCCGCGTTTCTGTGGGGATTCCGGTCGTGATCCGGAAGCGGCCTGCACCGATCTCCTGCTTGGAACGGTACCAGCATCGTCGCCACCTGCCAACGCGGTGGACGCCGCCTCAGGCGCCGAACTCGACCAGGACGCGTGGGATCTCGCCGAGCAGTTCGCTCGCCAGGTAGCCCATCGGTCCGACCTGCACCGCCAGTCGGTCCCCCGCGGCGGCGTGCACCTGCGTCGCCCAGACCGTGGCCTGCGCGACGTCGGCGCCGCGAGCGAGCAGACCGGTGATCGCACCGGAGAGGACGTCCCCGCTGCCACTGGTCCCCAGACCCCCGGCGCCGGTGCCCTTCGCCCAGGCCCGACCGTCCGGGGCGGCGATGATCCCGCCGAGGGAGACGACCGCCCCGAAGCGCTCGGCGATCTCCGCCGCGTCGGTGTGGTCGTCGGAGCAGTCCCGGCCGAGCAGTCGTTCGGCCTCGCCGGAGTTCGGCGTCATCACGAGTCGGCCGCGCAGCGGGGCGAGTTCGTCCACCAGGTCTGCGGCGACCCCGAGCGCGAAGGCGTCGAGCACGACGACCGTCTCGTCGCCGACGGCCGCGGCGAGTCCGGCGACGAGGTCGCGGCTCCCCTCGGGTTCGTCGAGCCCCGGGCCGACGAGCACCGCGTCGGCGGCTGCCAGGTCGTCCGTCAGGCTCTGGATCGCGCCGACGGCCACGTGGCCGCCCTCGTCCTCGGCGAGGGGCTGCACGCCCGACTCGGGCAGGGCGACGGCGACGTGTGGTGCGACGCTGCCCGCGACGGCGAGCGTCAGGCGTCCACCGCCGACACGGAGGGCTGCGGTCGCGGACAGCATCGCCGCGCCGGGGGTCTTCGCGGCGCCACCGACGACGAGCACCTGGCCGCGGCCGTACTTGCTGCCGCCGACCTCCGGCAGGGACCACTCACGGAGCAGGTTCGGGGTGACGGGGATGGGCTCAGACACGGGCGTCGTCCTTCCGGCCTTCGTGTTCGGTGACGGCCGCGTCCGGGTCCTCGTCGAGGTGTCCGGTGCCGGAGAACTCCTCGAGCGTCCACGGGGCACCGAGTGCGTCGCGGCGGAGTCGGGTGAGCGAGGCGTTCGCGACGGTGTGGTCCTCCGCGAAGGCCATCAGTTCGGGTTCGTCGAGGTCCAGGCCGACGGCGATGGCGAGCATGACGACGGCGTCGTGGGCGGCGATCACGAGACGCTCGGCGTGCTCGATGCGGTCGACGTCGGCGAAGAGCGTGCGCAGTCGGAGCATCACGTCGACCCAGGACTCGCCACCGGCCGGCCGGTGGTAGTACTTGCCGAGCCACTGGCGACGCTGCTCCTCGTCGGGGTGCAGGTTCGCGGACCCGGTGCGGGTCAGCCGGTCGAGGACGCCGAGTTCCCGGTCACGCAGCCGTTCGTCGACGCGGCGCGGGGGTTCGGTGAGGCCGCCGGCCTCGAGCGCGATGCCGATCGTCTGCTGCGCTCGACGGTAGGGCGAGACCCAGAGCACGACGGGCACGTCGTCGACCCCGCGATCGGCGAGTTCGGCACCGAGCGCCCGGGACTGCTCCTCGCCGAGGGGGCTCAGCGGGACGTCGGCGTCCCGGTGGTCGACCTCGATGACGTCGGCGCCCGCGGCCTCGGCCTCGGCTGCTGCGACGTTCGCGGTGGACTCGCCGTGACGGACGAGCCAGATCTCGGTGACGGCCATGGCCCGGACACTAGCCGGGAGGCGCTGGACCGGTTCACGGGCGCGTGCCGCCGGGCGGCACCCACGACCACGGCGGACAGCACACGGCACCGCCCGCCCGGAGACGAGCGGTGCCGTGTGTGGTGCGGGTGGTGTGGCTCAGACGCGGGCTGCGCGACGACGACGGGCGACGACGGTCAGACTGATGCCCGCGGCCAGCAGCACGCCGGCGATGCCGAGCGGAACCGTCGGGTCACTTCCGGTGAAGGCCAGCGTTCCGGTCGGGGTCCGGCCGTTGCCGGAGACCACGCCTGCGGTGGTCGGGCTGTCGGTCGGGGTCGTGCCGGCGGGCGTGCCAGCGGGCGCTGTCGGTGCCGGGGTGGTGGGCGTCGGCGAGGGCACCGGAGCGGCCGACACCCAGGTCGTCACGGTC